>NZ_JALBWM010000006.1 GCF_023895975.1 Microbulbifer okhotskensis
GAGCAGTACAGTGACTATGGGGCTATAGCTGCATGAAACTGTCCGAAGTGTTGATATGAACCAAATAGGTGAATTCACTATCACCAGAGGGAGTTATCCTGTGCCAGAAATAATAGCGGAGAGAAGCATTTACTGCCCTTATTGTGGTGAAACCATAAAAATACTGATTGATTTATCAGTTTTACCGCAACAGTACACCGAAGACTGCCAAGTTTGCTGTAGGCCTATCGTTTTCTCGGTGGAATTGGATTTAAATGACGAGCTATCTATCACGGCTCATACTGAGGATGAAGCGCTCTAATTCACATTATCGCTCCATAAATTTACTTCAGATTGGCAAAAACCTCAATGGCCCGCTTCCGTCCAGCTCCCACGTCGCAAATCACTTGGGGATAACCCTGAGTCGGCGGTGGATCGTGTATAGCTTTGTCACTCAACCCCTTTAGCTCAGGTGCATATTTACGGATAAAACTTCCATTGGGGTCAAAGCGTTGCGACTGCCTATAGGGATTAAATACACGAAAATAAGGTGCAGCATCAGTACCCGTGGAGGCAGTCCACTGCCAGCCCCCATTGTTAGAAGCAAAGTCTGCATCAATTAAACGCTGCATAAAGTAGCGCTCACCCCAACGCCAATCTATCAGCATATTTTTGCTGAGAAATGAAGCTACAACCATACGCAGTCGATTATGCATCCAGGCAGTCTCATTTAGCTGCCGCATTGCGGCATCGACGATCGGAACGCCGGTATCCCCTCGACTCCAGCGCTTAAATTGGTCCTGATTATATGACCATGGAATCTGATCAGTTTCTTCTTTAAATGGCTTGCCTTTACTCAGGCGGGGAAAGTCCACTAGCAAATGGGTATAAAAATCCCGCCAAATTAGCTCGCTTATCCAACAAGCTACTCCATCATTTCCACCGAGCCAATGCCCTTCATTGAGACTCAGCGCCATGGCTATACATTGGCGAATTGAAATGGCACCACTGTTTAAGTAGGGAGATAAACAAGAGGTACCATCAAGTGCAGGAAAGTCTCTTTCCACCTGATAGGAAAATATTTTACTACTGAATTTTTTCAGTTTTTTTTGTGCTGCTTTCTCTCCTATTCTCCAGCCTTTAATAAAGCCAGTATTATCACTTTTGCCTATCGTATAGTGCGGCAATTGCGTTGGAATTTTTCGGCTTAATTTTTGCCCCCCCGATAAAGACATCCATTTCGGCCAATGTGATTCACTTCCTGGGGCGGGAATTTTCCTGGGTCTAGGTAGGGTTTTTACTTCACTATCGGCACACAATTGAATCAATGCTCGCTTGAACGGTGTGAAAACCTTGTAGGGTTCGCCTTCCCTCGTTCTCACTGCTCCCGGAGGAATTAGGGTGCGATCACTGTAAAACTGAACTTTTACTCCATCTTTTTTAAGTAAATCTTTTACTGCAGTATCACGACGCTGCTCATTAAGAGGGTATTCGGCATTCGTATAAATAGCATCTATTTTCAGACGTTCGACTATCTGCTGCAGAACCTCAGGAATCTGAGCGAAAAAGGGAACATCAATGAAGTACAGTGGAATATTTCGATCTTCTAACTCAATTTGCAATTCCCGCAAGCAGGCAATACGAAAAGCCACTACGGGATCCCCCTCATTGTGGTTCTGCCAAGTCCCTGGGGATGCAATAAATACCGCAGCTAACTCCCGGCATTGAGTGCTGGCCTGGTACAGTGCAGAATTATCATTAAGGCGCAAATCATTGCGTAGCCACACCAGGCCACGCCGCATAGTCACTTGGTGAATCATTTCCTTAAAGACTCCCGCAATTGTGTAACAGCGCTTTCTGCACTTCCGTCAAGCAACCTTGTCAGAGGACGCTGATTCAGCTCAGCCAATGCCAAGCTCTGCATTTCGATAAAGTCGCCCGCGAGCCAGAGTGGTGCTGCCATCCCCTGTAAAGAATCTGGCAACTCATAGTCAAGAAAATTTCTGGGGAGCGCTTTGTGGCTATAGCAAACCACGCCCTGTACATCTAAATTTCTCACTGTATTTACAAGCCCCGACAACCCCGCTGGATAAGCTAAGGTAATAACTTCTATTCTTGCAGCAAGGAGTACAGCAATAAACATCTGCATAAATGCCTGTTGGTCCTGACCCGTAACTTCCAGTAAGAGAACACGAGGCTTCGACAGGGACTTGTCTTTGTACAGATTCTTTCTGGCAATACCGTTAGCCAGTAATAACTGATCTTGTAATAGGGGCCAAAAAAACAGCTGAGCTACCTGGCTCTCGAGCAGGCGAGAACGCTCAAGGCGCACATGGAGAGGCTTTAGCCAGTGCTCCAAAAGCAAAGTGGCCGGGAGTGAAGAAAACCAATGGTCGAGACAGCGACGTAGTTGGGGCTCTGCATAATTCTGAATAAGGCTTGAGGTCTCATCTAGCATCGCCTGCCAACTGCTTTTACCAACGCCTGCATCACCCGATACCCTACTTTTGCTATTCTCTCGTGCCAATAGGTCGCGCACCTGCCCAATGGATACTCCACGGGCGAGACACTGCAGGATTCTTTCAACTCTCAGGATTTCCTCTTCACTGTAGAGGCGATGGCCTTTATCTGTGCGTAAAGGCGATAGCAAGTCATAGCGGCGTTCCCAAGCACGCAATGTAACAGAGTGCACTCCTGTCCTTCGGGCAACTTCACGAATAGGGAAGTAATTTTTCTCAGAGGCTTCCGTATTGAGCATGACTGTAATTATCGAAATTCACACAATCCCAACTCCGCCGGCTCAGCCGCGAGCAATACCTGGCTGTGTATAAAGTGATGGGGGCTTCGTGGCAAGTAATGACGGAGCATGGTGAGGACCGCTGAGATGGGTTTGTGGCCCTGCCGATATTCTTCTATAAGCTGGGCAAGCTCGGCGCGCTCTTCTTTATTGAGATACCCCTTTAAATGACCCTGGCTGTGCATCAAAGCATTAGTGCGATCTTTACGCGATGCCAGTAAGGAAAGAATTTCCATAATCCGCCCACGCACTTCAGAAGCAAAGTCTTCAGTGCTGACCGCGCGCGAGTTGGAGACGAACTGCCCCAAGGCACGGGTCAGGGGTTGGCTATGAGCCAACAACAGGTACTTATAGGCAGTGTAGAATTCGATAACTCGCGCGGGGCGCGGATCATCAGACACATAGCGAGACCAGGCATCGTAGGCAAATACACGGGTTAAAAAATTCTCGCGAATATCGCTGGCATTCAGACGTCCGGCCTCCTCCATTGGCAAGTGCGGGAAGTTTTCCCGCAACCGAGCTGCAAACAACCCGGCAGAATGCGCCAGGACCGCACGACCATCCTCCTTATAATGGGGTGTGGTACGCACTCCGCAACTGGGGGATTTCTGCATCAGGATAAAACCCCGTAACAACTCCACTTCCGGGCCAATTTCATCCGCGTATGACTCCAAATCCTCAGTCACATCAATATTGGTGTCATCCCGACCTACAGCACGAAGACGATCGCTGACGATCAAATGAATCGGAGGGCGCGGCACCCCGAGACCAATAGCCACTTCCGGGCAATAAGCTTGTAATTCAAAGCAATTGCCAAGAAGTTGGGTACAGACTTTGCTGTGCTTATGACTACCGTTATATCGCACCGGGTCACCCACAGCGCACCGGCTAATACCGACGGGGATCTTATTTGGCAGGAATTGGATATTCATAGTCATTCTGCCCAGATGATGGCCTATCTTTTTTATAGACCGCCCCAAAAACTTATACAAGAGAACTCATTGTATAAGTTTTTAATCACATCTAGCACTGCTCCACTGGCTTGCGCAAATGCAAACCAAAGCTACAATGCAAAGCCGCGTTCATTCCGAGCTACAGCGCTGCGCGCATTTTTATCGCCAGTCCCCGGTCTGCGATGCGGCCCATACCTCCCGAGAAAGTACGGATTAGCTCATGATTCCAGCATTGCGCGAAGTCGACGAGGTTCAGGCGCTCTATTTGCAGTTCTTACAGGAACTGACGGACGCAGGTTTTCGTGGCGATACCACCCCCAGCTATGCCAGCCGCACGGTTTTGGCCACCGATAACTCGATTTATCAGGTTCTCCCTCAGGCCGTGGTCTATCCCCGCGATAACCGTGACTTACAGTTAGTGACCGAATTGGCTGAAAGGGAAGACTTCCACTCGGTAGTGTTATCCCCGCGCGGCGGCGGCACAGGCACAAACGGCCAGTCCCTGACCGACGGGCTGGTGGTGGATATCTCCCGGCACATGAACCAGATTCTTGAAATTAATGTTGAGGAGCACTGGGTGCGGGTACAGGCGGGCGTGGTCAAGGACCAGCTGAATGCGGCACTAAAACCTCACGGTCTGTTCTTTGCGCCTGAGCTATCCACCAGCAACCGCGCCACCATCGGCGGCATGATAAATACCGACGCCTCGGGCCAGGGCTCTTGTATCTACGGCAAGACTCGCGATCATGTCCTGGAGCTACACACCGTATTGATGGGCGGTGAACTCTGGCGGTCGGCCCCGCTGGAGGACGACGAGTTCGCTCAAGCCAGTCACGGTGAGCAGCGCTCAGCGCGGGTCCACAGGGTGTGCGACACTATTGCCCGCGATAAAGCCGGTCTGATCGATGCCACATTCCCCAAGTTAAACCGCTGCCTCACCGGCTACGACCTAGCGCATATTCGCGAAGCTGAGCGTTTTAATCTGAACAGCGTTCTGTGTGGTTCTGAGGGCACTTTGGGTTTTATCGCCGAGGCGAAACTCAATCTCCTCCCCATCCCCAAGTGCGTGGCTCTGGTCAACCTGAAATACGACCATTTCCAAGAGGCCCTGCAAGACGCCAAAGATCTGATGCTGGCGGGGCCCATGTCTATTGAAACCGTGGACAGCAAAGTATTACAGCTGGCAATGAAAGATATTGTCTGGCACAGCGTCAGCCAGTTTTTCCCGGCTGATGATCACCCAGCCAAAGGGATTAACCTAGTCGAATATACCGCAGACAGTGAAGAAGCCTTAGAGCGCAATTTGGCGCAATTTACCGCACAAGTCGAGGCGGTAATTGGCCAACCGGGCAAAAGTTTCGGCTACTCCATTGCTCGTGGCCACGCCGAGGTGAATCGTATCTGGGCTATGCGCAAGCGCGCGGTGGGCCTACTGGGCAATGCCCAAGGAGAGAAACGCCCGATCCCCTTTGTTGAGGACACCGCAGTACCGCCAGAAAACCTAGCGGATTTTATTGCTGAATTTCGTGAGGTCTTAGACGAGGCCAACCTTGACTACGGTATGTTTGGTCATGTCGATGCCGGTGTACTGCACGTGCGCCCGGCGATCGATATGAAAGACCCCCAACAGGCTGCACAAATACGCCCAATTACTGACCAAGTGGTCGCATTAACGCAAAAATACAAAGGCCTCCTCTGGGGAGAGCATGGCAAAGGCGTCAGATCAGAATACTCGCCGGAATTTTTTGGTGAACTCTATCCGGAGCTACAAAATATCAAGGCGGCCTTCGACCCGCGCAATCAACTCAATCCCGGCAAAATTGCCACCCCCAGCAACCACACTCAACTGCTCAAAATCGATGCGGTGCCCACCCGGGGTGAACGGGACCGGCAGATTCCCACACAGGTCTGGGAGGGCTACGAAGAGGGGGTGCACTGCAACGGCAACGGGGCCTGTTTTAACTGGAACCCCGACGATGCCATGTGCCCGTCTTACAAAGCAACGCGCAATCGTATTCACTCCCCCAAAGGGCGCGCCTCTTTAATGCGCGAGTGGTTGCGGCTGCTCAGTGCAAAAAATATTGATGCGGTGACCAGTGCTCAGCGGTGGCGGGAACGCTCATTTTTTGTGGGCCTCCCCAAACGCATTATTAACTCCCTGGCAAAAACCCGCGGAGAATACGATTTTAACCACGAAGTTAATGAAGCCATGCAGGGCTGCCTGGCGTGTAAATCCTGTGTGGGCCAGTGTCCGATCAAAGTCGATGTGCCTGAATTCCGCAGCAAGTTTCTCGAACTCTACTACAGCCGCTATCTGCGCCCGCTAAAAGATTACGCAGTCGGTGGGCTGGAATTCCTGGTGCCCCATCTGGCCAAGTTGCCACAACTGTATAATTGGCCACTGAAGCTAAAGCCGGTCTCTTTCCTGATGGAACGGGTGTTCGGCATGGTCGACAGCCCTATGCTGTCGCAGAAGCCCCTGAAGACGGCGATGGCAGAATTGGGGGTACCCGTTGCCAGTACCGCCTGCTTGGAATCCCTCGGCCCCGCACAGCGCAGTCGGGCGGTTGTGATAGTGCAAGACGCTTTTACCAGTTACTTTGATGCAGAGGTAGTGGCGGATATTTTACGTCTGCTAAAACAGCTCGACTTTGTTCCCATACTTGCGCCCTATCGTGCCAACGGTAAACCCCTGCATGTGCATGGTTTTCTGCGCCAGTTCCAGCGCGTGGCCGAGGTCAACAGCCAGATGCTGAACGATCTCGCCGCCAGCGGTATCCCTCTTGTCGGTATTGACCCCTCAATGACCCTGACTTACCGCTCAGAATACAAAAAACTGATGGGCGATCAGGCACCCAAGGTGCAGTTGCTGCAGGAGTGGCTGGCTTCCCAGCAGGACCACTTGGAGCAACAGCAACACCGCCTGCAACCCGGCAGCTTCCAATTGTTGCCGCACTGCAGTGAGCAGACCAATGCCACCGCTTCCGTGAAAGACTGGCAAAGTATCTTCACCGCCCTGGGCCTAACGTTGACTACAGAAAGCCTTGGCTGCTGTGGTATGGCCGGCACCTATGGACACGAGACCGCGCACAAGGAAACTTCGCGGGTGATATTCCAACAGTCCTGGGCACCACGACTCAATAGCGATAACAATCAATTGGCTACCGGTTACTCCTGTCGCTGCCAGGCCAGTCGCTTCGCTGGTGTATCCCTACGCCATCCACTCCAGGGACTACTGGCGCAACTCCATAAATAGGCATTTACTGACGTAAGGGGCCCATAACTTCGGGCCTCTAAATCGTCCACCCAAGGTAGCCCGTGGGAAGTGCCTATGCACAAACATCTATCTTATCTGCTTGTCCTGTTTTACTCGCTGCTGGGAACCGCCGTATTGGTAACGGCAATTTCATTGACTGCAAACCCCTGGCAGCAAAAATCCGCTTATCACTCTCCTCACGCGAAGCGCTCCCTGGCACTCATTGCCCAAGCAGAAGCTTATGCACGCTCGGGTAACTATTCCAATGCCCTACCCCTCTACGAAAAAGCAATATCTGCGCTCTCCGATTACCCCAGCCAGCAACAGGCTCTGCGCTACCGCTACGGAATCGTGTTGAATGCCTTCAGTGCCCAAATGAGGCCAGACCTCTACCCATTGGCGCGCGCCCAGTTCCAATCCGTTCTCAATTACTTGGATTCGGGGGCAGACCTCCCTCAGTCTGTTGCTCGAGTGCAATCTGCCATGGCCCACACCTACCACCAACAGGCGGCTACAGAGAAAGAATCCGTACAACAAGCCCATCTGCTGCGCTCGGCTTACCTTTTATATAAAGGGGCAATAGACGGGCTGAACGAACAGGGAGAGTGGCAAAACCTCGCTATTACCTACTTCAATCTAGGGCAAGTGTGTGAGTGGCAGGGGAATCTGGAAGAGGCCATCGCCTGGCTGGAAAAAACGGTGCAACTGGATTTGCGACACAAGCTTCCGGACCTACAGGAGGACAGTGACTATTTGGCCTCCTTGCGCGGCCAAGTCGAACCCATCCTACAAAACCCAGAAACCGCGTTATGAGTACTGGCTATTCGCTGTAAATCTCACTGTGACGAGGCAGTTTTTTTCGCTTTAATCGCGGAATCTTGCCAAAACAACAGTATATGGAGGGAGAGTCACAAATAATTAATATGGAATATTTTACTTTCTCAGTCATGGGAGGGAACGACCTTCCTCACTGATAGCACAGATCATTAGAATGACATCGCTGTCACGCAATTTTTCTCTCTGGAAACCATTTACTAAAGAGCCTGGTTCCCATTAAAGATTTCCTTCTGTACAAAATGTATACAGCACCTTTTTGTTGTCTATTTCCCAGCTAAAGTAAGTCATTTTCCTATTTTCCGTAAATGTCTCGCCCTTTCGTACGGCTTTTCCCCGCTTTCCAGGAAAAAGTTGATACCTCCAGAATCGCCGGTAATATAGCCAGCGTTGATTAAATATTGATCAACGATTTCCAAACAAACTTGGAAGTTTCACAAGCAACCCTTGGCTTGTGACCATTTATGACCTGGAGGTAATGGGACATGATGAAACAGACTCTGCGAAATACTGCCTTTTTTATTGCAGCCTTGCTCGCTATCGGCGTAAGCGTCAACGCCTCTGCAGCACTCAATAAAACCATGATTGTCGACGCAACTGCTTATAACTCTGTACCCGGACAAACTGACAGCGATCCTTGGGTTGCAGCCTGGAACAACCGCTTGCGCCCTGGTGACAAAATTATTGCCGTATCCCGTGACTTGGAAAAACACGGTCTGACCAACGGCGCCAAAGTAAGAATCGAAGGTCTGCCGGGCACTTACACCGTGCGTGACCGTATGAATAAGCGATTTACAAACCGTATCGACGTTTGGATGGAAAAAGACGTGAGAAAAGCCCGAGCTTGGGGCAAGAAAAAACTAAAAATTATTTTTGAACCTGTAAAGTAAATAGAACTGATTTCAACAGAGCTTGTGACCCCGCCCTCCAGCGGGGTTTTTTTATTATTAGTGCGAATTATTAACCCGATCGTGAAGACTGACGAAAATACGCAAATCTGCTGGTATTCGTCATCTAGGCCCCGCGGAAATATATCCTTGAGCCATCCCTATCGCTTATTTATTTGTTTAACCACGGTTTAATAACAGGAGAGACATAAAGTCATAGCCTGGCGGTATCAATCAGGGCTCCAACTCCATCATAAACCCTTCAAGTTCGATGCACTCTGGGTTTTCGATGTAAAAGACACTGGGTTGCTGATGTTCGATATAGCGGTGCTTAAGGCCTTCATCAGCTATTAATATCAAATATTCTGACTTCACCCAGCGGTCACCATTACTATATTCTGTTAGCCACAACAATGAGGGCTGCCCTTCATAACAGTGCCCATAAAACATACGGGTCTTTTCCACCAGCTTTTTACTCATATAATCAAGATAACGACCAGGATAGGTATATCGTTCGGTGTCTGTGCGGATTTTATCTGCGCTTACGCCCTCATCGGCACGACCTGTTCGGTACAAATAAATCGCCAGGTTTTCATCGCAGTCCAGGCAATGTCGTCCGGCAACAATCGCATAGCCATTCAGTTCAGATATAAGTTTCGCTTCTTTTAGGTCTGTTGTAATTAGCTGACGATTGGAGAGGCTTATGGTCTCAGCAGATACCATCGGACTTAGAGCAGTCACTAGAAGGGTTAGGCAGCGCAGGTTCATCTGGAGGATAACCGCAGATTAGGTAGCGCCACCGGAGACAAGGGTTCCACCAATATCTCGCGGCGGCACTGTGATTGGGTGTGCTGTTACAAAGTCGCGATTCCCTTCACACCTTAACTATAGCAGTTAGAGCCGCCGACAGACGCAGGGAGGGAGTTTTCAGCGAGAACTGCCAGTCGCCTTGCATCATCTCCGGGCAGAGTAATTACCAGCTGCCATCCGCCTCCTGAACGGGGCCTACAAAGGTGGCTATCCCTTCTTCCTTGAGCGCATCGAGCGCCTCTTCTAGCGCTTCCTTCTCGGAATCGAACGCATCTTCCCACACCGTGGAATTATTGCTGCTATCGACGATTTCAAGCAGCCAACTGCCCTCGCCATCTTCATAAATGTCGATCTGGACGGAAACCTCGCCCTCACTATAGATCTGGCTTAATTCTGACTCTTTCGGTGCAAACTCTTCGACCATGGGACTCGCCTCGCTGTGACCTTTAAATTTTGGCCAGAACTGTGACAACTTGCGGCCCGACGGTCAACCACAAATCCAATTTGTGACTACTGCGGGCCGCCTGCTTACTGTACGACAAGCTACTTTTTTTGCGATAAAATGCGCGGCGATTTTTTCTGCTCCGGATTTGCGATCCGGCCCGCAACTGAGGAAGTACTATGAACCAATTTGTTGTATGCGCACTGTATAAGTTTGTCACCCTGGAGGACTTCGAGTCCCTGCGTGCGCCACTACTCGATGTCATGCAGGAAAACTGTGTGCGAGGCACCTTGCTGCTGGCCCACGAGGGCATTAACGGCACCGTTGCCGGTCCCCGCGAGGGCATTAACTCGGTATTAGCCCACTTAAAGTCGGACGAGCGCCTGGCTGAGCTGGACTATAAGGAGTCCATCACCCACGAAATGCCTTTCCTGCGTAGTAAAGTGAAGCTAAAGAAGGAAATTGTCACTATGGGCGTGGAGGGTATTGACCCGCTGCGTACGGTCGGCACCTATATCAAGCCCCAAGACTGGAATGCCCTGATAAGTGACCCTGAAGTCGTTGTAGTGGACACTCGCAATGACTATGAATTTCAAGTCGGTACTTTCAAGAATTCGCTCAACCCGAAAACAGAGACCTTCCGCGAATTCCCCCAATATGTGAAGGAGAATATGGATCCGGCCAAGCACAAAAAGGTCGCCATGTTCTGCACCGGCGGTATTCGCTGTGAGAAATCCACGGCCTATATGAAAGAGCAGGGTTTTGAAGAGGTTTACCACCTGCACGGCGGTATCCTGAAGTACCTGGAAGAAGTGCCAAAAGAGGAATCACTGTGGGAGGGCGAATGTTTCGTATTTGACGAGCGCGTCACCGTCAACCACGATTTGGATCAGGGTCAATACGACCAATGTAATGCCTGCCGTATGCCGATCACCGAGGAAGACCAGCTGTCCCCGCTGTTCGAACAAGGGGTCAGCTGCCCCCACTGCCATCATAAGATTCCTGAGGCCGATCGCGTCCGTTTCCGCGAGCGGGAGAAGCAGATTCAACTGGCTAAATCACGTGGCGAAGTTCATCTCGGCCAGGACGCCCGTCAGCAAACTGTGTCGCGCCGCCAACAGAAAAGAGAGGAGCGCCGCCGCCAGGCTGAAGCTGAACTGGCCCGCAGCCAGCAGGGCTGATCCCTTCTTTTTCATCACAAAGCCAGAGGCTGAGGCGCGCCCTTGATTTGGGCGAGCCAGGCTTCAGCCTCGGCTTCCACCACAAACTCCCGCGAACTGAGTCTGCATAAGGAGGAACCATGCGTAGGCAGCGGTGAGGTCCAGCGGTTACGTGGGTGTACTACGGCGATAAAAGCACGCTGCAATACTGGATGCTCTGCAAGATAGTGAATAAATTGCCGGTGTTCCTCCAGAGTGATTTTGGTGCGCGCATAGCGCAAGTCGAGCAATATACGCAAGGGCTTCCGATGACGGTATTTTTCCACCAATAACGCGGTGGCTTCCATCCTATCCGCAAAGCCTACCGGACCATAAAAAAGTACTCGCGCTATGCCACCTGTCGGTCGATAGCTAATATGAAAATTCATGGATAAAAGCACCCGTGCTTTTGTCTTTGTTATTTTTATCGACTACAGCTTCCGTAATGCCTATTTTTTATTGCCTTACCTAAGTCTTAAACCCTAATTGAAGCAGACTTTTCCTCGACACTCCTGATATATACCTCTAATTTCACGGCAACCCTACCGCCCTCTAATAGGTTTGACGATTAACAGCAAAAATACTGCACCTATAAACTGGGATTTATTTCTCCCTACCTTATCTAAGGTTTTTATAGCACCGAAGAAAACCCGCAAATACTGCCAAACTGTCAGAATCGAAATGGACAATTCTCACAAAAAATCGACTTAATTACCCGAACACCATTTACATCAGTGGATTAGCACCCAAAAAAATGCTCGCAAATTGTTATATAACATTTTATTGAATTTTTTTATAACACTTGAGCGCCCGGCATTCGACAGCAGCAAAACCCTGAATAACATTTATTTTGACGCTGATAACGAAAACGTCCAAATCGAGTCTGCAGATAAAAGAGAGTACCGGGTCGAACCAATATAAGAATAATGGGACCCGGTAAAAACCACAAAAAGAAGAAAATGATTTCTTTGTGATCGATATCGCGAAAGGGCTCAACTAATTTCGATTTCCGGCATATCGTCATCCATACCGCTATTGAGCCAGATTTGAGCCGCTGTCTTGCGGGCAATTTCGCAGTAAAAACCTGCAATTTCACCATTTGGATCTGAAATTACACTGGGTTGCCCACTGTCCACATCTGCGCGGATTTTCTGTGCCAAAGGCAGCTCACCCAGCAGGTGGGTATCGTATTCCGCTGCGATTCGCTCACCGCCGCCAGCGCCAAAAATCGACTCACTGTGCCCACAGTTGGAGCAGGTATGCAGAGCCATATTCTCTACAATCCCCAATACCGGTACCGATACCTTACGGAACATTTCGATGCCTTTAATGGCATCTTTTAACGCTAAGTCCTGCGGCGTCGTCACAATAACGGCACCGGCCAGAGTTGTTTTTTGCGCCAACGTGAGCTGGATATCACCGGTACCCGGTGGCATGTCGACAACCAGGTAATCCAGCCCATCGCGGCCATCTCCCCAAAGGGTTTGGCTAAGAATCTGATTTAGTGCACCACTGGCCATAGGGCCGCGCCAGACCGCAGGAGTATCTTCTGTCATCAGGTAGCCCAATGATATGGTCTCAATTCCGTGGGCCATTACCGGTACAAAAAATTTCTGCTCTTTCACATGAGGGCGTTCACCCTCGGTGCCCAACATAGTAGGCAGGCTTGGACCATAGATATCCGCGTCTAGCAAACCGACCCTGGCTCCCTCGGCCGCCAAGGCCAAAGCCAAATTCACGGCTGTTGTGGACTTACCAACACCGCCTTTGCCGGAAGCGACTGCAACTATATTTTTAACCCCAGCCAGTGGCTCAGGTGCCCCTGGCGCAGGGGTGGAGGGAATATGACTAAACAGCTCGAACTGCAGGGCACAGCCTTTCAAAGGACCCGCTTTCAGTAACGGCTGACAACTATCTTCCGCTCGCTTGCGCCAATCCGCCTCCTGGCTGGCACACGGATACCCCAGGGTAACCCCGACATAAACCGTGTCGTCCACAAACCCCACTTCAATTTCTGCGTCCAAATCATCCAGCGGCAACCCGCTGGCTGGATCATGCAGCTGGCCGAGGCATTCTGCCAGGCGCTCCAGCTCAGACTGAACTTCCTGTGACAGATCGTCATGATCGTGTTGGTGATCGCTCACGGTATCTCCCTTTCAACGCTTCTAGATTGGCTCGCATTGTGTCGGATGACGCGGTCCAACACCAGCCGCAGTAAGTGAGTTTTTGCTTAGGCACGCCCGCTTGGCACCTCCACGACATAGTGCAAATCTGCTATATTCCGCGGTCTTTTGACGATCTTCGGCCCGCTCCGCTGGAGCCTCTGGCCGCAACCCCCTCAGCGATGGAAAAACCAATGTCCGATACGCGCAATATTCTCGTCACCAGCGCACTGCCCTATGCCAATGGCTCCCTACACCTGGGCCACGTACTCGAATATATCCAAACTGATATCTGGGCGCGTTTCCAGCGTGCGCGCGGCAATAACTGCCTATATATCTGTGCCGATGATGCACATGGCACTGCGATTATGTTGAAAGCCGAGCAACTGGGGCTGAGCCCAGAACAGCATATCGCCAATATGCAGGCAGAGCACGAGCGCGATTTCGCCGATTTCCTGATTGGCGTGGACAACTACCACTCGACCCATTCTGATGAGAACCTTGAGCTATCCGCGATGATTTATCGCCGTCTCAGTGAGAACGGCCATATTGCCTCGCGCACTATCACCCAGGCTTTTGACCCGGAGAAACAACTGTTCCTGGCGGACCGCTATATCAAGGGCACCTGCCCGCGCTGCAGCACCCCTGACCAATACGGCGATAACTGCGAAGCCTGCGGCGCCACCTACAGCCCGACTGAACTGATCGACCCGGTCTCCGCTATTTCTGGAGCGACACCTATCGAAAAGGAGTCTGAGCACTTTTTCTTTACTTTGCCCGCTTTTACCGAGTACCTCCGCGAGTGGACTCGTTCCGGTACCCTGCAGGATGAGGTCGCCAACAAACTGGCCGAGTGGCTAGAAGAAGGCCTTCAAGAGTGGGACATCTCCCGCGACGCTCCCTACTTCGGTTTCGAGATCCCCGACGCACCCGGCAAGTATTTTTACGTATGGCTCGACGCCCCTATCGGTTATATGGCCAGCCTGAAGAATTACTGTGACAGCCAAGGGCTGGACTGGCTCGAATACTGGAAAAAAGACAGCGACGCCGAGGTATACCACTTTATCGGCAAAGATATTGTCAATTTCCATGCACTTTTCTGGCCCGCCATGTTGGACTCTGCGGACTTCCGTACGCCCAACAAAGTCTGTGTACACGGCTTCCTCACAGTCAACGGCAAGAAGATGTCCAAATCCCGTGGCACCTTTATCAATGCCCGCAACTACCTGGATCACCTGAGCCCCGAGTACCTGCGCTACTATTTCGCCGCCAAATTGACCGCCGGTGTCGACGACCTGGACTTGAACCTGGATGACTTCATCGCCAAAGTTAACTCTGACCTGGTTGGCAAGGTGGTGAATATCGCCTCGCGCACGGCCAAATTTGTCAACAAGTCCGGTGGTAAGCTCGCTAGCAAATTGGCCGACGAACAGCTGTGGGACCAGTTTGTCGCAGCCGCCCCACGTATCGCCGAGTATTACGAACAGCGCGAATACGCCCGCGCTACACGTGACATTATGGCCCTGGCTGACACCGCCAATGCATGGATTGCCGACAAGGCCCCCTGGTCGCTGGCGAAGCAAGAGGGCGCTGAAGCTGAAGTGCTCGCTATCTGCTCCCAGGGCGTCAACATATTCCGCGCCCTGATCACTTGGCTGGCACCGGTGCTGCCCAACACCGCGCTTAAAGCCGCTGAATTCCTCAACAGCGACCTGAACTGGAACAGTGCCACCAAGCCGCTGGCCGACCACGAGATCAAGAAGTTCAAACCGCTGTTGCAGCGCGTGGAGAAAACCCAAGTCGATGCGATAATGGCAGCGGCACAGGAATCCCTGGCCCAACTGCAAGCGGAAACTAAAGTTGCCACCGGCCCCCTCGCAGAAGACCCCATTGCCGAGCAAATTCAATTTGACGATTTCGCTAAAGTGGATCTGCGTATTGCTTTAATCGCCAAAGCTGAGCATGTGGAGGGTGCGGGCAAACTGCTGCGTTTGACTCTGGATCTGGGCGGCGAGACCCGCCAGGTATTTGCTGGGATCAAAAGCGCCTATGCCCCACAGGACCTGGAGGGCAAGCATACGGTAATGGTAGCCAACCTGGCACCGCGCAAAATGCGCTTTGGTCTGAGCGAAGGCATGGTGCTGGCGGCGGGACCAGGCGGCAAAGACCTGTGGATTCTGGAGCCCCACGAAGGTGCCAAACCTGGTATGCGCGTTATGTAGTGCTTCTGCTCAAATCTAATGCAGGGAGACCGCAATCAGTCCGGCACACACCAATCCCACGCCCAACAACTGGGGCCTGTGTGCCGGCTCATTGAGTAGCCAGATTGCCAAACCCACGCCCAGCGGAATACTCAGCTGCCTCAAAGCCACCACGTAACTCACATTTTCCGTCATTGTCATCGCCAACAACACCAAACCGTATGTCGCTCCCATCATGGCGCCGGTCAGAGCGACAACTTTCAGATCCTTGAGACTCTGTATCAATTGCGCAGTGCCACTCTGACCAAAGCACCCCAAGAGTAACCAAAGCCCGCAGGCGAGAAACTGCATTCCCAAGTAGCTATAAACCATCACCATTGGGGAGACGGCTTTACCAACAGCACTCCCCAAGTACAGCAATGCTCCCTTATCCGCCAGTGAATAACCGACGGTGCCAATCGCCGCAACCAGAGCCCAAGCACAGTCAGCACGCCAATAAGCCCGCCAATGGCACTCGCGAAAATACACCAGGGGGACCAGCAGACAACCAATCGTCACCAGCAACATGCCCAGCCAGGCAAGCAAAGGCAAGGACTGCCCCAATAAAACCGTCGCAAGTGCAACTAATAGCACTGGTAATGCCCGCGCAATGGGATAAACCAGCCCCATATTCGCACGTTGGTAAGCGAGGGATAAACCTCCCATATAAATCATTTGAAAAAAGCCACTACTCAAAAGTAGCAACCAAAAACTTCGTGGTAGAGATTGCGCTTGTGCTAAAACACAAAAACTCAGCGGCAACAGAAAAAGTCCGACACTGAGCGTCGCAATGCAGAAAAAAGCAGGAGTGGGTGTGCGGGATTTACCCAGTAAATTCCATCCCGCGTGAAGAAATGCAGAAACCAAAACCAAACTGGCAGCGGTGATCGATATCCCCATAGAGGCCCTCTTTCAGTTGCGACAGAAAGGCCCGACAAACTAACCGTAGCCAAAAGTAAGCGCACACAAGGCCGAGCTCCCGCAAAACCGTTGCAATCGGTATTCACTGCCGTAGCATGTTCGCCCACAATACAGAAATCTAGGAGATTCCATGCGCGGCGTATTTCTGGACACATCGACAATGAAGCTGGAGGAGCTGAATACATCGGCCCTGCAAAACAGTCTAGACCAATGGGATTTCTATGAAACCACTTCAGCGGCAGAAGCCGCAGAACGACTTGCCAATGCGGATGTGATCATTACCAACAAGGTCATATTAAATCGCACATTATTGGAGCAGGCACACCATCTCAAGATAATTTGTGTTTGCGCAACGGGCACTAATAATATTGATTTGACTGCCGCACAAGCGTTGAATATTTCTGTATTTAACGTTAAAGGTTACGCCGGCGCATCAGTTCCTCAGCATACCTTCGCACTGATTTTGGCTCTGGCATCCAATTGGTATCGCTATCATGAGGATGTTTTCGCAGGCCGTTGGAGCCAATCCGAAATATTTTGCCTGCTCGATTATCCAGTTATTGAGCTTGCGGGGAAAACCCTCGGCATTATCGGTTATGGTGCACTGGGACAAAAAGTAGCAAAACTGGGGGAAGCCCTGGACATGCGAATACTGGTAGCTGAATCTTTTGATGAGAAAAAAACTGAAGGCCGAACCTCCCTACAGGGCCTATGTGCGGAGTCTGACGTAATCAGCCTTCACTGCCCTCTCAGTGAAAAAACAGAGCAGTTGGTCGATAAAAATTTTATCGCAACAATGAAACCCGGCGCGCTACTGGTCAATACCGCCCGCGGCGGCTTAGTGGACGAGCAGGCACTAGCCGATGCGTTGCGCAGTGGCCATCTCGGCGGCGCAGCCTTGGATGTTCTTAGCCAAGAGCCGCCACCGGTCAGTCACCCTCTGCTGGATAAAGATATCCCCAATTTGATTATCACGCCCCACAACGCCTGGATCAGCCGCGAATCCCGCCAGCGCCTGCTGGATGGCGTCGTGGAAAATATCCAAGCCTGGAAGAAAAAAAGACCCTCAAGCCCCTAGCACTCATGACGCTCGAACAACCTGACACTAGGATTAGGAGGGGGAAGAACACCTCGATATTTCTGACTGGGCTAATAGCAGAACAGCGCTATCTTTCCGGTAAAATAACTTAAAAAAAGCCCTTTTTTCAGGTGGGAATACCAAGATGGGACTATAGACTTCCTCGGCAATTAAACCCAGAGAGGAAAAACCTGATGGCAACCGCAAGATCTCCACACTCAAATTCCAGTAGGGATAAGCTGCAACAGGCCTATAATCTTGCTGGAGAAGCCGCTTCACAAGCAGCTGGCGGCTTGAAAGATAGAGCCAGATCCTCTGTAGAAACCCAGAGACAGCGCGCCACCAACGTAATGGAAAAGGCGGAATCTTCACTCAGGGAGCGCCCCATTCTCGCCGTTGGTTGTGCCTTTGTTGTCGGCTGGGCGATTGCGAAGCTGTTTAAGTAACGCTCTTTCTTTTTTTCAACTGGGAAGGACACCCCCTGATGGGTAATGAAAAAAAGTCCCAAGCGTCTGACGCAAATGCCGATCCAGCTGCGCAGGAGCGCAGCGCGGATCCAGCTTCCCCCCCACCATCAGAGGAAACTACTGATGGTGGGGGTGGAAACAGCCTCGAAGCAACCCTGGCCCGTGCCGAAGCGACACTTACCCTGCTGACAGCTTGGTTGGCCAACATCCAGAAATTGTTCCAGCTTGAGTTGGATAGAACACTGACTGCTGGGAAACGCATTATTGCTCTGCAACTGATATTACTGCCTTTGGGAGCGGCCGTGGTCGTCAGCCTCTGCGGAGGCGTCGGACTTATTGCCTATTATTTTTTGCAGTCCATTTACTTTGCTTTTCTGGTGTTTCTTTTAGCCCAGATAGGCATTCTGCTCGGCATTTTCATCTACCAAAAACAGCTGGTGCCACTGCTCGGTTTTGAAGAGACCAAACGCCAAGTTAAAGAGGCTTTGAACGATGTCGCTGAGACATTTAAATGAACAGATTACACAGTGCAGCCATGACATCGAGCAACAACGACTCGGTGTCATGGCAATTGTTGATCGACAACAACAGGAAGCGCAGCAGCGTTTGCAGTCAATACCACTTCCGCTAATGCTGGGCCTGGCACTTATTGCGGGTTTTGCGGCGGAGAAATTGTGGCAACTACCCAGCACATCACAACTGGTTCATTTCGCATTATCTCTACGGGCCTTCTAGCCAGTTGTTGAGAAAACCTGCCACGGCCTTTCTCAGCCCGGGTTTGTAACCTATGTGCGCAAACCCTCCTCAGTCAATCAAACCTTACTGGCTTGACCTGCAGTTCGAACATCCCTGTTAGGGTCAGCAGACTGCCTAGGTATACTTTCTTTTCGGACGGCTAGGTGTCTTTACCAACAATTTTATCCTGAGTGCTCTGCTCAAAGTCCTGAGCATCGTGACGCTCATGCAGCTGACCGCCGGGCTCGCCCCAGGTTCGATTGACCATGCGCCCGCGCTTTACCGCTGGTCGCTCCGCAATCTCTCCGACCCAACGATTGAGGTTTTTGTAGCTCTGAGTATCGAGAAACTCTGCTGCACCGTATGCCTCATTGCGAACCAGGGCGCCGTACCAGGGCCAGATAGCCATATCGGCTATGGTGTACTCCCGACCGGCAACAAACGGGTGTTTCGCCAACTGTTGATCCAGAACATCAAGTTGACGCTTAACTTCCATAGCAAAGCGATTAATCGGATATTCATATTTTTCCGGAGCATAGGCATAAAAATGTCCAAAGCCACCGCCGAGATAGGGTGCAGCTCCCATTTGCCAAAACAGCCAATTTAAGGTTTCGGTGCGCTGCTCCGGGGTATGGGGTAGAAAGGCACCAAATTTTTCTGCCAGGTACAAGAGGATGGAGCCACTCTCAAATACCCTGATAGGTGGCGTCGTGCTGCAGTCCAACAACACTGGAATTTTGGAGTTGGGGTTGGCCTCGACAAACCCACTGCCAAACTGCTCTCCTTCAGCAATACGAATCAAGTGAGCATCATACTCAGCCCCCTCAAACCCCAGCTCCAGTAACTCCTCTAACATGACCGTAGCTTTAACACCATTGGGCGTAGCCAGGGAATAGAGCTGTATCGGATGCCGCCCTTGGGGCAAGGCTTTATCATGGGTCGCTCCCGCCACTGGGCGGTTAATACTGGCAAAAGCTCCTCCGCTCTCACTATCCCATTGCCAGACTTTGGGTGGAGTATAGGCTTGGTTCGACATTAAACAGCTCCAACTGAAATTAAAGGTTGCTTTGATAAAGAACATTGCGCGCTCAATATACTGCACTGCACGAGCTGTGCGCTTATCACCAAGTACCAAAAGGTCATCGATATTGCACCGTCTCACGAGGTAGCGGGCCGCAGGCTGGAGCAATACGTCCATTCACTCGACGGCCCCCAGCCATACCAAGTTCTATTGTTGAGGAGGCCACCCTCCTAGTTCTATGCCACTGCGTATTATGGCTCCCCTTCCACGAGTTGAAGCCCCCAGGCGACTCACCCATAATACCCGCCCTGCGCGGCTTACGTCGGTGTGCACAAGGAGAGTTTTACTCCGCAGGCGCCATTGCCACTGTTCGCGCCACTTTGTTCAAGGGCTTCAACCGGACCTGTTATGACCGAATTTGCCGTCATTCTGCTCAGCACCATCTTGGTCAACAACTATGTGTTAGTGCAGTTTCTCGGCCTGTGCCCATTTATGGGCGTCTCCAATAAACTGGAGACGGCTGTGGGTATGGCCGGCGCTACTACCTTTGTGCTCACTCTTGCCTCTATTTGCTCCTACTTGGTCAACACCTACTTGCTGGAGCCGTTTGGCATCGAGTATCTCCGTACTATCTCTTTTATATTGGTGATCGCCGTCGTCGTGCAGTTCGCGCGGATGTTTATCGAAAAGACAAGTCCGCTGATGTACAAGGTTCTAGGCGTCTTTCTGCCCTTGATTACTACTAACTGCGCAGTTTTGGGTGTCGCCCTGCAAAATACGATGAAGGCGCATACTTTTATACAGTCCACCCTTTATGGATTTGGTGCTGCCGTGGGTTTTTCTCTGGTATTGATTCTTTTTTCTTCCATGCGCGAACGCTTATTCGCCGCCGACGTTCCCCTGCCTTTTCGCGGAGCGGCAATCGGTATGGTCACCGCCGGCCTGATGTCATTGGCGTTTATGGGCTTTGGCGGCCTAGTATAGGGTGGTGTAATGCTGGACTGGATTTCCGAAGTTTCCACCCCCCTTTTGGTGCTTGGCGGCATGGCATTGCTGTTTGGCGCGCTGCTGGGTTTTGCAGCCGTGCGCTTTCGTGTGGAAGGCGACCCGTTGGTGGAGCAGGTTGACGCGCTACTGCCTCAAACCCAGTGCGGCCAGTGTGGTTACCCCGGTTGTCGCCCTTACGCAGAAGCAATTGTGCACGGCGACACCATCAACAAATGTCCCCCCGGTGGTCAGGCCACTATCAATGAGTTGGCCAACCTTCTGGATATTGAACCTATGCCACTGGACGCTGAACACGGCGTGGAAGATATCAAGAAGGTGGCATATATCCGCGAAGCTGAGTGCATCGGTTGCACCAAATGTATCCAAGCCTGTCCGGTAGATGCCATTGCCGGCGCAGCAAAATATATGCATACCGTGATCACCGATGAGTGTACGGGCTGTGACCTCTGTGTCGAACCCTGCCCCGTGGACTGTATCGATATGGTGCCCATAGATACATCACTACAGGGCTGGCATCCGCACAAGCCCAATGACGGCTCAACACTGATTGCCAGCGACCGCCGCGATGTCCAAGCCGATATAAGGGGAGGTGTAGTTTGAACCCCGAAAACACCGAAGAAAGAAAAGTGCGTTCTCTTGAGTCTGTAAAGGAGAGGCGTGCGAACCGTGAAGCCCAGTTGATCGCCAGCGAGAAAGCGCGCGAACTGCGTCCCAATGACTTTCCCGGCGGTGTACACCCCCCAGAAAACAAACACCAGAGTACCGAGGAGCCAATTGGCGTCATCCCCCTGGCCGAGGATCTGATTGTCCCCCTGCTCCAGCACACAGGCGCAACGGCTCTGCCCGTAGTCAAGCTGGGCGAGCAGGTATTAAAGGGACAAAAAATTGCCGAGGCGGATGGCTTGATCAGCTGCCCAGTACATGCACCCAGCTCTGGCAAAGTAATCGCCATAGAGCCCTGTGCTGTACCCCACCCTTCGGGACTGCTGGAAGATTGCATTGTGATTCGTACCGACGGGGAAGACTCCTGGTGCGCGCTAACCCCCTGCGAGGACCACACCCAGCGGTCACCAGTTGACCTACTGGAAAAAATCCGTGATTGCGGCATCGCCGGTATGGGGGGCGCCGGGTTTCCCACCGCCGTCAAACTGGATCCTCACGGCGGCGCCGAAATTGATACGCTCATTATTAATGGGACCGAGTGCGAACCCTATATCACTGCCGACGATATGCTGATGCGCGAACGCGCCGATGAAATTATCGCCGGTGTGGAGATCCTCGCCTATATTCTCGATCAACCCGAACGGGTACTGATCGGTATAGAGGACAACAAACCCAAAGCCATCCGTGCCATGCGCCGCGCGGTGAAAGGTACCCGCTTCGATATCGTGGTATTTCCCACCAAGTATCCTTCTGGCGGTGAAAAGCAATTAATTCAAATCCTGACCGACCGGGAAGTGCCCAATAAAGGGTTGCCCGCAAATGTGGGGATTGTCTGCCAGAATGTGGGTACCGCCCGTGCAGTTTATCGTGCCATTCGCTTCGGGGAGCCGCTGATCAGTCGGGTCACCACCGTCGTCGGCAAAGCTCTAGCGCAACAACGTAATATCGAAGTCCCTATCGGCACCCCAATACAACATATTCTGAGTTATCACGGCATCCATCGCGGCCTGATGCAAAAGGTCATCATCGGCGGACCCATGATGGGGTATACCATTGATGATCAGCGCGCACCGATTGTCAAAACCACCAACTGCTTGCTTGTACCCTCCCGAGAGGAGTTGCCGCCGGCACCCGTAGCCCAGGCTTGCATTCGCTGCGGTTTCTGCGCCGAAGCCTGCCCTGCCTCCCTATTACCCCAGCAACTTTACTGGTATGCCCGCGCCGATGAACGCGACAAGTTACAGGCCTACAATCTGTTTGACTGCATTGAATGCGGCGCCTGCTCCTATGTATGCCCCAGCACCATTCCACTGGTGCAGTACTACCGCGCAGCCAAGGGCGCTATTCGTATTGCCGAGGCGGAGAAGGAGAAGTCCGACCGCGCCCGCGATCGATTTGAGTTCCGTAAACTGCGACTCGAAAAAGCAGAGAAAGAAAAAGAAGCAAAGCGGGAATCACGGCGCAAGGCGGCCGAGCAGGCACGCCAGCAACGGGAGCAAAACCCAGAATCATCCCAGGCAAAGGCGAGCCAGCAGAATACGGATGTGGTCGCCGCAGCCCTGGCCAGAGTCAAATCCCGCCAGGAAGATCCCAAGCAGTTGCTTGCCCGTGCCCAGCGGGCCCGGTCCAGTGCCGAGAGCCGTGTCGAACGATTGCGCAACAAACTGGAAGCTGCTGCCGAAATCCAGCGCGACTCGCTCGCAGCGCAACTCAAAGCTGCGGAAGTAAAGCTTCAGGATGCACAGCACAAATTGACCTTGGCCGAGCGGCGTGCAGACCGCGATACCACTCGGGGACCCAACAAGGAAGAAACCAGTGCCGCTGAAAGGGCCATTATCCGGGCACGAGCTACAGCGGGAGCACGGGCGCAGATGAGCGATACGGACAAACTCGCCGCAGATGTCGAAGCCCTGCGCAAGCGCGCTAATAAAGCCCAGGCACGACTGAAAAAAGCTCGCGATGAGGGCGATGCTAATCTGGGCGCTTTCGAAACTGCCCTCGAGAAGTTACAGAAAAAACTGGAAGACAAAATGCACGAACTACAAGCCGTACAGGATGGAGAGCAATAATGTCTCTGATGCGCGCCAGCTCCCCACACGCCCGCTCCGGCAATGACACAACCAAAGTCATGCTTCAGGTCGCAGCCGCCACCGCCCCGGGCGTACTGGCGCTGGTAATTTATTTTGGTATTGGTGTACTAATTAATATCGCCCTGTGCACAATTACCGCCCTCTTGTGCGAAGCGGCAGTGATGAGGTTGCGCGGCAGGCCTGCCGCTTTTTACCTGAGAGACTGCAGTGCTTTTGTAACTGCCCTGCTACTTGGCATCGCCCTGCCGCCCTACTGTGCCTGGTGGCTGCCCGTCGCCGGAACGGCGGTCGCCATCCTGTTAGCCAAACACCTTTACGGGGGTATGGGCTACAACCCCTTCAACCCCGCCATGGTGGGCTATGTTGTTCTGCTGATCAGCTTCCCAGTGGATATGACCCGCTGGGTCGGCGCAGCAGAGGTAATTGGAGGCGCTCCCAGTGTCGAAGAGGCCTTCTCTCTGATAGTGGGTAGTTACAATGTTGACGGTTTCACCCGCGCAACACCACTAGAGATAGTGCGCCTCAACGAGTCAGTACTTTTATCCCAGCTATACGAGGTGGAACCTGTGCTCAACAAAGGCACATTCGCTGGAGTTGGCTGGGAAACTGTCAGCTTTGGATTCCTTCTGGGAGGCTTGTTCTTATTGTTTCGCGGCATTATTAGCTGGCATGCACCCGCTGCCATGCTGGCCACGCTGACACTGACCTCTCTGTTTTTTTATGATAGTGGCAGCTCTCTGTCCGAGGGCTCGCCACTGCTGCATTTATTCTCTGGCGCCACCATGTTTGGAGCCTTTTTCATCATTACAGACCCGGTGAGCGGCGCCACCAGTAACCGCGGGCGTTTGATTTTTGGTGCCGGTGTTGGACTACTGACCTATGTGATCCGCGCCTGGGGCACCTATCCAGATGCGCTGGCCTTTGCCGTACTGTTAATGAATTTTGCCACGCCCACCATTGATAATTACACGCTTCCACGTACTTACGGGCACAAGCGGCCACGGCGCGCCACTGACTTAGAGGAGCACTGATGTTAAAGCAGTCAATAGCCACCAATGCGGCAGTGCTGACTTTATTCGCCCTTGTGACCGCCGGAACCCTGGCGGTCACCCAGATCACCACCAAAGAGCCTATTGAGCGAGCTATCCGACAGGCCTCAGCAAAAGCCCTCCTGGAAATTATTCCCCTGGAACGCCACAGCAACGACATACTGGTAGATACCTATCCAGTCCCTAAAACCTACTGGAGCCAACTGGGGCTCAATCAGGGTGGCGATATCAATCTGGCGCGGGAGGAAAATGGGCGTATTACTGCTGTGATCATCCCCGCCGTGACACCCGATGGATATTCAGGCCCAATAAAAATGCTGGTGGGCGTCAATCGCGATGGCACAATCGCTGGAGTCAGGGTGACAAGTCACAGCGAAACCCCTGGCCTAGGTGACAAAGTTGATTTGAAAAAAAGCGATTGGATACTTCAATTTGATGGCCTGTCACTTCAAAACCCTCCATCCGCCGAGTGGAAAGTTCAGAAGGATGGCGGAGTGTTCGACGAATTTACCGGCGCAACCATCACTCCGCGTGCCGTCGTTAACGAAATTCATCAGGTCCTGGAATTTATCGCAAAGCATCACCAGCAAATATTTAATGTGCCAGTCTCCAAGCGGGCTGTGGAAGTAGAAAGCACCGAGCACGCCCCAGAGAAAAAACCAACAATGGACACGGAGCAAAATTGATGGCGGTACCCGGTTACACAGAAATCGCCCAAAATGGTTTGTGGAAAAACAACCCTGCTCTCGTACAATTATTGGGACTGTGTCCCCTGCTGGCAGTCACCGGCTCTGTGGTCAATGGAATCGGCTTGGGCCTTGCGACCACAGGGGTTATGGCCTGTTCCAACCTCGCTGTATCACTGCTTCGACGACAAATGCCAGATACGGTAAGGCTACCGGCCTCTGTTATGATTATCGCGACCTTTGTCACCTGCGTCGAATTATTGATGAAAGCCTATACCTACGAACTCTATTTAGTGCTGGGTATCTTTATTCCTCTTATCGTGACCAATTGTGCCATTCTCGGTCGTGCTGACGCTTTCGCCAGTAAAAATCCAATTCTGCCATCGCTCGCCGATGGATTTATGATGGGGGTGGGGTTTACGGCAGTATTGATTGTGATCGGCGCAGTGCGAGAAGTTCTCGGACAGGGAACGCTATTTTCAGATATGGATTTGCTGCTTGGGCCTATGGCTAGTGACTGGGGAATATCGGTATTTGGCGGCGACTACCCTGGCGTGCTCGTTGCGGTGCTCCCTCCCGGTGCATTTCTCGTTGCCGGTTTATTGATCGCGGGCAAAAATGCCATCGACATAGAAATGGAAAGGCGCAAAAGCCAACGTGTTAAAATTATCCCAGGCTCAAAGCGCGTGCGAGTCACCGGAAAAATTTCTTAATCCTTCAATCCCAGCTCTGCAATAACCAACATAACTCGGCGATCGGATGGCAATTCAACAGGCTGTTCAATTGCCGAGTTCAATTAATCATTTCTACACAAAGCGTGAACCCCCTCACTAAACGGGTTTTAGCCGATTTTTCATCTCCTTTTTTTTCAGTAACATGATATCTCCCAAATACGCCCTCATTTTTGACATCGATTGCGTTGCATTGGTGCAATAGTCGTGTAATCGAATGTAATAGCATTATTCCCTTTTTTTAATTTTGTTTGGCTAGAATGGCACGGCCGATCTGCTCTACCTTGCTATCGGCGCCAACGCACTAAGACAGGGATAACGCTATGACTGTAGACACCGGAAAGTCTGAATTGGTCTACCACGGCCGCCGGGCCCAACGCGCAGACAGCCGCCTGCGGCGTAAGGCGATTCTAGAGGCCACCCTGAGATTGATCGTTAGAGAAGGTATTCGCGGAATTAGACACCGCGCCGTAGCCCGGGAAGCAAGCGTGCCTCTTGCAGCTACAACTTACTACTTCAAGGATCTGAGTGATCTCATCAGCGACTCATTTACTTATTTTGTCGAGCAGGGTCTCGAAAATACCCGCCAACTTCAGGAAGAGAGCTTTAGTGCCGCACGTAATTTGTCGGCTCAGGAACGCGCTTCCCATAGCAGCCGTAAATTACTGATTCAACAGCTAACTCGTTTTATCTTGACTCATGTCCGCACTCAAGCTGAGGACCGGGACCGCAGATTGGTTGAGCTGGCATTTCGCAATGAAGCACTGCGTAATGAGCAACTAACTCGTGCAGTACGTATGGCAAATCACGCCAGAGAGTCCATGATCAGAGAGTTTTTCCAGCTGTTAGGGCTTTCTGACTCTGAAGCTGCTGCGCAAATTGCTCATGGAACTATATTAAATCTCGAATATGAAATCCTGAGTGGCGCAGTTTCCATTGAATCGCCATTACTTGAGCGCACGGTTACTCTGATGGTAAACGGATTGATTCCAGCTGCAACCACGGTGGCCGAAACTGCCGCATACGGCTGACTTTATTCTCAGTACCCGTCTCCAGGAAAGGGTATGGAGTTGTCCCCTCCATACTCACCCTCCCCAAACACTATAATAGTAATACAATAAACTCCTCGCGCAGAACTCCTCAAGTGCAGCTCCCCGGTAGCGAGCTTACCCATTGCTTTAGTAATTCGACGCCTTCTACATGCACAATGCTCCTGCCCAACTCCGGCATCATAGCCTCTGGAGCTGTAGATTCGACGCGGAAATTCAAAATTGAATTTTCAGGGTCACCCGGGACTATCGCAAATAAACGCCCCCCACTACCTGCACCGGCAGCTATAGGGGGTTTGCATAGCCCCAGTTTGCGCCAATCAAGTTCACCTCCATGAAGCATCAAACCCGAGGTATCGGCAGCTCCTTTGGGGTTGTGGCAATGCCCACAATTAATGTCCAGATAGGCTCTAGCCCGATCATCAAGGGATACAGCCTCATCGTAAATACTGGCATTTTTCGGCAAGCTATCGAGTTGAGGGACACCGCGCAAGTAGCCAGATTTCTGCCAATATAACAATTGATTTTCAACTCCCGTCAAATATGGATAGTCCTTATTTAGGTGCCGAGCTCTTGGTCCAAGAGGAGAAATTGCTTTCTCAGTAAAATTATCTGCATGGCATCCGGCACATTGATTAGCATCAGGGACTACATAGGTCAGCGCTTGCCGCTGTCCATCATGCCCAACCAGTTTAAATTTTTTGGCATCACCGGCAATCTCCAGAGTTGCCTCTGTTTGCTCTTTATTCCACACGTAAGGCAAGGCCTGCCAACCGGTTTTACGTTTGACCAAAAGACGAGTCTCTACCAGGCGTATTCGGTCCAGACTTAAGACCCTGCCAAAATAACCCTTAATATAATCCTTGGAAAAGTCATCTGTACGAAGAACCGCTCCACTCCTATTTTTCGGGTAATAAAAGGTCTTACTTAAGATTGTACCCACCGGGTAATCAAACTGGTCCTCTGCATAGATTGCAGGGGTTCCCTCAGGCAACCAAATTGTTCTTAGCTTATGGGCATAATCGGTAAACAAACCAGTATTTAAGTCATATGGAACTACCCGATCACTGGGGGAGAGAGCACCTTTTTGCAACTCTAGCAATTGCCAATCACTTAGTTTTTTCGGTACGTTCTCTTCAGAAAATAAATGAACCGAAGATCGCGAGCCATCACAACCTATTAGCCCTGCAATACATACAATCCTTAACCAACCAAAAAGCAATCTCATCAGGTCATAACTACTATTTTTCATCGGGCCCCTCTAGCGCTGCCAGGTGATCCGCCTTACTCTGTGTATTATCAAAATCCAGAACCACTTTAGATAGCTTTTTCAAACTACACCTATGAAAAGATAGATCTGTTGATATATTTCTGTAGCCGTTGAGAAAATCCACATTGAGGATACCGGCTGAACCATTATCAATACACAATTTAAATTCTTCCGGCAACTCACCATCAACCAATTTTTCCTGATTGATCACGCCATCCCAAAGAATATCAGGGAGACGTCCAAACAAACCAAACTTAGCTAACTTCAAAGCTTTTAGTTTCAGATGATCAGGGGAGGCTCCACCTCCGGAAAAATTATTATCGTAAATATAAATACTTTCCGGATAGGGATCGAAATCTGCCTGCGTAGATTTATCCCCGTAGTAACCCGCAGTAAAATAGCTACTGATAACAATGTTTGCGGTATTATTCTCCGCTATTTCATTTTTAAATATTTCTACCCGGTCATTAGAATTTATCACTATTCCAGAACCTGCTGGGACTGCTGCCACCGGAGTCCCTTCGTGGCCAAAGTTATCCGTATTATTGTTAAATATTTTATTCTCAAATATACGGGTACTGTGTCCAGGTTGGGGGAGATTTGGCATATTAAACACTAGGATCCCCCCAGTATTATTAATCGCCACGTTGCCGTAGACATCTGCACCAATAGTATTCTCCACTTCAATACCAGCAACATTAGATTCAGCACGACTACCTCTAACAATGACGTTCCGGGACTGGCCAACATAGATGCCGGCATCTGAAGCGCCAATAGCCACGACGCCTTCAATTAAAGTATTCCGAGTTTGAACCGGATAAACCCCATAGGCCCCATTGCTAGTGGCGGGACCATTGGTCCACTCTACCCGCACATTGCGTATGATAATATTTTCACCCCCATTCACTTTCAGGGCATCACCAACCGTATCTTCAATTGCCAGATTTTCAATGGTGAAATCACTAGCACTAACCAAAATCCCTTCAGCCCCCTGAATCTGCTCTTTGAAGGAGAGGATTGTCTTATCCATTCCAGCCCCACGAATGGTTACACCGTTAACATTCAGGGATAGACTGCGATTTATACTGAATACTCCCTCAGGAATATCAATAACATCTCCTGGCTTTGAGGATATCAATTTTCTCAACAGCTGCTTCTGGAAGTCAGCAGTATCCAGCATAGTCTTGGGTTTATCCTCCCCACCTCCAGAGCAGCCAAGAGACAACAACAAAAATAAAACCACTCCTATGCTCGTAAAGTTTTTCATAGCCATTCCTTTATACGAATTATTGTAAATAGCGCCTTCAAACAGGCCTAAATAGGTACTAATGTACCAATTAAACCCCGAGTTAATGGGTTAAAGCCCAGAATGATATTATCCAACCCACACCCCTGCTTCAAGACACTATTATTAACACAGAATATATTTCCAAAAGTGATTTAAATGCCAGTAACTAATAAGCTGCCAACCATTCAAGGTCAATCCAATTGGCAAACCGTGAAATGAAAAAATACAGCTTCTTGCTATTTTATTTTTTCACACTCAACACTGCCGCATTAGCAGAAGAGAAACTATTTATTGAAATAAAAACCACAGATGGATTATACCTGCACTCAGAACAACGCTTAACCTGGAACTCATTTAACATAACTAGCGACCCCAGTTATGTGAAAAGTGCGCAAAGCGAATACCTGGCCATAAAATGTGGCGGACCATGGGGAGCAGTGAAATATCGGTTAACGTTTGTTGACGGGCCTGGATTTAAACTTCATATGAGGGGCAATCAGTTGATCCTTCAAATTATTGAATACAACGTTATCAGTTCAGAGCAGGCCATAAATGCCATGAGCATACATTGCATTGATACTGAGCCAAAACAAACAATAAAATCGATTGCAGAAATTATGATCAACCAATCAAATTATAAAGAAGAGACGTTGGAACTCAAGAATGGCTACGAAGTAACCTATCAATATTCCATCTCCGAAGAATCCATCCTCAACTAATCATTCAAGAAAGAATTCATACGAGAATATACTTTTGAACACTCTCCTTTCACCAATTCTTCGAAATTAAGAAATGGGTGGATCATATCTGTAAAGTGAATATTTTCAGATCTAACCCCCACCTCTTCGACCTTGCGGAAATAAATATCCCCGGCATCTCGATGAGGGCAAAATTCTACTGTGAATACCAGTGTTTCCGGCAATCCTGCAGTGAAATCCATAAAAAGAGGAGATGCCTCTCGTCTACACTGCCCCTCTCTAAAGTACTGCCCGAGATACCAAACTGACTTCCTGGTTTCAAGGAAATAACCCGCAGCATTCTCCTGATGAGACTTCAAACGCATGGTGTAATCCAGAACGGGGTAAATCAAAACTTGCTTCTTTATCTTGACGCTATAATCAAATTGCGCCAAATGTGACATGGTTGCAGCCAGTGCACCACCCGCAGAATCTCCCGCTACCGACAAACTAGGTTGATAGTATTGGCCCATCCGGTCTAATGCAGTCCACACACCAGTGACGACTGCATAACAATCTGTTACTCCGCATGGATACCGGCTTTCAGGCGCCAGTCGATATTCAGGTGCGACAACAATATGTTTAGTTGCTCTAGAAATCTTCCGACAAATAGAATCAAAAGATGCAACACTGCCCGCAACATGACCACCACCGTGGAAATACACGAGAACGGGCAGCACCTCATCTGGATAAGGAATAAAAACCCTGATTGGAATATCATATCCAGACGCATACACCACGCCATCACGTATCGATGCAATCTCGGGGGTATCTGTCACATACTTACTAATCAGGTTTGCAGATGTTTCTCGAACATTAATCACATTGAACTCAAACCCTTCTGAAAATTTACCTTTCATTAAGTGGTTGAATTCATCGAGAAACTCAGAGAGCCTATCGTTTACTTTACGCATCGCAGTTTTACAATTAATTTAGAAAATGCTATCAGCTTTAGTTAAAGGAAAGCATGAATTCACTTGACGTGAATTCAGCTAATCGCACCCTTCCCAAAATGATTACTGCACTACTACAAAAAGACCAAGCTAAACTGCATCAATTCCTTTAATTCATATTCGAAATAATTGTAAGGCCCTCAGGAGGAGTAGAAGACAGGTGCGGATACATAACTCCAGAATAAAACTGTAGCAACCATGATCAGAACTGCCATAACCATCGACACAGTAATAATTGCACTAGCAAAAAGGAAGCCACGCTCTTCTGACACCCCCATAACAATAGGAATACCCAAATAAAGCAAGTAGACGGCATAGGCCACAGCGACTGTTGCAAGAAGAATATCCAGCCACAAAACAGGGTAGACTCCAGCCACTCCCGCAATAAAAATAGGAGTCGCAGTAAATCCTGCAATAACAATCCCCTTCATAGGGTGTGTTTTTGCTCCATAGGTCTTCGCCATCCAGTGAATACAATAGCCAATAGTGGCGACAGCCAAAACCATTGTGAAATAGAACACAGCCACTAATTCTAGCGCGCTTTGGCCAGTGATTCTTACCGGATCCCCGCTGCCGATAGACCAACCAACCTGCGTCGTACCAAAGAACCATGCAACTGCCGGCAGCAATGCCAAAACAATGACATAGGGCAGTTGCCTGTGCAGGTTTTTTTCAGAGAGTCCGCCAATAAGCTGCCACTGCCTACGAGGCTGTAGCATAAGGCCAAATATATGGGTCAACATCTCGTTTTCCTCAACTTTGTAAGGAACTTAAAGCGAGACCTGTGGGCTCAAATTGATCTTGGAACTGCTGGTCAAAATGAGGTGTACCGCAAAAAGGTCACCCTCAAGCTCCAGTTTGGTTCTTATATATCCAATTCACTTTTAGGTGCTGAGGTCGCTCAAGTCAACAGACTCCATAAAATTGGCGGGTATACTCACACTATCGTTTCGCCTGGAAACAATCGAGTACCGGGTACTGCTACAAAAAAACCCGAAGGTGATAGAAACAGACTCCAAGCGCCATTGTTTTAAAACTTGTTTTTTGGAAAGCTGTAGGGGAATTTAAGAGGAGAACCAGGCCGCCGCAGGTGGCCGCCCGGCTAAAAATAGTTTCTGGAATCCATTCAACTATTTACAGGTTCAACGGCCTTCATCCAGTCATATGTGTCCTCAGACCGCCCCTCCTGAATATCTAGCAAGGCTTGTCGTAAGTGTTCCGCTACAGGGCCAGGTGTATACGGCAACGAGTATTCTTGGCCGCCGTCGCCAATCACACTAATGGGACTGATTATCGCCGCAGTGCCACAGGCAAAAGCTTCGCTGCACTCCCCTGAGGCGATCTGCTCCAGTAATTCATCTATCGGGACAGCTCGTTCAACCACGGTGTAACCGAGTCCCTTGGCAAGTTGAATCAAGGAGTGACGGGTAATCCCTTCAAGAATGGAGCCGTTCAAGGCAGGGGTGTATAGACTGCCATCGATTACGGCAAAGAAGTTCATGCCAGACAGTTCATCAATATTTTGCCGATTTGCCGGGTTCAACCATAGGGATTGGTCATAGCCCCGCTCCCTGAGACGACCGATACTAAGAAGCGAGCTCGCATAGTTGCCCCCCACTTTTGCATCTCCAGTCCCTCCTACGGCAGCTCGAGCATCTTCCCGCTCGATCCATAAACGCATATTGCCAGAATGATAGGCCTCTGAGGGACTGGCTATCACATAGAACTCGTATGAGTTGCTGGCTGAAACCGTTAAATCGGGTTGTGTTCCCATCAGGAATGGCCTGAGGTAGAGGGACTCGCCACTATTGCTGGGGACTAAATTAGTACAGTGGGCAGTGACAACCCGGACGCCATCAAGGAATAGGGATTCAGGAACCGAAGGCATACACAATCGCTGGGCAGAATACGCCATTCGCGCAGCGTTCATTTCTGGACGAAATAGTGCTGCCCCACCCTCTTCAGTGCGGTAAGCCTTCATCCCCTCAAAGCACGATTGAGCATAGTGGAGCACTTTTGCTGCCGGGTCGACGGTCAGGGGGGCATAGGGGATCAGTTCCCCGTTGCTCCAGCAGCCATCCTGCCAGACGGCGCGAAACATCACTGGAGCCATGGCAGTACCGAAGCCTAGCTTCTCTGGCACTTCATAACCTCGAAGGCTTACCGCGATCTCTGGATCGATATAGATACTCACCGGACTCTCCTCTGGATTCGAATCAGCTGATTATGGCGCCTGTTACGCATCAATCCAAATAGATCCACCCTTAAGAGTCTTGCAATAGTCATCTGTGTCTACATCCAGCCCATTTATTAGGATAAAAACCTTTACCCATTGCAAGCAACCATCCTTGAAAGGCTCTTGTCAGACAAATTGGTAAACCCCACAAAATCTTGTCCGACTTAGCAGCGTCGCGGGATCAAACCTAGTCGACAAATTTTTGGCATCTACTTACAGACCAGTCACCCTACTTTTCACTCCGAGCTGCTAAACCAAAAGGGTGGTACCAGGCATGTTGGCGCCATGAGCATCGGATGGTTGAAGTTCTCGTCACAACTCCCCTGCAGGCACATAGTGCTAACTATACTGACTAATACGCGATCAGGTATGCACTCATAAGCATCCAGTCACGTCTTCACTGAGAGCTTAAGGGTACTTCTTGAGCAGCCTTAGAGTCGAGAGAACCACACTCAGGAGAGAACTTCCGCCGTATTCGCTGATGCAGTGGGCGAGCGGAAACGAAACCTCAAACCAGCAGGAGAAAGCTCTGGCTTCAACTGCAGACGGTTTTGGGTAAAGCCAAATATGAAACGGAAGTGGTTCAATCGTGACACAGATAGATACCAGCAATTCCTTTGCTATCGGCTTGATCTTTACAGCCACAGCACTGCTGTGTAATAGCGCCTTTGCCGAGAATGGCGCGCCTGTGGCAGTCCAAACAACTGCTCCTCCCAAGGCCTTCATTGAAGCTGCCTCCAAGCCCCTCAAAAAAAATCCACGCCAGCTGAGACCCTCGGAGGCGGTGGAAAATTATCGTGAACGTATAGAGGAGCTGGAGGCTCAACACGGAGCCTATGGCGTAGGTATTGATGAGCAACTGCTGGGGCTGGCCACAGCACTGCAAAAATCTGGCGCCCATGAACAAGCTGTGAGCGAATTTCGCCGCGCCATGCTTATCAGCAGAGTCAATGAAGGCCTCTATTCCCTGAGCCAAATTCCAATGATTAAGCGATTGATCGAGAGTCAAATCGCGCTCAACCAATGGGAAGAAGCCAACGATAACCAGCTGTATCTCTACTGGCTCTACGAAAAAAATTACGGGGAAAAGGATCCTCGTATGTTACCCGTTATCAACAACCTGAGCCGTTGGCACTTACAGGCATACGTGGAGGAAAAAGGGGACACACTGTTTGAGCACCTTATCAGTGCGACCAACCTCTACTCACTTGCTGTAGATATTATTACCAAGAATTTTGGCTCAACTGATCTTAGGCTCGTAGATGCGTTACGTGGGTTGAAGGCCACCAACTACTACCTTGCCACCTATAAAGGCGAATCACAAAACCCGGTAATTATTAACACCAGCTTCGGCGGGAGTGGCCCCAACTCTCATCAGCGGACCAAACTGGACCACTACAGGATGAAGAGCTTTAACACCGGGAAAAAGGCCATTACACGAATCGTCGACGTCTACCAGAGAAATCCAAAATCGCCGCCTGCGGCATCAGCAAAAGCCAAGGTAGAACTTGGTGATTGGTACATGATGTTCAACAAGTGGCACTCTGCGAAACAAACCTATGGCGAAGCCTATCAGGCTCTCTGGGATAACGGTGCTTCAAACGGTGAAATTGAGGATATTTTTGGAAAACCAGTTGCCCTACCTGCTCTGCCCATTTTGGATTCTGACAGTAAAGCCCTGGCAAACTCGAATATTACTGTCTCCTATGACGTCACAGCCTTCGGCAAGGCAAGAAACATTAAGATACTTAGGTCCTACCCATCCAGTGAAGTCAAAGTTCGCTCTCGAGTCAGGAAAATTCTAAAACGCGCCAAATTCAGGCCACGATTCGAGGATGGAGAGGCGGTGGAAACACGTGGAGTTGTGCAGCGCTTCATCTTCAACTGAAGAATCTATCAGTGCCGGCTTGAGCTTAATGTGGAATCTACGCAAATAGTCAAATAACAACTATTTTTAAAGTTCCACATTGAGCATTCACCGAATAGGCAGCGCATCATTTTGTTATCACAGCAGCCTCAATTGCCTGACTTCACCGGCAAATAGTCTAGGAGAGAAAGAGATGACACCTCGCGACGCGGTAGAGATAATTCACCGCCACAGCTGTTTGTGGAAAGCGCTACTCCCTATTGCTCTAGTGACATCTCTGACCTGCGGCTGTAAAAGTCAACAAACCCAGTCTCAGCCACCTGCGATGCCATCACCCCCATCTTCCAGTTCATCATCGAGCCCTGCATCGCAATCGCAATCGCAATCGCAATCGCAATCAAGCAGTAGCTCACAGAGCTCAAGCCAATCCAGTGCTTCCACTAGCGGGCAACCCAGCAGCAACGCCTCAAGTCAGCCCAGCGCCAATAATCCAACCGCCAGAGCCGAGCAAAGCCAATCCAGCAGTAGTAATAGTACAGCCAGTAATAGCGGCGCTGAGGCACAGGGTGAGGAGTCAGCGGGTGACGGCATGCCAGATCCCAGTGGCTCTAATGATCCCTCATCACCAGTCTATTCCGATCCAGAACAAACAAGTCGGAATGAAGATATGCCGTCTGATCCATCCTCAGGAGAAGAGGGAAGCCCTCCAGAGGACATTGATTTCTCTGAAGAAGAGCAATCCTCTTCTTCCAGCTCAGCAGCCAACAGCGCATCTTCCAGCAATAGCGGCACCTCTCAGAGTAGTGCACCCGCCAACAGCACCTCTGAAGGTCAACCCGGCGGAGGCTCTCCTCGATCAGGTAGTGCACCCAACGAATCACCCGCGTCCTCGGCAGAACGTGTTGCAGAACTGGAAGGCCAGTTCGAATCCACCATGGTCAGCTACGACGGCATGATCCTACGAGAACGGGATTTTGTGAGAAATAAGCCTGGATCAGCCTCAGCCGACAGTGAAGAAGAAGCTATGGATGAAGCCCCCCCTGCGGGAGCGTCACTGGAAGATTTGATTCAATCTGCAGAGGCTGAGATTCCTGTACCACCAAGCGCAGGCCCGACAACGGGTAAAGGGCCTAAGACCAACAACTCCAGTGGTCAAATTACTGGTCCAGGCCTACCCGGCTCAGGGCGCAAGGGCGATTTTGATCACAGCAGTTCTCAAGCGGTTATACCTGCCGATATACCCAGTGGTACCGACGACGATGTGGTCGCTCGACAAATCCGAGAGGCCGCTACTCTGGAAACCGATCCCGAGCTTCGGGAAAAACTCTGGGAAGAATATCGCAAATATAAAAGCGCGACGCAGTAATCTTCGAGGATACCCGTATGCCAATTCAACAAAGCACCAGCTTCTTTAAAAGTACAATCACAGCAAGGGTCATTTTGTGTTTACTGACACTTACTATTGTAAGTGGGTGCACCACTACAGAAGTCAGAACAACCGCTTTTACGCCATTGAGCCTGGAAGATAAGAATATTCCCGAAGAACGATTGCTGGATGTGGGCGTCGTCCAGTTCAATCCTGGTCTGGACACAGAAAAAGTCGACGAAGATGAACTGGTTTTCCCAGAATTACGCCAGGCCGAGTCCCGGTATATGGCAGTGACCCTTGCAGACTCACTGCAATCCAGTCTGGGCTGGGGAGCCGTGCGTGTTATTCCTTCAGAAAGGACTAATATTGACATCACCGTTTCTGGGCGAATCCTTCAATCCGATGGAGAAAAACTAACAGTAGAGATAACCGTATTCGATTCAAGAGGGCAGCTGTGGTTTACCAAAGAGTATTCAGAAAACGCTTCCCATTACGCCTATGATCGCAAGCACCCTACTGAGGGAGATGCTTTCCAGGGAATCTATAACCGCATTGCCAACGATATGCTGAGTTATCGCCAGAAACTCTCCAATCAACAGATATCTGAACTTCGCACTATCTCTGAGATGCGTTTTGCCCGCAATTTTTCCCCAGAAGCCTTTAATCGCTATTTGGCACAAAGTACAGAAGGAATATATTTCCTCAGCGCACTACCCGCTCAAAATGACCCCATGCTGAAAAGGGTCAGGAAAATTCGAGAACGAGATTATTTATTTGTCGATACGTTACAAGAATATTACGGTACTTTTGCCAAAAGTATGGAAGTGCCCTATCAGGAGTGGCGCGCACGGAGCTATGAGGAGGTGCGGGAAATGCGTGAGCTTAAGCGTAAAGCGCGCAACCATACCATTATGGGTGCTGCAGCGATTATCGGTGGTATTGCAGCTGCGGGGGCAGGGGCAGGAAGCGCACGAGCTGCGGGGCAAGTTGGCATTGGCGGTGGTGGCTACTTGATCAAAAGTGCATTCGATCGACGTTCTGATGCCAAGATGCACCTCGAAGCACTGCAGGAACTCGGTGACTCCATAGAGGCTGAAGTGGAGCCACAGATTGTCGAGCTCGAAGATCGCACTATCACGCTCACTGGTACTGTAGAAAACCAATATCGACAATGGCGCGAGATTTTAAAAGAAATCTATGAGTCCGAAACTGGCGCTTCGAGCAATAGTATTTAGCTATATCAGAGGTATTTATTGACAAATATTCACTAATCAGCCCGGTTAGTGTTTTTAGAACACCCAAAATCTTCACTGGGTCAACGAATAACACGGCGGAATCACTATGCAGCACCGCGATAACTCCAAGGAAGATATAGTCCCTATAGAACCTGCTGAATTTACATTCGGCGGTGAGGAATCCTCTCAGCGAAAAAACACAACGACACCAGGCAGTTTTTATCAAAGTGAAAACAAGCCATATTGGCCAGCCTTACTTGGTGTGATCATGCTTAGTGCATTGGTCGGCGTATTTTGGGTGCTTCCCAAAATGGTAGAATCGCCCAAAAGGGCTACCTACCAAGCAGTCGTATCCGATGCAGACTCCCAGCCGCCAGAGGAAAAAGTCCAGGCATCCCCCTACTCTGATGCAGAAATAATGCAGCAACGCAGAGAGGTACAAAAAATTCTATTGGGAATTCTTGCCCTGAACGAGGATCTCAAAGAGCGTCAAGTTGAAAAATGGGCATTTGAAGAATTCTATAAAGCAGAAGACTTGGCACTGGAGGCTGATGAGGTTTACCGGAAACGAAATTTTATGGCGGCGCTAGAAAAATATAAAGAGTCATTGCAAGCATTGGAATACATCAAGGAAAGTATTCCCGAGCGACTGGAACAACATATTAGCGAAGGAAATCGAGCGCTAAACCATGGAGAAATGGACTCAGCCAGTGATGCTTTCAGGTTGGTACTAACTATTTCAACAAACCATCCCAGAGGTTTAAAGGGTAAAGATCGTGCCGAAAAACTACCTCTATCCTGGTGGCATTTTACCCAAGGATCGCAAAAATTTATTGCGGGAGCTCTGAATCAATCCCGTGAACAGCTTAAAAAATCTATTTCTATAGATCCAGAAACTTTTATCGCTCATAACTTATTAGCAAAAGTAGAAGAGGCAATCACTGAGAGGGATTACCAAAGCGCAATGTCATCTGGCTATAGCGCGATTGCCGAACAGAAATTTGAAACAGCGAAAGTCTATTTTCATAAAGCGCAAAAATTAAAACCTATAGCCAAAGCACCCCGCATTGGGCTAATACAGGCAAAAAATGGGGCGGATAGAATAAAAATAGACAAATTACTTCAACAGGCCCGTTTCCAGGAGACAGAAGAGGACTGGCACAAAGCGCTGGAAAGCTACACCAATTTGGTTAAAAAAGATGCTAGCCTAGTAGCCGCAGTTACAGGGAAGGCCCGCGCAACTGCCAGAGCAAAATTAGATGACCAATTACAGGACCTACTGCAAGATCCCCTCACCCTTAGCGAGGGCAAAAGAAACCACTTTGCTCGCAAGGTATTAACTGACGCGCGTAAGCTAAGCGAAGAAACCCCCAGGCTTCAGCAACAAATTGAAAAACTTGAAGGTGCCCTAACACAGGCTTTGATTCCACTTCCGGTGAGGTTCAAATCAGACCGTAGCACCAGTGTCACAATTTATCACGTAGGAAAGCTGGGCAATTTCGATCAGAGAGAGATTGCACTTAAACCTGGCCGCTACATAGCCGTCGGAACACGACAAGGTTATCGGGATGTACGACAGGAATTTATTGTTAAACCGGGAACATCCATACCAGAAGTAGTCATTCGCTGTGCTGAAAAAATAAACGGCGTCAATAATAGCTAAACAAGAGAACCCTGGTAGCAGTACCCAATCTAAGAATAAGATTTTCGTAATAGCCCGGCGTTAAAATAGACACCGTGTTGAACACAGCGAAACGAAGTGTCCTGTGACAAACGACCGATAAATTTCCATGCAGATTACGCCAGCAAGCTAAGCTTGCTGCACATAGGAAATTGTGTACCCCATTTTTGGTGCTTTCGCTTCACGCTACTGAAGATGAAATGCCATTGCCATTGCCATTGCGATAAATCTATAAGTAACAGCAATAGGGAAACATAAATGACAGTGAAGGAAGCCGTCCCTGTCCATGATGAAAAACCAGCCGCTCAGGAGCACAACCTGATTAAACCGGTTGGATTTACACCTGTACAGGTGAAGTCTGCACGAGCTCGTTTGTTTCTTTCTAAACAGGCTTTGATTGTCACAGCCTGTCTATTAATCTCTATTTTCGCGCTGACCTACCTGATTATGGCGCGCTCCCTAATTTTTGATACGAATCCCATTGATGCACGGATAAAGATCAGTGGCTTTTCGATCCCACTTGGCGATGGTCACCTGGTTCTACCGGGTACCTATCGTTTTAGCATTAGTGCTGAAGGCTATCTGCCACAGAATGGCGAAGTTGAAGTAAAAAGCCAAGGACATAGCCGCCACTCCGTCTCCCTTGAAAAACTGCCTGGCCACCTATTGGTAGAGACTACTCCGCAGGTACCGGTAAAAATCCTGATAAATGGTAGCGAAACACCCAACAACAATGGCTTGGTGGAAGGTATTACTGCCGGACCAATGCGGGTGACCATCCTCTCGGAGCGATATTTACCATTCACGCGGGAAATCAATATTGAAGGACTCGACAATACCCATCGTCTAGAAGCAAATCTCCGCCCCGGTTGGGCCAACATCTCTATCAGTAGTAATCCTTCTGGAGCGACGGTCACAGTCGAGGGAAAAATACTTGGTAAAACACCTCTGACAACGGAATTGGTTCAGGGAGACCGAAAGGTTTCTGTATCTCTCCCAGAGCATAAGGGCGTCGATATTCCTGTGGCTGTCACCGCAGGTGTCGATCAAACGCTGGCAACCGTCAGCCTTGGTCCAGCAGATGGCTTACTCCGAGTTGTTACCATCCCCGAGGGAGCCGGGGTTACCGTAGATGGGGAGTTTCGCGGTCACACACCGCTAGAGCTGGAACTCAGCTCTGGCCAAATACACCGTTTGCGTTTTTTTAAAGATGGCTACGCCTCTATTGAACACACCATCGATCTCAGTGCCGGCACCGAGCGCGATCTGAACATAAACCTCAATGTTGTCCACGGTAAAGTTCACGTCAGTAGTGTGCCACCAGATGCCAAGGTCTATATTGATGGGCAATATGCTGGTATCAGCGGACAAACCTTTAATTTACCCGCACGCAGCCACACTATTGTTGTACGCAAAGAAGGCTATCAAGAATTTGATACCCGCGTGATACCCAGTACAAAGCTGGAGCAAACCGTAAGGGCGGTACTGCTGACCTCCGAACAGGCTCGCTGGCGACAAGTGCCCTCGACGTTTCGCCACGCAGCAGGTGGCACCTTGAAGTTAATGCGTCCGAATGCCGTATTCACTATGGGTTCCTCCCGTCGGGAGCAGGGGCGACGCGCCAACGAAGTCATGCGCCAGGTTTCCCTGAACCGCCCTTTCTACATCGGGACAACTGAGGTTACTAACAGGGAGTACCGTCAATACAAACGCCTGCACACCTCCAGCCATGTCAATGGTATAAGCCTGGATAATGACAATCTCCCCGTTGTAAATATCAACTGGACAGAAGCAGTCCACTTCTGTAATTGGCTCAGTGATAGAGATGGGTTAACACCGGTTTATCTGACTGAAGCCGGTCGCATTGTAGGTTTTGACGCCGCCGCCAATGGCTACAGATTGCCCACAGAAGCAGAGTGGGCCTGGGTTGCCCGCTATGACCGAGGCACTATGCGTAAATTCCCCTGGGGCAATGATTTACCAATTAAAAGTGACTCCGGAAATTACGCCGACACGACAGCCACAAAACTAGTCCCCGTCGTTCTTCGCACCTACAGTGATCGCTATGCAGCGACTTCGCCTGTTGCCAGCTATAGCGCCAATGAATTTGGTATCTACGATCTCGGGGGAAATGTGTCTGAGTGGATTCATGATCTCTACACAATCGGTACCGGTCTATCATCCCGAATGGAAGAAAATCCTGTGGGACCTCAGGACGGTGATTACCACGTAATTCGGGGCTCCAGTTGGCGCCATTCAGGTCTGACTGAGCTGCGTCTGTCCTACCGAGATTATGGAGAAACGGCCAGAAATGATATCGGTTTCAGGCTGGCTCGTTGGATTAATTAGGACAACCCCATGAAAAGTATGTTAGCTATTATTTTCCTTTTCGTAGTCAGCCCACTATCGGCACAAGAGAAAGAACAGGCTGAAAACAATTCAAAAACCTCATCTACAGCAGCAAACAATGAGGCTAAGGTGAATAAAAGCAAACGAAAAAGTAGTTCAGATAACTATAAGGCCTCCGAGGAAATTTCTGAGGACTTATCGGTTTCCTTCCCTGTGGATATATAGAAATAGCCGCTTGAGAGTACCACTATGAAATTCAAATCATCGGATTTTTTCTTTCAAATATTTGCTCTACTTGGGTCAATTATTTTCGTACATGCCATTTACGTCGCAATAATACGCCCCAATGCAGACGCCCTGATTGAGGAGCAACTTGCACGGGAAGCGGCGGGTGAAACCTATATTCAACAGCGTTCAATTTACATTGTAATGCGCGACTATGAGCAGGAAGCCTGTTTTGTATTAATGTTATGGGCGATGGCAATCATGGGGTTAAAAGCCCAAAGAAGTATGCGCGAGCGCAAGTTACTGGACACAGCATTACTCAATATCAGTGAAGGAACGCCAATTCTACCCGAGGATACCCGGGACCTGTCGCGGCCCATTCAAGCGCTACCGGAAGTAGAGCGACGATACCTTGTACCCCGAGCCCTACTGACAGCACTCCAGCGTTTCGGCTCCACTAAAAATGTCGCTGCGGTGTCTAACTCAGTTAAAGAAGTTTGTGAAACTGAGGGAGACAGGCTCGACACTGAATTGGCAATGGTCCGCTATATCACTTGGGCAATTCCTTCTATTGGCTTTATCGGCACTGTACGCGGTATCGGTGAAGCATTGTCGCAGGCCCACCGTGCTGTCGAAGGAGATATTGCTGGGGTTACCGTGAGCCTGGGTGTCGCCTTCAACTCCACCTTTATCGCCTTAGTTATCAGCATCGTTATTATGTTTTTTACACATCAGCTGCAGCTTATGCAAGAACGACTGGTTTTGGATACTCAGAATTATTGTGATAACCGCCTGCTGCGCTTTTTAAAAATTAGCTAGCAGACCCAACCTCTTTAATAGTTAGTCGTGCGAGGAATTCCCATGGGACAAGGTGTCCTGGAAATAAATGACTGTGGACTGCGAGTTTTTTCCAACACCAATGAAGTGCTGGAAAGCCCCGGAATTGCTGTAATCGAGACGAGTAAAATCCATATCGGCACATCCGCACAAATGCGTGCTCGCAGTCACCCCACTCAGGTAAATAATCAGTTTTGGCGACGCCTCAGTCTCGAATCACTGAAGTCTGAAAATCAGCACTGTCGTCACCATGCAGACCTGGCTTACTGTCACCTGCAAGAAATATCAGAGCATTGCGATCTGCCTGAAGAAATAGTTTTAGCCGTCCCTGGAAATTTCACTCATGAACAGTTAGCACTGCTTTTGGGGGTTATAAAGGTTAGTGAAATTAATATCGTGGGAATTGTTGATACGGCAACAGCCTGTCTGGGTAATTTGGCCCCTGCCGGCCTCCAGCTACACATCGATTTACAGCTTCATCAAACCTTGGTAACAAAGGTTGCGGTGGACAAACAAGCAACTGTAAAAGCCGTGGAGACTGTGGCCGATGCTGGTTTGCACAACTTCCAAGAGTCTTGGGCCCGTGTCTTTACTGATGCATTTATCATGCAGTGCCGATTCGATCCACTGCACTCGGCTGAGGCAGAGCAACAGCTCTACGATCTAATGCCCCAATGGATCAATCAGGCCATGCGTCAAGGCGAAGTGCTGGCAGAACTCGATGACCGCACCGCTAAAATAAGTCTGCGACAACTGCAGGATGCCACCGCCCCGCTTCTCTCCCGTATTCGTGCAATGATCGAAAACCTTGAGGAGAGAAATAGCGTGAGTTTTATCTCCCATCGCTGGGCAGATATCCCCGGGGGTATTCAGCTGGCACAGAGAATGCACTTGCTCCCCAGAGATTCAATTGCACATGCTATCAACCGACGCTGGAATGAATTGCGGAGCGATGCCAATGCACTCAGATTAATCAACTCGGTCAGCGCACTGCCCCCCAGTGAAGTAAAAATACATGTTGAGAGCTCTTCTGACACCGCAGCTACACATCTGCTTTTCGGCCACAAAGCCCTGGCAGCGCAGGAACCGCTTTTCGTTTTCTGGCACAACGAGAAGTTCCAAATAACGCCAAGCCCGCCAGACCACCCGGCAGCTACCATCACTAACCATGCAGGCAGACTCGCTCTGCGAGTGGATGCTGGAGTCGAGCTCACCCTCAACGGCAAGGAAATCGCCTCGCCGGTCAACCTGAATGCCGGCGATACAATTGGAGTTGCAGATTTTCAGGATATAGTCACTGCAATCAGTGTGGAGAGATATGGGACGTAGACAACGTCGTTTTTCTACTTTCAGCCTGTCATTCCTCGACATCATGTCCTGTGGCTTTGGCGCTGTGGCCCTAATATTCCTTATTATCAAACACGGCTCTGACCACCAGATTGAAGTGGAGACGGAGGACCTTAGTGCTGAAGTTAACCTGTTACAGGAAGATGTTGAATTTGGCCAGGAACATTTGGTCCAAGCACACAATACCCTCGATATTGTCAGCAATGATCTGGTTGAAGCCCAGGGACTTGCACGCCGCATCCTCGAACAAATTGAAGAGACGAAAGGCAATATTGCTGAAATAGATAGTATTGACGAAGAGGAAGACATCAAAAGACTCCAGGACAAACTTAAAAAATTAGAGCAGGCCAAAAAAAATCTGGAGGAAGAGAATAAGAAACTGGGTAACAACGTACGAAAATATGTAGGTGATGGAGACCGTCAATATCTAACCGGTCTGCGTCTTGGCGGAAATAGAATCCTGATATTACTGGACTCATCTGCCTCCATGCTTGGCGACGAGCTGATCAAGATTATACGCGCACGGAATATGTCCTCGCAGGTAAAGCGCAAAACTGAAAAATGGCGTCGAGCGCTCAATACGGTCTCCTGGCTTACCGCGCAGTTTCCTCAGGAGAGCCAATACCAGATCTATACTTTCAATACTTCTTTTCGTGCCGCTATTTCCGGTACCGAAGATCGTTGGCTCAATGTAGATGACCGCGATCAATTGGACCAGGCAATCAAGGGGCTGAATGAGATAGTGCCGGAAAATGGCACCAGTTTAGAAAGAGTTTTTAACGCTATTCATACTATGACACCACTGCCCGATAATATCATTCTCATCACTGATGGGTTACCCACCCAGGGGATGAAACCACCGAGGCGTCCGACCATTTCCGGCCGGGATCGGCGTGCATTATTTAAGCGTGCAATGCGGGTTCTCCCTAAAAATGTTCCGGTGAATATAATTCTCGCACCTATGGAAGGCGACCCATTCGCGGCCAGTGAATTCTGGAAACTTGCCATGCAAACGAAAGGCTCTTTCCTTGCACCATCGAGGGACTGGCCATGACGGGAGCACGAAAGAAACGGCGCCAAGAGGAATTCAGTATTTCCTTTTTGGATGTCATCTGCTGTGGGTTTGGCGCCATTGTCTTATTACTGATGATTGCGAAGACTGCAGAACCTATTGTTCTGGAAGAAGCCGAAGTTGACCTTTCAGGTCAGGTTCTGGAGCTTGAACAGCAGCTTGCCGAGATTCGAGGTGAAACAACAGTATTAAACCGCGATCTCAATGCCAAACGGGAACAAATAGATATTGAACACAAACGGATAGCCAACCTTCGCGGCGAGTTGGAGGCACTGCAAGCTGAATTTGCCAGCAAGACCGAAGGGCAAAGTGAAGAGGGGAAACTCAAAGGCGAACTGACTATCGCACTGCAATCGATCACAGATGAAATGCGTCGGTTATTGGGCGAAAACTACCAGCGAAAGAACAATGTGATTGGCGGTATTCCCGTAGACAGTGAATACATTCTCTTCATAATTGACACTTCGGGCAGTATGTTTAATTACGGCTGGGACCGTATGATGGCCGAAATGGTCAATACCCTCGACTTATACCCCAATGTCAAAGGTATCCAGGTTATGAACGATATGGGGGATTATATGTTCTTCAATTATCGTAACAAATGGATTCCCGATACTCCGGGACGCCGCCAGGCGATACTAAAACGTCTTAAATCTTGGAATCCATTCAGTAATTCAAGTCCGGTAGAGGGAATTCAAAAAGCCGTTCGTAGTTTCTATGACCCCGATAAAAAAATTAGTATTTATGTACTCGGCGATGAATTCACGGGCAAGTCAATCCGCAATGTCATGCTGGCAGTTGAACGAGTAAATGCCAAGCGCGGAGAGTCAAAGAGAAATATTAGAATCCACGCAGTGGGATTCCCCGTCCAATTCTCACGACCTCCACATTTACAAACAACGGGGCTTCGCTTTGCTGCCCTGATGCGCGAACTCACCTATCGAAATGGCGGTACCTTCGTGGGGTTAAATGACTTCCGCTAGTTAATTGATTAAAGGAGGAATATATGAGGTATAGGATGACTCTTGCTAAAAGTATCGTCAACTTAATTGTATTAGGGCTTATTCTGAGCGCCTGCAGCCATACTATCCAGGTAGATGGAAACTATCCAGCACCGATAGGGGACCAATTACCGCTCACCGTAGGATTCTATCTCAGTGAGGACTTCAAAAGCTTTACCTACAAAGAAGATAGCGAAGATCGTGAAGAATGGAGTATCAGCACCGGGCAGGCACAGAGAAATCTTTTTGAAACTGTTCTTGGCTCAATGTTTACTGATGCCGTGTCGCTATCCAAATACCCGCAGGATCTTCCGGAAAATATCGAAATAGTAATAATCCCCGAGGTACGTGAACTGCAATTTACTATGCCACGTGAAACCCGGGTCAATATTTTCGAAGTTTGGATCAAATATAATATGACAGCTTTCGATCCCAATGGAGAGCAAGTTGCCAATTGGGTTATAACCGCTTACGGGAAGACCCCGACCGCATTTCTAAAATCCCAGGAACAGGCGCTCGCACAAGCTATCAATATCGCTCTTCGTGACGCCGGCGCAAATCTCTATACCGGTTTTGAAAAAATTCCAGAATTGCAGGCTTTCCTTTCTGGAAAACGCAGATCACTTTCTTTGCGGGAATTTAAAGTGAAAGCTAAAAAGGCTGAATAGGAGGAGTTTATCGTGTTCAAGCCCCTTATTGTTACAATTATTATCTTTGTCAGCGGCTGTACCACTGTTGTTATTGATGAGTATCGGCGTAGTGATGGCGAACTCACCGAGGGCGACTCCGTCGTCATCCTCGGCCGTCGTCATTCCAGCGAGTATGAAACTGAGCCAGATTTAATCGCTTGTGTCGGCAGGGAACTACACAATCCGGAACAAGGTGTAAATATCATCCCGGAAAAAGAGTTCGTCGACATAATGTACCCCTGGTTTGAACCCAGAACCGCACCCATGCATGTCCGCTCACTCGACCGTCTAATGGAAAACAAAAATGTTCGTGAGCGCATGGAGGCCTACGGAGTCAAATATATCGTTTGGATCGATGGATCAACCGAAACTACGGCCAGTGCAGGCTCTATTAGCTGCACAATCAGCACTGGCGGTGCCGGATGCTTTGGTTTTGGAACCTGGGACAAAGAATCAGACTATGAAGCAGCCGTTTGGGACTTCAGGGACAGAGAACTCTCAGGAAAACTCAGCGCTGATGCCAAGGGAACTTCCTATATGCCTGCAATCGTCATCCCTATTCCGCTTATTGCCAGAGTACAAAATAATGCTTGCAAAGGCATGGCGCTGCAACTTCAACAATTTTTGGTGCCGTCGGGAGCACCCAATTCATAAATAATTAATCAGCTGGAGGCCAGCGATGGTGACATATATCAATCGGATTATTACCTGCTCGATTGTAGTGCTCTTTGCCGGGTGCGCATTCAACCCCGCAACCAATAAACCTGACCTGGTATTAATGTCTGAGAGCAAAGAAATTTCAATTGGCAAGGAAATGCATGAAAAGATTATAGAGAGTACTCCAATCTATACCGACCCGGTACTCACCACCTATGTCAATCACGTTGGACAAAAGGTCGCTGCTGCCAGTGACCGACCTGCTCTCAAGTACCACTTTACTATTATTGACAGTCAGGATATCAATGCATTTGCACTGCCCGGAGGATACGTCTACATCAACAGGGGTTTACTTACTTACCTACATTCTGAAGCAGAAATGGCGGGCGTTCTCGCCCACGAAATTGGCCATATCACCGCGCGACATGCCGTCCGTCAAAAAACAGCTGCTACGGGAGCCAGTGTTGTGTCTGTACTTTCCGTATTGGTGACAGGCAGTGGTGTAGTTGGCGATGTAGCAAACCTGTATAGCACTGCAGCCGTAAAAGGCTACGGGCGGGAGATGGAGTTGGAGGCTGACCGCTTTGGCGCCCAATATATGTTCAAAGCTGGCTATGACCCTCAAGCCATGATCAATGTTATAGGATTACTCAAAGATCAGGAAACTTTTGCCCGGCGCCGCGCCCGAGTTGAAGGTAAGAAGCCGCAAACTTACCACGGTGTTTTCTCATCACACCCCAGAAACGATCTCCGTCTGCAGGAAGTTGTTGATGCCGCAGGCCAATTACCAGAAGAGGGCAAGGAAACCAAAGTAACTTATTACCGCAAAAAAACCGACGGCCTCGTCTATGGACAAAATACACAACAGTCCAATAAAAACCGCTACAACCATAAACGACTGGGTTTTTCCCTATTATTTCCTGAGGGATGGCTCGTTGAAAACCAACGTTCAGCCATTGTAGGTTCCGCTCCAGATAAAAGTGCAAAGATCACTATTACAATTTCTAATCGCGAAGGTAATCAACCCGCTGATATGGCCCTGCGATCTGAATATGATATACGTAAACTGGAGCAAGATGAAAAGCTCAATCAGTACCGACTAGAAGGGCACACGGGGAAAATACCCAACTTAGAGAAGGAGGACGCAGATCCTGACAGAATTGCAGTAATTTTTTACGGTAGCCGTCAGTTTATGCTCGAAGGAAAAATCATTCGTAGTGACAGCTCTTCAGAGGAAGTTGTTGATCAATATGATGACTTATTCCTGACTAGTATTCGTAGCTTCCGTCCACTACGGCCGTCTGACACTGTTGAAACTGATATTAAACGCTTGCGCTACGTCCAGGCGAATGAAAAAACTTCTTTTGCCTCCTTGGCAAAGCACATGGAAATCGGCGAATATGCAGAGGAGCAGTTACGCCTTTTAAACGGTTACTACCCCCGCGGCGAACCCAAGCCAGGGGAATGGATAAAAATCATTCAGTAGTTTAAAAATAATCAATTTTTATCCTTTTACTGCCGCCTTCCTAGTTTATTTCCAGGAGGGCTCACGCCTACCTGAAAATAAAAGATAATAATAAGGAGTAAACGATGAACGGCTTGATGATGCAATCTCAGCTCATCCTCACAGGTATCATGAACCATGCCCTGAATAATTCACCTGATAGTGAAATTGTCTCGGTAACTCAGGATAACCCCCACTTCCGTTATAGCTATCAACAAGCGTTTAAACGAGTTTCCCAATTAGCACACACGCTAAAAAAGCTTGGAGCCAATAAAGGAGATCGAATTGGTACCCTAGCCTGGAATGATCACCGACACTTTGAACTTTATTATGCCACCTCCTGTAGTGGCCTTGTTTGTCATACGATCAACCCACGCCTCTTCCCAGAACAAATCACTTATATAGTAAAACACGCGGAAGATCGATGGTTATTTATTGACCCCGTATTTATGCCCTTGGTCGAGAGAATGGCAGAACAACTCGACTCTGTTAAAGGCATCATTGTGTTGACAGATAAGGCTCATATGCCTGCTACTAACCTGGCGAATGTTTATTGCTATGAAGCGCTAATCGAAAGCGAATCCATCGAGTTTTCCTGGCCCGAACTAGATGAAGAGTGCGCAGCGGCGCTCTGCTATACATCCGGTACAACAGGTGACCCGAAAGGCGTGCTTTATTCGCACCGTTCACTGATGCTCCACACTTATGGAGTACTGATGCCTGATGTCTTCGCAATCAGTAGGGATGAGGCCATATTGCCCGTCGTACCAATGTTTCATGTCAATGCTTGGTCTATACCTTTTGCTGCGCCCGCGGTGGGCGCAAAGCTTGTTTTGCCTGGCCCAAAGATGGGCTGTGGTGAGACCCTGAGCAGTTTGATACAGAAGGAAAGCGTTACTATTGCCGCCGGTGTTCCAACAGTTTGGCTCTCCCTGCTCAAACATCTCCGAGATAACCAGGATACCTTGCCAAGTCTCAACCGTGTTGTCGTTGGCGGCTCAGCTTGCCCCTGGAGCATTATGGCGGAATTTGAACAAAAACATGGTGTTTACACTCACCACGCTTGGGGTATGACAGAAATGAGCCCCCTGGGGACTTATAATGCCCGGGTACCTAAAAACCTACCAAACGAAGCAGCCCAAGCCCTCAGACTAAAGCAAGGCCGCTCCGGGTTTGGCGTTGAAATGCGTATTGTAGATCCAGAAGGCAACACCCTCGCCCAAGATGGCCTGGCCTTTGGCGCCTTACAGGTGCGCGGCCCCTGGGTGTGCGAGCGTTATTATCGCTCTGATAAGTCAGCCCTTACCACAGACGGCTGGTTTGATACCGGGGATGTTGCCACTATCGATGCCGACGGCTACCTAACGATCACTGACCGCACCAAAGATGTGATCAAGTCAGGCGGCGAGTGGATTTCTTCCATTGAACTGGAAAATTTTGCCATGACACTCGGAGATGTCGCGGAGGCCGCGGTCATTGGTGTGGCTCATGAAAAGTGGGCCGAACGCCCTCTACTTATCGTTATTCCCGCTGAGGGCAAAAAAATAAAATCCTCTGAAATCCTGGCAGCCTTTAAAGGCCATTTTGCCAACTGGTGGATTCCCGACGACTGCGTGACAGCAAAAAAGCTTCCTCACACTGCGACGGGTAAAGTGAGTAAGAAAGATCTCCGTGAAATCTACGCAGATTACTTATGGCCTCACGAGGCTACAGTTTAGACTTCTCAAACACCCTGCTCCCTTACTGAAATTTGCGGGCTTCTGGCCCGCCATAGGTCTATTCCGCCCTCAGATCAATAACCAAAATCTATTAAGTAATGAAAAATGCCAAATTTGTATTATTCGTTAAATGGATGACAATCTGGTCCAGACTTCGCGATAGCCTAAATAACACCCTCTCAAGTTATTGATCAGGCTACCCATGTCTTATTAATAACTGGCTAAATTCCAATTTGGACTTATTTAACGTGTGAAAATAGTTGGAATACTCGGAGCGTACAATTGCTAACCTTATTGATATCTCTCTGTCACAATCTTTTGCTAGAAAGTGCCGCACAGTCAATTAAGGGTTACTTTCACATGTTTAAAAAACTTTTATCATTTGTGTTAATCGGCTGTTCGATAGCCTCAACGCTCACTTGTGCTGACAGTATTCAACCTCGCAAGAAGCACCCATTGGTGGTTGCTCATCGCGGCGCCTCCGCTTACCTGCCAGAACATACGCTGGAATCCAAGGCGCTGGCCTACGGCATGCGCCCGGATTATATAGAACAGGACTTGGTACTCAGTAAAGACAACCACCTGATTGTCATGCACGACATTCACCTCGACAACGTAACCAATGTTGCCGAAGTTTTTCCACAACGTGCACGAGATGACGGCCACTTTTACACTATCGACTTTAGCCTTACCGAACTCAAACAACTTCGGGTTTCTGAGCCTTTTATAAACGGGGAAGATGGTCACCAGGCAAAATACCCCGGGAGATTCCCACTATGGAAATCCAGCTTTAAACTCTCCACTTTCGAGGAAGAGCTCGAGCTAATTCAAGGGCTTAATCGTTCGCTGGGCTACGACATTGGTATCTATCCGGAAATTAAAAAACCCTATTTCCATCACTGGGAGGGTAGGGATATCGCCGTATTGGCGCTGCAAACACTAAAGAAATATAGCTACTCCGATATTGACCAAAAAATTTTCCTTCAGTGCTTTGATGCAGAAGAGCTCCAGCGTATTAAATTTGAACTGATGCCATCCCTAGGTATGGACTTACCCTTAGTGCAGCTGGTTGCAGCCACAGATTGGGGGGAAAAGCTGATTACAGTCAACGGAAATATCGAAAGCTATGACTACGACTGGATGTTACAGCAGGGCGGACTGAGTAAAATTGCCACTTACGCAGAAGGAATTGGTCCCTGGTACCCAATGCTGATTGACACGAAAAATGGCAAGCCGAGCGCTAATGGTGTCGTTCGCCGCGCACATAGCAGACAGCTACAGGTCCACCCATACACTTTCCGCGCTGACACCGGTAAAGTGCCTGAAGAGTTTGCAAGCTTTGAAGACTTCCTGCACTTTGCCGTATACCGGTTGCGTATAGACGCTCTCTTCACCGATCACCCGGACAGGGCGGTCAATTACCTGTCACGAAACCCAAGGCATAATCCGACTAATTAAATATGGATAAAGAGTAAAAAGGCCGCATCTTGCGGCCTTTTTCAATTCAGTCGAACTTGGAAAAATCTGCTGGCCGCTTCTCCATAAAGGCCGTGGCAGCTTCCTTAAACTCCTCAGATGCAAGGCGCTCTTTAAAGTGACGGCCTTCATCCTGGATAAACTCCAACCCCCTCTCCTCGGTGCCTGTGCGCAATAATTGCTTGGTCAGGCGTACCGCTGCCGGCGCCTTTTTAGCAAGTTCAGCGGCAGCCTCACGGGCACGTACTATAGCTTCCGCTGGTGCCACCGCTGCATTACAGATTCCAATTTCAACAGCTTCCCGTGCTCCAAAGCGCTTACTCAGCAATAGCAGTTCGGAGGCCTTAGCATGGCCAGCAATACGGGGGAGTAAGTAACTGGAGCCATATTCAGGGCACAGCCCCAGATCCACAAATGGCATTTGGAACATGCTATCTTCACCAGCAAAAGACAAGTCACAGTGCAACAACATAGTTGTACCGATACCTACCGCCGGGCCATTCACAGCCGCAACCACCGGTTTGGGGAAATGGTAAAGGGCACTCATAAACTGGAAAACTGGGGACTCCTCTCCCTCTGTGGAACCTCCCAGAAAATCGTTCAGGTCATTACCACTGGTGAAAATACCTTCTGCTCCAGAAATAATCGCAACCCGGATATCCGTATTGGTCGCCGCACTATTGAGCAGATCTGCCATGGTTTTGTACATAACCATCGTCAGGGCATTTTTACGCTCAGGTCGGTTAATAGTCATTTCAAGGATGCGGTCTTTGACCTGAACCTGAATTTCCGCGCATGCGCTTTGCATAATGTTCTCCGGAGTAAGAAGTAGATCGGGCACTCTGAGTGACCGCAATATGAGGCCTCAGCAAAAAATAGCTTTTCTTATCAACTGCAAGCCACCTTTTCAGACGATCCATATTAACCGTTGCTCTCAGGGGCGCGAGTTCCTAATCAACCACTTTCGTTGACGGGAATAACCCGGCCAGCGATAGCCGGGCCAGCCCATGCCGTAAACGACCAGAATCAAGTTTTCTGTGCAGAATCCCGGCGTAAAGGTTGACACATGCAATGTACGCCGCCTCCTCCAGGAGTAATCATAGAGATATCAGGGTCAATGACCTCCAAACCATGGGCACGGCATTTTTCAGCGAGCCCCGTATTGGCCTTGGGCAGCATTACGCGATCATTACCCAGGGCAACGACATTCACACCCAACTCCAATACTTGCGGGAAAGGGATATCAATGATTTCTATATTGCGGCTCTTAAACCACTGTACCAGCTCCGGCTCAACAGCATCGATACAAATCGCAGCCAGTTTCTCTGCAAGCATTGCCACCATCACATCAATATGCAGGAAGAACGGATCGAACTGATAGCCTCTAACCTCCCAGCCCTCTTTTTCTACCCAGCTTTTCATTTGCGCAAACCCTAGCGGACTGGTGCGCTCGCCGGAATATCCGCAGAGAATCACACCGGGTTCAAGCACCATAAAGTCTCCGCCTTCAAGTGACCCAGCGGTGATTACATCGTAAATGGGGATATTTAGCTCTGCATACTTTTTCACAATCGGCGCCCACTCCCCTCGGCGCCACGGGCTGAACATCTGTGTCACTATTGGCCCCCAAGGAGTCATCACCGAGGAATCACGACCATATATCTGATACGGCAGACTGCTGTCCGCAGGAATCAGGTGCGTATTCACTCCAGCCTGCCTATAGGCATCGAGCATTTCCACATGCTGGGCTTCGGCCACTTTGTGATCAAACTGCATACCAAGACGTTCAGCACGTCGCGCGCTGGCATTTCCCGTACGCCAGCTAAAGTTATCCACAGGCCCGATTAGGACATCATGCAAAACGCCATATTCAGAGTCCATTCCCCAATTGTTAAGGGGGGCAGTACCGCCATTATCCTGACGGTACTTCAAAGTAAATTCACCCATTCGCCTTTGTTCCAACTTGTTGTCAGTTAGCGGCCCTATCTCAAAACATGAGTAGCGCCGTCATTAAATCTGCCATGCAGCTTCTTTATGCCAGTTCAGCGGCTTTCAACATTGCATGTAACAGCACATTACAGCCTGCTTCTAAGTGGCCTGGCTCTGCTGACTCCGCTTCATTGTGAGACAAGCCCCCTTCGCAAGGCACAAATATCATTGAAACGGGAGCAACACGGGAGACATAAACCGAATCATGTCCCGCACCCGATACCATGCGGCGATTACTGTAGCCCAGAGTTTGTACCGCACGACTAACCGCATCGATGCAATTTTCATCAAAAGCGACAGGAGGTGAATACCATTCCTCACGCACCTCAACCCGAGTACCTGTCTCCTCCTGCACCTGTTCGGCCAATCGATAAAGAGACCCGTGTAGATGGTTTAACCCCTCGGGTATGGGGTGGCGTAAATCGAGCGCCAATACGACCTCTTCCGGAACAGTATTACGGCTCCCTGGTGCCGCTCTCAAGTCGCCGCAAGTGATACGGGCATCTTCAGAGTAAGCCCTCACCTCGCGATACAATCGCTCGCAAAGCATGGATAGTGCCTGCACCGGATCTCGGCGATCTTCCATCGGCGTCGGCCCCGCATGACAAGGCATTCCGTGAAATATAACGTCATACCAACGAATACCCTGCACCCCGGTAACAACACCTATGACCTGTTCTTGTTTTTCTAGAATGGGGCCCTGCTCAATATGAGCCTCAAAGGACGCTTTAATAGCCCTTGGCAAAACCGGCTCAGTGCCGAGGTAACCAATCCGCTCCAATTCTTCGCCAATCGTAATGCCGGACTTGTCCGCACGACTGTGACCATACTCCAAACTGAACTCCCCGGCCCAGACACCTGAGCCAACCATCGCAGGAGAAAAACGTGCGCCCTCTTCGTTGGTCCAGACCACTAACTCCAGCGGCGCTTTAGTTCGAATCCCGTTGTCCTCCAGGGTTCGCAAAACTTCCAGCCCCGCAAGAACGCCATAGACACCATCAAACTTACCGCCGGTAGGCTGGGTATCTAAATGAGAGCCGGTAATCACTGCAGGTGAACTATTATCCGCACCTGGCCGGCGTGCAAAAATATTCCCCATCCGGTCCACGCGAATCTCGCAACCGATATCCCGGCACCAGCGCACAAAAAGATCTCGCCCCTCGCGGTCTTCATCGGTTAGGGCCTGACGGTTACACCCGCCTGCCGGTGTCGCACCTATTTCAGCTATCTCCATCAGGCTATTCCAGAGGCGGGCGCTGTCAACACGCAGATTTTGTGCAGGGTTTTCCATTCAAAGAGCTCCAGGCTTTATAATGAGTCCAATATAAATCACTTTGCCAAAATTTTTGTTTTGATCCACACCGGCTAAAAAGCGCATTATTTTGCAACTGGTCAAAACACGCTCAGGAAGCAGCTGACTATGACAATAACTTATAGTTCTTACCTTAAAGTAGACGAGCTTTTACAGTGCCAGAAGCCCCTTTCCGATGGCCCCGAGCACGACGAACTTTTATTTATTACCATCCACCAGAGCTATGAGCTGTGGTTTAAACAAATGCTGCATGAACTGGACTTTTTGGTGCGCCTATTCAATGCAGGTGAACGCAATCGCGCTTTGCATACGCTTAAGCGAGTGGATGCTATCTATCGTACATTGATACAACAGGTAGATATTCTGGAAACCTTAACTCCACTGGAGTTTATGTCTTTTCGGGATCGTCTCTCCACTGCCAGCGGCTTCCAGTCATACCAGTTTCGTGAATTGGAATTTCTCTATGGAGCTAAAGACCCAAAGAAATTAGAAAATTATACTCCGGGCTCAACGCACTACCAACGTCTTCTGAAGCGTCTTGAGTCTCCGACTTTGTGGGACGCTTTCTTAACATTTTTGACACACGAGGGGCACAAAGTACCGCAGGGCGAATTGGAGAGAGATTTTAGCCAGGTACCTGAGCCATCCCCAGCAGTGCAGAAGATATTGATCGATGTCTACCGCAATGACCCCCTAGTAAGTGAGATCTGCGAGGCGTTAGTAGACATTGACACTTCTTTGCAGCAGTGGCGCTATCGGCATGTGAAAATGGTCGAGCGTACAATCGGTAGTAAAATGGGTACCGGAGGTTCCAGTGGTGTGGGCTATCTCCATGGGACTCTATTTAAAGCCGTGTTCCCTGACTTATGGGCAATCCGCTCCGAATTTTAAATTATGAGGGCCTTTGGGCTATCACGGATACTCTCTCCGTGGCCCAGCCAAATATTGCCTCAGAAACAAAAAAAGCCAGCATAAGCTGGCTTTTTTTGAGTTCGAAAACTAACAGAAGTTCTCAGTCTTCTTCGTAAGGTACCAGAGAAACCTGAATACCCAGGTTCACTTCCTTCGCCGCATCTGCGATCTGAACATAGGTATCTGCGCTGGACTTGTTATGTGCACGGACAATCACGATAGCCTGTGGGTTCTCGGCGTAAAGCTGAGCGATACGGGCTCTTACAGCGCGACTGTCAACGCGACTACCACCCAGGGTGATCTCGTCATTGGCATCAACCATCAACAAAATATTCTGCTTATCGCTGTCAGGTGGAGTGGTATCGGTCTCATTTTGATCAGGCACATTTACGTCCAAGGCCTGCTCTTTAACAAAGGAAGCTGTCACGATAAAGAAGATCAACATGATAAACACAACGTCCAACATGGGCGTCAGGTCGATATCTGCCTTTTCTTCTTCTACGGCCTTTCCGCGTCGTCTACTCATAAAACACCGTGCAATTTTCAAATATCAAGGGCGCCGGATTGACCGGTCTGATCTGGTGGGCAAGATTGCCGCGATTTCGCAAGCATTGCAAGTGCAACCTATTACCCGGACAAACAAACCTTATAAATCAATAAGTTACAGAATCAATCGCTCACAAAAGATCAATTTTTAAGCAAAAATTCCGACTAGCGTCCAGCCAGGTAACTTTGATAATCAGGCACGTCCCTCTCGAGTACCTGATTCATCAAGGGTGACCGTACCATCATATCTGCACTGCTTTGGTTACAGGCTACCGGGATATTCCAGGCGGCAGCAATACGCAGCAAAGCCTTGACGTCCGGGTCATGGGGCATAGGCTCAAACGGATCCCAGAAGAAGATCAGCAGATCTACCTGCCCCTCACTGATTTTTGCTCCAAGCTGTTGATCGCCCCCCAAAGGGCCACTCAACAGCTTTTCCACATCCAAGCCTGTTGCTTCCTCGATCTTCCCCCCGGTTGTTCCGGTGGCTAACAGGGTGTGCCTTGTCAGCAAGTCCCGGTGTTGCAGACACCACTGAATCATGGCCTTTTTGCGGTTGTCATGGGCCACCAGTGCCACACGTTTTCTAGCGGGCAGTGCTTTAGAAATAAATTCCATTTGAACCTCAACTTAAGGAGTCGCCTCTATATTATCTCAAGTCCCCCTCAGGGCACTTGGCTCTTCTCTCAATTTTGGTCCCGGTTGTCGCACCTATATCAGAGTGATCATTTAGCAGAACTTGCAGATCAGCCAATCCTTTCCACAGAACTATTTCCATCTCGCTATAATGCACCAGAAATTGGACCTAAATAAGGAGTGAGTATGAGCGTAGGAGCCTGGGAGCCACAGGTAGGTGGCCCGCAAAATGAAACGAAAGAAGGTTTCAACCGAGAACAGTTACTCAGACTTATCACCATTGCCGAATCCGACACCCCCTTTATAGAATCAGTTAAAAATGAAGATAAACAAGCTTCCAAACTGATTCGTCTTCCCTCTCAACGCTGGATAGACGAGAGTGACAACTGGAGTAGCGATCAAATATGGCAACTGATCCGTTTCTTTACTCAGGCAGAAATGAAACTGCCAGGTTGGGACGCCGGAGCTGAATCTGCAGTAATTCCGCTTTCTAAAGTACTCAGGCAGCGAAGTGTTCCGCTGACCAAAGATCAACTGCTGTGGATTCGCCAACATTCTAATAACCGTTATTTACCCTACGGACCACTATAAAAAAGCTACCGTATTCGAATGCTGCACAATTTCTTCAGTGGCAAGGTCTCGCTCATTGGCTGCCACTGAAGACATCTCCACCAGATGATTTCCCAAGGCTCAATCCCACACCTGATTTACGAGCTTCTATTACCCATGTACCAAAGTAAAATTTTTGCCCATAACAGTATCGCTAACTTCCCTACTTCAAAACAAAAGCACCAGAGAGGAACAGCACAAAAGGAGGTCACTTCTTGGTGATTAAGATTGACCGTCGCCTGACAAAATCTCTCTGACAATACTTTTGTCAAGATTTTATTCCAGGCACTGACGATAAGCAGTTCACTAATTTGGCTCCAGTAACAGCATGATACAAGTTAGGCTGTCACGTGAAAGCAAATGCAATACTGGGTGAACCATACTTTGTTATCCAGCGATAACTATCGATAAAAGAATCGCCTCCAGGCTCAGCATAGGGCGCTGTTCAATATTGGTGATCACCGCAGACAGACATAACTTTCCATAGAACTGGTCAACCCATCACACTCTGAGTACAAACCAGTAATCATTGCCAAAGTGTGCTCTCTATCCGACCCTGATCATCCAGAAAGAACATTGCTCTGCGGTCTGTTCTTATTTACTGAACACTACACCGAATTCACCGAATATACCGATACAACGGCCTGTACATCCGTAAGTCCTGATAAACAGGAGAGATGTGATGATAAACGTACCCCTCTGTGCACTCCGCTCATACAACATTGGCAAGCAAGCCCGGTGAACCCGATTACTACATTCACCTCGAAAGAGCATACAACCATGTCATCAGTTCCCCGGATCAAAATTTACCAGACCGAAATTTTGCCGTTAAGTTTTGTTAACCACAGGGTCTGTTAACCAGCAAGGTAGAACTATCATTGCGTAACAAACTCCAAGCGCAAAAGTCAAAACAGATAAGCCAGCCGGGTTCTAAAACTTATGAATTTACTCAACTATTCAGCTCTGTTTTACGGGTCTGGTCTGCGATATTCAGGTGCTAAGGAATCTCCAGTAATGGACACTTTCAATCTCTCCAAAAGTTCAAAACCAGAGTTCGAAACACCCTCAATTGAAAAATATGTAAAAAAAAGCCATTTTTTTTACATTAAATAGAAAAAAACCATCTAAAGGACTTGCAATTAGGTATGCAAATAAGCTGCAATTAGCGCCGCTAACTTGGGGGGACTCACTATCAATTGTTTTCTGCCGAAAACATGCATCTTGAGCGGTGCTTATTACTACCGCAAAGATGGCTGAGAATAATTGATAGGAATGCCCCCACTTACTAAAACAATTTTTTTTGCAGGGATATTTTAAATGGCTACGAAAAAAGCACCTCAGGTCGCTACCAGCGACATCACTAAATTGGAAGCGGAACTGCGCGCCCTTACCGCTAAACTGGACAGCGCTCGCCTCAAGAAAGAGAAAGACGCAACCACTAAAGCAGAGAAATTGGCAAACAGTGCCAAAAAGGCTGCCGCAAAAGCTAAAACCACTCAAGATAAAGTAGCTACTGTTAGAGCTAAGAAGAAGACTGCGGCTCAGCAGCAACAGCTGAAAAAGGCCCGTGAAGCTGCAACCGAAGCCAAAACTGCTGCAAGCGAAGCCAAAACTGCTGCAACCGAAGCCAAGAATGAACTGGCTGAAATCAAAGCAGCCAACAAACTGGCCTCCCAGGTTGCCAAGGTCGTAGCAAAAGAAGAAGCTGCCGTAGCTAAGAAACTCACTACCGTAGAGAAGAAAAAACCTGCGGCTACTGCTAAGAAGAAGCCCGGTCGCCCCGCTAAAACTGAACAAGCCAAGAAAAAGCCTGGCCGCCCAGCCAAAACTGAAGAAGCTAAGAAAAAGCCCGGCCGACCTGCCAAGGCCACTGCCGAAACTAAAAAGAAACCAGGACGCCCGAAAAAAGCAGAAACCGCTGTTGCCGCTACAACTGAAGCTGCTCCTGTAAAGCGCGGTCGCGGCCGTCCACCAAAGGCAGAAACCGCACAAAAGAAGCCCGGTCGCCCAGCAAAAGCTGAAACAGCCAAGAAAAAGTCAGGGCGCCCCAAAAAAGCAGAAACTGCTGCCGCAGCTACAACTGAAGCTGCTCCTGTAAAACGCGGCCGTGGCCGTCCGCCTAAGGCTAAGTAAGCCCAGGTTGGCTGGAGGCTTATTTCTCCAGCCCGTTTAAGCCCTGGCTATACCAGGGCTTAAACCCACGGACATCAATCCAGCCTCAAGTCCAGCTTTCTAATTAAATGGTCTTCCCCCACATCTAATACGCAATCAGCCCAGGCCGGCATATCTCTCAAAAGATTACGGGTTACTCTTTCAAAGTGTTGTACGAAACGCACTATCTGGTTATCAGTCATCCCCCCCCCAGAGCGCATCCTCAGTTTCTGCTCCTGTAGCCGTCGCCATTCAATGATAGATTCCATACTCGGCGCTTTAAGCATGACCCAAGTGTCCACCATGGCGAAAAGCTCCCGATAAGGGCCATCAAGCTGCTGATTAACATAACCTCTCCAGTGGCCGAAACGGTCTTCCGAAGACTCTAACTCATTGAGCGGAGCCTGGGGCTGCACTGATGATTTAGCCCCAAGGCACCAGCCCTCGAATAAAATGATATCTACTTGCCCCCGGTATACTGGCCATAAGTGTGGAGCAAACCGATCATCACGCGCTTTATCAAAGCGCGGTATTGCAATAGCAGAACCTGTTTCAGCTGAACAAAGTGTATTGAGTGTGCTGATTCCTAGATTGACATCATGGGTTCCCGGCACACCACGAGTTTCAAGTAACGGGTGTACAGTTCTAGCCAAATCCTGCCGCTGTTTTAATGTCAGGTAGATGTCATCCAGGGACAAGGTACAACAGCGATACCCCACCTCTTGATAAACCAATTTCCAGATTTCCGCCAACGTAGATTTCCCTGTTCCCTGTCCTCCACTAATCCCCACAATCAATGGACTACCCGATTTGTAACGCTTGAGTATCCACAGAGCCAAAGGGAGGGAGACCCCCCTGATCACCGAGTAAAATTCAATGGGTAGTTGATGCTCTGCTATCAATTGCTTAATAGGCCCGGCAAGCTTTGTATAAAGTTGCTCACTGCGCTCTAGCAACCCTGCTGGCCACTGATAGTCCATGTTATTGCCCGCTATAAAAACGGGGGCTAAAGCCCCCGCGATTTGTGATCACTAATTTCTTTCCGAACAGTTCTTCAGAATTCACAACGCTCAGGAAAATTTCATTTTTAGTTTCCCGCTAATTTTCCGGTATAGGTGGCCGGGCAACACCAGCATGATGGGGGTCACCAATAAAGTGAGCAAGGTAGAGAAGCTAAGTCCATACACAATTGCGCTGGCAAGCTTGACCCAAAAGGAAGCTATCACTCCATCGACAACGATATTGCGCCCAACCATATCCACACTGACCCCTAACGCCAGGGGCAATAGTCCCAAGATCGTTGTGGCCGTGGTTAAAAATACCGGACGTAGCCTCTGGGCCGAGGCTTTAACTGCGGCTTCAGTTGTCGTGAGGCAAGGCTCATTTTTCCGAACATAATTGTAGGTATCTATCAATACGATATTGTTGTTCACCACAATCCCCGCCAGAGCCACTATACCCACTCCGGTCATAATTACGCTGAAAGTGCTCTGTGTGATTAGCAGGCCAAGCATAACTCCCAGTGTGGACATGATCACTGAAGAGAGGATCAACAGGGATTGATAAAAACTGTTGAACTGGGTTACCAGCAAAATAAACATTAAAAAAAGCGCTAAGAGAAAAGCCACTCCCAGGAATTGAAACGACTCACTCTGCTCTTCATCGGCCCCGCGGAATAGTAACTCCACATTAGTGTCCACCGGATTATTCTGTAGCCAAGCCCTAATTTGTTTGACCTTATCATCCGGCAATACGCCTTCCTGCGCATCCGCCTTGACCTGCATACGTGTAATTCCATCGATCCTTTCAATTTTGTCTACTCTGGGGATGGCTTCAGTATGTACAAAACTGCTAATGGGAACAGTACCCTGGGCTGTATTGACCTTTAGCTGATCCAGGGCAGCGATGCCCCTGGCACTTTTGGGATACCTGATACGAATATCTACCTCCTCATCCGTATCATCGGGACGATATTCTGCAACGCGTACACCATTGGTAATGAGTTGAACCGCTCTCCCCACTTCAGTAAGGTCGGCACCGTAAAGTGCCGCCTTGGCTCGATCCACCTTCACTTCCCATTCGATACCGGGCAATGGGGCGGTATTCACAATATCTCGCAGCCCTCCAAACGTCTCCATTGCACGATGTAAGCGCCAGGTCTCCCTCAACAGCTTGTCGTAGTTTTGACTGCGTAATTCCAAGACAATATCTTTGCCAACCGGGGGCCCCCCCTCCATCACATTGGCCGTCACTTTAATTCCGGAAAAATCTGCTGTGCGGATCCGAATATCTTCGAACACATCGCGACTGCGTCGGTCGCGCTCTTCCGCCGGGTAGAGCTCAACCAGCATGTTGGCGATTTGATCGGGAGCCCGATCTGAATTCCCAGAAATACCACCCGATCCAATGGTGGTGTGAGCAATCCGAACTTCCGGCACGCTGAGTACCGCATTTTCCACCTGAACAACCAAAGCCTTCTTCTCCTCCATAGAGAGATTGCCCTGCGCCCGGACTTCCACATTGCCATACTGTTCTTCGGTTTCAGTGAAAAACTCCACTCCTGCACCAAAATTTACAAACCCAATAAAAATGGTAACTAATATGGCAATAGTGGTGAAAAACGCACCGAGAGGTCGATGCAAAATTCTCTCAACAAGCCGGGCATACCATCCGGTAATGCCAGGAAGTGCTCTGGGTCGCCCCTTTTCCAACTGGCTCAGGTAATCACGAGTAGACGTACTTAGCGCACTTTTACCAAATAGCGACCCCAGTATCGGAGCAAAGAACAGGGCATACAGCAGTGAACCTGCCAATACAGCAAAAACTGTTACCGGCAGATAGCGCATAAAGTCTCCGACGACACCCGGCCACAGCATTATCGGTAAAAATGCAGCGAGAGTAGTCGCCGTGGAAGCAACCACAGGCCAAAACATGCGATTTACCGAGACTATATAGGCCTGCCGGGCGGACAAACCTTCGGCCATTTTACGATCGGCGAATTCGGTGATCACGATAGAACCATCGATCAACATGCCCAGGGCCAGCAGCATGCCGAACATCACCATAAAGTTAAATGAGTACCCCAAATACCAGGTAATAATAGAGCCGAACAGCAGGGAGAATGGCACCCCCAAGCCCACCAGAATTCCCGACCGGAAGCCGAGAGCAGCGACGACAATAATCATCACCAACAGCATCGCCGTTAGAATATTACCCTGCATCTCGCTGACCATGTCCCGCGCGAAATCGGACTGGTCAAAAACAAATTCGACAGTAACACCCTTAGGTAAAATAGCGACCTCATTTTGTACAACTTCACGAACCCGGTCAGCCACGTCTACCGAACTGGAGTCATTACGCTTTTCAACGTTAATAGCCAAGCCGGGTCGACCATTGATAGTCGTGTAACTAATCGCATCCTTAAATGTTCTGCGAATGTCAGTTACAGCGCCCAAAGTGATCACACCATCGCGGGATTTCTTCATCGGAATTTCATAGACATCCCGAGCCGTTTCGATCAGTCCGGGAACTTTTACCGAAAAGCGGCCCCGATTGGTATCCAGCTCCCCGGCGGGAATCAGCAGGTTATTGCTCAACACCGCATTGATCAGCTCAGCGCTGGTTATCTGGTAGTGCTCCAAACGCACAGGATCAATAACGGCCTCGACAACCTCCTCCCGATTGCCGTGCAGATCCGCACTGAGTACATCGGGAATACTTTCTATTTTACGCTTTAGTAATTCGGCGCTGTGCAGTAATACACGCTCGTTAATTTGCTCGCCGGACAAGGTAATCACGATAGTGGGAAAAGGTTGAGCCGATGCCTCTTCTACGGTGGGCTCATCTGCATCTCGTGGCAACTCCGCTCGGGCCCGCTCCACTGCGTTGCGAATATCATCGACCGCATCGTCCACACCAATAACGGTGTCAAATTCAATCACAATGTAAGCTAGAGATTCCCGTGCTACGGAAATCACTTCTACAACGCCTTCTACTGCACGTATCTCCTTCTCCAGCGGACGTACTAACAGGCGCACACCATCCTCAGGGGAAATTCCCTCATGAGTCACCTGAACTATGACAAACGGGGGATTGACCTCTGGGCTGGATTCAATCGTCATGGCTCCGCGGGCGACAATGCCCACCAGCACAATAAGCAGCATCAGGCAAAGGGTACTGCGATTTCTTTGAATCGCACTTTCAAGCAATTTCATCGCTGCTTACCCTCGGGAGTCACAACGGTTTCAGATACTGGCACTATGTCAACGGACTTCTCAGGTACCGCTTGGGCGGGAACTCTCTCCCTCGAGAACTCTTCTCCGACCGGCAATATCTCTGCGCGCACAAGGTCGCCGGAACTAACATACTCTTGCCCCACAGTAATAAGTGTTACCGAGTCGGGCAGTCCCGAGATCCAGACACCTCCCGCACCATCGCCCAGCAGACTGACATTAATAAACTGAACCCGATGATCTCTATCGAGAATGCGCACTCCCAGCACACCCTGATCATCAAGAGTCAGCAGAGATGCTTTTATATAGTGGGCGCTAACTTCTCCTGTGGGCAAAGCCAGTTGACCGCTCAACCCCCCCGGCAGTTGATTACCCGGGTTTTCTACCGCAACTTCCACGCGGTATGAACGGGTAATTTCCTGTGCTCGCTGGCTGATGTAGCGTATACGTCCCTCGACTGACAGCCCTTTTTGCAGCTGTGCGCTGGCCGGTCCCCCAGTAATGAGATTGCCCACCTGAGCTTCTGAGACCTCTCCGACGATCAAAATAGGGTCGAGGTCGAGGAGGGTTGCACACTCTTCACCACGGCGAATAAAGTCCCCCAGCTCCACTGCCCGGCTATTAACCACACCATCAAATGGAGCTCGAATTTTCAGATTATCCACTACTACTTTGGCTCGGATGTACTCAGCTCTGGTACGTGCAAGCTCTACCTGCTGCTGAGCCATCGCAGTATCTGATTGCAACCCCTTTTTCTTTAAACGCTCGGCACCGACGAAATCCAACTCCGCTTTACGCTTGGCGGCATCAGCCAGTTTCAGCTGTTCGAGGCGATCCTCCGCCTCTATTTCGCAAATGATTTCACCTTTTCTGACTGTACGGCCCTCAACAACCGGAAGCGCCACAATAATTCCATCGAGCTCAGCGCGCAGGCGCACGCTTCGATTTGCTTCAGTGCGCCCATTTACCAACTCGCGGGTTGCGTAAGACTGGGATTCAACAACTTGTGCCCGAATGCGCAAGTCTGGCTTCCGCTTCTCAGTGACCTCCCCCGCGGGGCCTGACTGCCCATTTTCTTTACTGGAAAATAGCCCCCCACTCAATAGCCACAGGGCTGATACGAGCGTGACAATGATTGCTATTCGATAATTGCGTTTGGACCAGATAGACGCCAATACACTCATAACTCACTAAACCTGTTGGGCAATGATGCGCTACTACGAAAGGTAGGACCTGGAGCCCTATTGGAAATGTCAGCAGCAATTACGTTTGAACCGCGCAATTTTCACACGAACACCTCTATTTATGAAAATGAGGTGTTCGATGCGCGCGCCAGTCACACAGGCAAGCTCGCCAATGTATCCGGGCAGAGTGAGTATACGAATCAACACCGAGTTTGAACTGATACCTGCGACAGATTCACTTCAAGCGGGGGCACGAAACTTAAATTCAGGTAGGCTGCGGCTGGATAATCAACAGGGGCGAGCGAGAAATGTCACGCCGCCCTCATCTCTAGTACACGAGTATCATGAGAGCATTGATTCGAGAAATCCGAGCATATCGGATTCGTCATCAACCAACTCCCCAGAACCAAATTCTGCATTCCAGTCGAGAAGGATCCGCGCCAGGGCTTTCGCCTGCTCTGCCAATGCCGTCAGCTCCTCGCGACAATTTTTCGGACCCGTGTATAGCTTCAGCCGGCGGTGACTATTGGCCAATTGGTGGCCCGGGTACTTGGAACGGTATACCTCAAGTTTCCAACGCAATGAATGCACCATATTGCGGTAGAAGACCAATTTTGCCGGTAACTGCAGTAAAGACAGATCATCGAGGTCACCAAATAATGTGCAGTCGACACCGAGAACCTGCGTGTCCTTACTGTTGCTGGCCGCAAAGATATTGGCACTGCGCGGCTCAGCCAGAAGCATCGATAAATCACCAAATAACTCACCGGGACGAATTACCGCCAAAGTCCGCTCGCTTATCGACTCCTCCTCAAAGTCCGAGTTGTCCACATTGACATGTAACTCGCCACGCAAAAGGAAATAGACCCATTGATCCACATCGCCCGCACGCAGAAGTTGCTCTCCCGGCTGCAGGCTGACGAGTTGCGAGCGTTTAAGTAACACATCGTACTGCCACTCACTGGAAGCACGTATATCACGAAACAAATGAATGACGTTGAGAAGACGATCCACAGCGTCCCGTGGATATTGACTGAGGGGTTTAATTTCCATGCACAATACAAATTTAGTGAAAACTATTCCATTTTATTGCAAAGCGTGGCAAAAGCTGCTTTGCAAAGCGCAATTCTAAACGATATCGACCTACTATACCCGTTTGCGAGTATGACAATCGTTTCTTTCCCAGCCCCCTCTACGAAACAAATGAGGATAGTCTAACCCTATCAGGGTTGAACTCCGTTACAGTTGCAGTAGAGTTAGGCAGAGTGGATAGTACATTGTACTCCCACTTGCTTTGGGCGCGCACTTTTTAATCTGACTTGTGTGCATTGGGGTTGGGGCCCCGGTCTTCTTACTTACCGGAACGTTTTGTTCCGGCTACTCAGACACCTTAGAACAATGAAATCGATAAAAATTATCCTCTCTCTCTTGGTGTTTACATTTGCTCTCTCTGCGAAAGCTGCACCAGTTTTAAACGGCCTTGCAATAGAAAAACAATTCAACAAGGACCTCTACATCGCCGCGATTTACTCGGAAAACCTGGCCCGAGACTCGGCAACACTACTCGACAGCAATATACCCCGGCGGCTGGAGGTGCGCGTAATAGCCGGCAGCTTGCCCGCCCGCCGCTTCCGCAACCAGTGGATGGAAGCCATCGCTATCAACAACCGCGGGGACACATTGAGTAGTCAAGCGGAAAACATGGTGACTTTTGCCAACCTTTTTAAAGGCCGGTTTTTACGCGGTGACCAATTGGGCATTGATTTTGCTGCAGACACCGGACTCACAACCGTCGCGCTCAACGGTATCCATTTGGGGGAGATCGCCGATCCCGACTTTTTTAATACATTGCTGCGCGCCTGGGTTGGTCCCGTTCCGCCCTCCACAGACTTCCGCGACGGATTACTCTCTGCCGGTCAAGTTTCCGGGGCATTGGTAACGACATTCGAATCTTTAGTGCCCTCCAATGAGCGTATTGCAGCGTTACAGCTCAAAAAGATAAACCAGGAGAAGGCTCTGGCAGCTCAGGAACCACCGACAGAAACCTCCAGTCCGAAACCTACTTTAGACATCGCAGACCTCCCTCCTCCCACCCTTGCCCTCGCGGCCACCGCTCCAGGGGCAGCGGCACTGGGTGCTGCTGCAATGTCTGGGGAAATAGACACTTCTATCGCAGACGAAGCCCCCCAGGAGGCGGCACCGGGTGATTCGCAATCCCAAACTGTGGATACTTCTTTGCTTGTCGCCACCAAGGCAGAAGAGGATATCGAGCTGATTACGGTTCCACCGGAAGATGGCCCCCTATCCGCTATCGACACGGAAGAAATGATGGAGGAGGACGAGGAAGCGCCGCTAACCGCAGATATGATTCTCGCTCGCCAGATTTATCATTCCAGCCTGCTTCGCCATACTTTCCGTTACATACGCTACCCCAAGCGTGCCCAGGAGCGCGGTCAGCAAGGCAGTGTACGACTGAACGTGACCATCGATTCTGAGGGCCAAGTTCAGGAAATACAGCCGGTACAGGAGTCCCGATTCTCAAGCCTTAACCGGGAGGCACGCGCCGCTGTTCGCCGAGCTGGTCCCTACCCCGGGGTCCCTTCGCAGCTGGGTACTGATACCTATAGTTTCTCTATCCCCATCACTTTTAACCTGCCTGACTGAGCAGATAATAGTGTGCGTCAAAGCCTCGCATTGCGGGGCTTTTTCTCATACACGCCCCAACGCAGCCTATCCCCCATTAACCGCAGCCCCCTTGCCCCGCTTTATCCCCAGCTTTTAGTATGTCTGCCAGACTTTCAGCCTAAAGAGCAACAATGAAAAAATTACTTTTGCCTCTCGCTATTGCCGCTACTCTGGCCGGGGTACAGCTCCCCCTGTCTGCAGCTGCTCACGACCACGCCTCTTCCTCGAAAGGCAACACTGCCATTCATCAGCAAGTTGAACTTGCTTCAGGGATTGACCTGGCCTCCATGGATACCAGCGTGCGCCCACAGGATGACTTCTTCACCTATGTCAACGGCACCTGGCTGAAAAACACCGAAATCCCCGCTGACAAGTCACGCTGGGGTGGTTTTACAATATTGAGAGACCAAAGTACCAAACAGGTAAAAGCGCTGATCATGGAGGCCAGCCAAGGCACCAAGACTGCTGGTGCCCAGCAAATTGGCGACCTCTACAACAGCTTTATGAGTGAGAAGCTGATCGAGAAAAAAGGACTGTCTGCCGTTTCCGGGGAACTCGCCAAGGTCGATGCGATTAAAACCCGTAAAGATTTGACTGACTTCTTCGCCTATGCCGATATCGCCGGCTACGACGTGCCATTTGGCGGAACGATTTGGCAGGATCTCAAACAAGTAGAAAACTACATGACCTTCCTGTGGCAGGCCGGCCTCGGCTTACCTGACCGCGACTACTATTTTGAAGACACTGAAAAGAGTCAAAAACTCCGCGAAGCCTACCTCACCTACCTCACCGACCTGCAAGAGTTGGCCGGGCTGAAGAACGCGAATAACTTCGCTAACGAAATTTTCAAGCTCGAAAAAAGCCTGGCTGAACATCACCGCAGCCGCGTAGATAACCGGGACCCGGAAAAGTACTACAACAAGAAAACGGTCGCAGAACTCAAAGAACTGATGCCCGCGGTGGACTGGAACAGCTACCTGGCCAAAGCCCAGCTGAAAAAGGCGGATCACTTTATCGTCGGGCAACCGGAATACCTGGAAGCCGCCAATAAGGTGATTGCCGATACTGAAATGGCAACCTGGAAGCGCTACCTGAAAATCAAAGTCCTCAATGCAATGGCGCCGTACATGCATGACGAAATTGCACAGCTGCGTTTCGACTTCTACGGCACCACCGTACATGGAATCGAACAAATGGAGCCCCGCTGGAAGCGCGCAGTGGAATTCGTCAATGGTTCTGTTGGCGAACTTGTCGGCAAACGCTATGTAGAGAAGCATTTCCCACCGGAGGCCAAAGAACGCATGATCGTCCTGGTCGACAACCTCAAAGCCGCTTATCGCGACTCTATCGAGTCCCTTGAGTGGATGGGAGAGGAAACCAAGAAGCAGGCGCTGTTTAAACTGAACAACTTCAGCACCAAAATCGGTTACCCGGACAAATGGCGTGACTATAGCGCTTTAAGTGTAAAAGCCGATGACCTGGTGGGCAACGTACTGGCGGCCAACCTGTTCGAGTCTTCTTATGAACGCAATAAGCTGGGTAAACCGATCGATCGCGGCGAATGGGGCATGAGCCCGCAAACGGTGAACGCTTACTACAACCCAGCCATGAATGAGATCGTATTCCCCGCAGCGATTCTACAACCGCCCTTCTTCAATATGAATGCAGACGATGCTGTTAACTACGGCGGTATTGGCGGTGTGATCGGCCATGAGATCGGACACGGATTTGACGATAAGGGCAGTAAATTTGATGGGCGCGGTTACCTCAATAACTGGTGGACCGATTCCGACCGCGATAACTTCGAGCAACTGACCAGCAAACTGGTCTCCCAGTATAATGCTTACGAACCACTCGAAGGTGAACACATCAACGGCGAGCTGACGCTCGGCGAAAATATCGGGGATCTGTCCGGCCTTGGTATTGCCTATAAAGCCTACCAAATATCTCGGGAAGACGAAGGAGCCCCCGTAATTGATGGGTTTACTGGTGATCAACGGGTATTTATAGGCTGGGCTCAGGTTTGGCGCAGTAAGATGCGAGATAAAGCACTCAGTAGCCGTTTGAAAGTAGATAGTCACTCACCGGCTGAGTATCGGGTGAAGGGGATTCTGCCGAACCTCGATGCCTTCTATAACGCTTTCGATATTAAAGAAGGTGATGGCATGTACCTGCCGGAAGAGGAAAGGGTAAAAGTCTGGTAAACAGATACCCATCCGCCTGGCCGCCCCTGCGGCCAGGCCCTTTTCCTGCCACACCTCAATATATCAGCATCTATCAAGTACACTCGCACCAATTAAAGCTAGGGATACCTCCCACCAAAGCTATGGCTTACCATTAGCGCACTGATACAGGAAGAGAATTGCCAATGGCCCATCAGACTCAGTTTCATCTTCTCGCCAGCCGCCGGTTTTTGCCGTTCTTCTGCACCCAGTTTCTGGGGGCCTTCAACGATAATGTGTTTAAAAATGCCCTGATTGTAATGATTGCCTTCCGCTTAATAGAAAGCGAGGCCAATACCCTAATTAACCTGGCGGCGGGACTGTTTATTCTTCCCTTCTTCCTATTCTCCGCATCCGCCGGACAAATCGCCGATAAATATGACAAGAGCCAACTGATACGCTGGATAAAACTTGGGGAAATTTGTATTGGAGGACTGGCAGTTGTGGCGCTCTTTAGCGACAACAACCCGCTCTGTTTAGCCGTGCTGTTTCTTCTCGGTGTGCAGTCTGCATTTTTTGGCCCGGTAAAATACGCCATTATCCCCCAGCATCTGCAACGTTCTGAGCTGATCGGGGGGAATGCCCTAGTAGAAATGGGTACCTTTGTTGCCATTCTCATCGGCACTGTCGTTGGCAGTCTACTCGCAAGCATGCCCAGCCAGGGCGGTCAGGGGACATTATTTTTAAGTCTGGTAATTATAGGGGCGGCGATCTTGGGCTACCTGGCCAGCCGTGCAATCCCTCTGGCACCAGCTCCAGCACCCGGCCTGAAAGTTAACCCAAACCCCTTTACCCAAACTCAAAAAATACTTCGCGCCAGTGCTGAAACCCCCTCCATTCTCTATTCCATTATCGGCATATCCTGGTTTTGGCTAATGGGCGCGGCCTACCTGACACAGATCCCCAGCTTGACTAGAAATGTTCTGGGTGGCAGTGAATCGGTGGTCACTTTGTTGTTGTGCACCTTCACGATTGGTATTGCCCTGGGATCTCTGATCTGTGAACGGCTTTCCGGCGGGTTTATTGAACTCGGACTGGTGCCTATTGGCGCAGCTGGTCTGACGGTTAGCGGTATCGCTCTCGGCCTAGTCGGTGGAAACTTCATCGAATTGAACGACGCGAGCTTTGCAGTATTTTTAGCAGCCGACGGCGCCTACTCCATTCTCGCCTGTTTGGTACTGCTGGGGATTTTTGGTGGTCTGTATATCGTCCCTCTCTACACCATGATTCAGGACCGATCCGATCCCGCCATTCGGGCGCAGACTATCTCTGTAAACAATATTTTAAACGCCTTGTTTATGGTGATATCAGCCCTTCTTGGAATCGTATTTCTCAATGGCTTGGGCGCAACCATTCCGCAGTTCTTTCTCGTCATTGCCCTGATGAATGCGGCTGTTGCCATTTTTGTATTTGCCAAAGTACCCGAATTCGCCATGCGCCTTCTGGTATGGATACTCTCCCACACCCTGTACCGGGTAAAACACGAGGGTCTTGAGCAGATTCCTACAGAGGGCCCGGCACTGATCGCCTGCAATCATGTGAGCTATATCGATGCCCTACTGCTCGCAGGCGCGGTGCGCCGACCAATTCGCTTTATTATGTATAAACCGATCTATGAGATCCCAATCCTTCACTTCGTGTTTAAAACTGGCCGCGCAATCCCTATTTGCTCTAGACAGCAAGATCCCACGGGTTATGAGGAGGCCTTTAAGGCCATTGAAAAGGGGCTTAAAGATGGTGATCTACTGTGTATATTTCCCGAGGGGCAACTGACCAAGGACGGCGAGCTACAACCATTTAAGGCGGGTATTGAAAAAATCCTAGAAAGGACACAGGTGCCCGTTATTCCCATGGCGCTACAGGGCCTTTGGGGCAGCTTTTTCAGCCATAAGGGCGGCAGCGCCTTTTCCACCCTGCCTAAACGCTTCTGGTCCAGGGTCAGCGTGGTTGCCGGTCGCCCCGTAGAAGCCACAAGTGCCAAAGCAGAAGCTCTGTACAACCAAGTACTCGGCTTGCGGGGAGAGCGGCGCTAATTTTCGCTCCTTTTACTAGGAAAATATATGCGCTCACTGCACTAGTGGGCACATATATTTTACCCAAGCCAACCAAACCCTGCTACGACAACCACCCGCCTTCTCCCGCATCACCTATTCTGATAGCGATAAATGAAAAACTGGGCTGCCGAAGGTAGTGCACATCATTTTCCGCTGACGAATCGTTGAAAACTATCCATTGCTCCAGAGCAGTACAGGGATGAAGGGCTATCAATGGCTCAAAGCAACCAGTTCAAGCTCCTCTCCAGTCGCCGCTTTATGCCTCTGTTTGTCTCTCTATTAAGCAGCGTATTTAATGACAGCCTGTTCAAAAACTCTCTACTCGTACTGCTGGCATTCCATTTGGCCAAAGCGGAAGCCAATACACTGATCAACCTCGCTAGCAGCCTCTATGTCATACCTTATTTTCTTTTTTCATTGGCCGCAGGGCAGCTGGCTGACAAGTATGAAAAAAGTCGCGTCATAAGAATTATTAAAGCTGCTGAGATACTTATCGCTGTGCTTGGCACTATTGCGCTACTCACTAATGACCGGGTTTTAAGTTTTATCGTATTGATGCTTTTTGCCACACATACAGCCCTCTTCAGTCCAGTTAGGTATGCCATTTTACCGCAGCACCTAAAAAAACCGGAATTGCTGGGAGGTAATGGATTGGCCCAGGTCGCATCCTTTGCCGGCCTATTGGTTGGAACCATTGTTGGTACCTTACTCGCCGGTTATATAGGTCAGGGAAAACCCGGCCTGTTGTACTTAAGTTTGGTTATGGTCACTGTCGCTATACTCGGCTACTTCAGCAGCAAAGCAATTCCCCTCGCCCCTTCCTCGGCCCCCAATTTAAAAATCTACTGGAACCCCATCACACAGACATTAAGGATCATGCGGGAGGTGGTTAAAATCCCGACAGTATTTTATGCAATTATTGCGAATTCTTGGTTCTGGTTATTAAGTACAGCATACCTAACCCAGGTCCCCAGCTTTGTCAGAAACGTGTTAGGTGCCAGTGAACCAGTAATCACCTTACTCCTTTGCTGCCTGACAATTGGAGTTGCCATTGGCTCATTGATGTGTGAAAGCCTGTCCCGTGGACGTGTTGAACTGGGACTGGTGGCAGTAGGTGGACTGGGCATGACCGTGGCAGGAGCTTGGTTAGGTATCCTATCGGGGGGCTACCAGATGCTCTCCAACGCTTCTCTTATCGAATATCTAAAGAGCGATGGCGGTTACACTATCTTATTTATCACAACTTTTTTTGGCACTGCAGGCGGCATATTTATCGTACCGCTATATACCATTATTCAGGACAGAACGTCTGAAAAAATTCGCGCCCAAGTGATTTCTGTTAATAATGTGCTCAATGCCTTATTTGTTGTCATTATCTCTATTACCATTATCGGACTTCTGGATCTTGCTAGGATGACGATTCCACAACTGTTTTCCCTACTTGCAGTCCTAAATTTTTTCATGTTGGTCCTCTTAGTCTTTCGAATGCCTGAAATGTTATTCGATACCCTGGCTTGGCTTACCTATTTCCTCCCCAGGCGCACTAGATACGAAGGGCTTGAACGACTCCCCCCTGACGGGCCTGCACTTCTGCTTGCTAGTTACTCAAACTTACTAACGCCATTTATTATTAGCGGAGCAACGCCGCGTAAAGTTCGCTTTATCCCCAGTGATTCCATTACGAACAGCCCCTCACTTCACGCACTGTTACGCAAAAGCGACTCCGTACCAAAAAACTACTATGGCCCCCAAACTCCAGAGCCAAAGAGAAAACATGTCGCCATCCGTGAAGCGGAAAAAAATCAACAACTACTGTGTATTTTGGTTGAAGAAAATAGCAAAGAAGAGCTTGAAGGGCTTGTTATACTCCTTAAGGAAATTCTGCAAGAATCATCATTACCGCTAATCCCTCTATCGATAAAAGGCTCATTAAGCCGTGACCCAACATCTTATCGACGAAACTTGAAAACACTCGTGCAAGTCAGTAGTCCAATTCCAGTCTCAGATATTACCCTAAAACGGTTGTCCGATAATTTAAAGGGAGCTTCGTTGCTCTAGAACGAATATAGAAACGAGAGGGAGGAAGAAATTGAGGAGGGTACCCACAGAACCGTGGGTACCCTAGGCTATTTAGGCCGCTTTAGCAGGAGAAGAGTCCGAACGATTGCCTTTCAACAGCAACCACAGCGCGACGACCAGTATCGCACCCTGCACACCCACACCCTGCCAAGTGGAATAAATACCCAGCCAGTCGAAGCTGAGATTCACCGGCAGGGGATTAATCGCAATCCAAGCCGCTTCTTGCAACGCAGCTATAGCCTTGCCTGCCAGTACAAACGACAGTGCCAGCAAGACATAGGTCGTCATATAGAAGAACTTACCAATCGGCAGGCGGGCGGAGTAGCGCACAAACGCAACTCCCACGATCGCCAACAATACAGCACCTGCCGCCAAGCCACCCCAGAGAGCGCTATATTGATTTGAAGCCGTCTGCACCAGCAACGCCTGATAGAACAGGATAGTTTCAAAAATTTCACGATACACAGCGATAAACGCAAGGCCAGCCACTCCCCAGAGGGCACCGGTACTGAGACTGCGATTTATGCTGTTTAGGATATATTGCTGCCACTGATCCGCCTGGGTCTTGCTGTGCATCCAGAAGCCCACATAGAAAAGCACCACTGCCGCCAAAAGCGCTGCGACTCCTTCCATCACCTCTCGGCTCGCGCCGCTAATGGAAATCAAGCTCTGTGCGGCAACCCAGGTGGCGACACCGGCGACAGCAGCACTGACCCAACCCAAATGAACAAATTTCAAAGCATCGCGGCGGCCGGTTTTAATCAGGATGGTAGTGAGGGCAATAACCACCAGCAATGCTTCAAGTCCTTCCCGCAAGAGAATCAGTAAACTGGCTAAAAACAAGGTGCCCGCAGAAAGGTTAGCGTCCTGCATCAATGATTCTGCTCGACCCAACTGCTCCTGGATTACCTGTACCTGGGCTACAACTTGTTCAGGATTACTGTCAGCATTCAGCTGGCTACGCAGGCCCAGCAGCTCGCGTTCAGTGGTTTTACGCAGGTTGGCATCGAGAGAATCCAGGGAGCTTTCCGCCAGTTCAAAGCCATCCAGGTAAGCGCTGATGGCCAGGGTTCTCGCATAGGTATAATCACCCGCTTGATAGGCCACCAGGGATTTTTCCAGCTGCGCACGCGCCATCTCAATGGGCTCTGAACCCATATTTCGCTCGCTTACAAAGAACGCGCTCGGATCTGCACGCAATGTCGCAATCGTCTCACCAGATAACTCCGGTCGGTCATTGTGCAGAACATTGGGGCTGTACATAACAACATCCTGCAAACTGGGTTTGGCCCCGCCAACTTGGCCAGCTCCGCCCTGGAAAGCCAGGCTGCCGACATAAAAAGCCAGAGACCAACGCTGCTGCTCATTCAGGTTCTGAAAGGCTGTCATAGCGGTGCCATCGATACCATTACTAATGGCATCGTAAAGCCCCAGTACAGAGCGGTTTTCCGCGCGCTCTAACTCATGGAAATTTGTCGGTGCAGGCTCCAATTGAGCCGCTAGGGGGCCGTCACCTTTACCCTCGACACCGTGACAGGTAATACACTGCGCCTGATACAAAACCCGGCTCTCTTCGACACTGAGCAATGCGGTCGGTAGCGATAGTGCCGGCGCGATAGCCAAAAGCCCCTGTCGCAACTTGGCGGTATGGGCCTGCACCTCGTCAATCCCACCTTTGCGCAGGATCGCGGCCTGTAAGGCCTGGGCCTCCGCACGAATCATCTGGGCCTCAGCTGATTCCTGTAGCTTTGCGCCGCGATCAATCAAGACCTCGGCAAACTCCTGCATTTCTTCGAATTCATCCTCATTGATAATCGCCCCCTCAGCCACGGCCTCAGGGTAATCCACACCAATGTACTCCGCCATCTGCATCAGCTGGCGCAACTCCTGCTCTGAGAGACCAGGGGCCTGGGCTTGTACGGGTAGAACCGTGATGGTCAGCAGCGCCAGTAGCAGGCGGGCCAAATGTAAGGTGGAGCGCATTGAGAGTCCTTTACTGTTAGTGCAACAGGAGTGAGTCATTTGGCGCATAATATAATTGATTATTATTCTCATAATAAAGCCTGCAAAGGTCATCACCTGAATAAAATTGTTGCAAAATAAATTGCACACAATTAAATTGTGAGCAATGCAAATACATCAGGACACCCCAATGAGCGACCTATATTCAATCCCAGTACAAACCGCCGGTGGGCAAACCACCTCTCTCTCTGAGTACAAAGACCAAGTCGTACTTATCGTCAATACCGCGAGCAAGTGCGGATTTACCAAGCAATATGAAGGTCTCGAAGACCTGTACAAGAAATATAAAGATCGCGGTTTTGCCATTTTGGGCTTCCCCTGCAATCAATTCGGCAAGCAGGAGCCCGGTAGTGATAACGAAATCCAGGAGTTCTGCCAGCTAAACTTTGGCGTCAGCTTTCCCGTATACGCCAAGTTGGACGTCAATGGTGCAGAGGCCCACCCCCTCTTTGTAGAGCTCAAGAAGCGCGCACCTGGCCTCTTGGGGACAGAGGGGATCAAATGGAATTTCACCAAGTTCCTGATTGGCAAGAATGGCGGCAGCATCAAACGCTATGCGCCAAAAGATGCACCGGAGTCACTGGAAGTTGAAATCGAGCGGTTGCTTTGATGGTTGTCTGTGACGACGACTCCAGTGACTTGGCACTGAACCGCCAATTATGCTTTGCCCTCTATGCCGCTTCCCGAGCGATGACCCGCGCTTACCAGCCGATGCTGAAAGCGCTGGGAATCACTTATCCACAATATCTGGTGTTGATGGTACTGTGGGAGTGGGCCTCTGCAGAGGCCCAGCAGGAGGAAGAGCCTAGTGTCAGTGCTCTGGGACAAAGGCTGATGCTGGACTCTGGCACCCTGACCCCACTCCTTAAACGAATGGAGCAAAACGGGTTGGTGTTACGCCGTCGCAGTAAGCGGGATGAACGTATTACCCTGGTCGAAGTCACATATGAAGGACTCACTCTCAAGCCAAAAGCCCGTGAGTGGGTGTCATCGCAGCTAGAAAGTAGTTCTATCAACCGCAATGATGTTGAACGCTTACACCGCGACCTGTGGCAGTTCCTGCATAAATTGACTGACATTTAATCGTAAAGAAGGCTTCCCCACTGACAATCATCAGCTGGGGGACCCAAAATATTAAGATAAAAAACCATAAAAAATCACATATTAGGAGAAAACCACCAAGAAATGACTCACATTATTGAATATTAGGATAATCATTGACCACCACAACATCTTAACTTCATAATACCTGCAATCCGAACTAACGCGGAAACTGCAGTATATGAAGACTCCATTTTTTGCCCACAACCCGTCTGTTCTCGCCCTAGCTTTCTCGCTACGACTGCCCCTGCGCGGCATATAATTTTTCTCCCCCCCACCCCCAACAGAATTCCAAACTTTATTTGATCGATGCGTAGACAGCGGCAAGCCCCCCTGTTTAGCCTCAAAGCAAATAAGGAGAACAGACGGAAATGAGCACTAAAAAAGATAAGTTAGTCATTTTTGATACCACTCTGCGTGACGGCGAGCAGAGCCCTGGCGCCTCTATGACAAGAGAGGAAAAGATTCGCATTGCCCGCATGCTTGAGAGAATGCGTGTGGATGTCATTGAAGCTGGTTTTGCTATTGCCAGTCCCGGCGATTTTGAATCCGTTAAAGCGGTTGCTGAAACAGTGACTGATTCGCGAGTTTGCAGCTTGGCCAGAGCCGTAAATGCCGATATTGAACGTGCCGGTGAAGCCCTAAAAAACGCCAATGCATCGCGTATTCACACGTTTATCGCCACCTCCCCTATCCATATGAAGTACAAACTGCAAATGGAGCCTGAGGACGTGCTACAGCGGGCGGTAAAAGCGGTGCAAACCGCTTGTCGCTTCACAGATGACGTGGAGTTTTCCCTAGAGGATGGCAGCCGCTCCGAACCTGAATTTATGTACCGTATTATTGAAGCGGTGATCCGAGCCGGCGCAGGCACCATCAATATCCCAGATACTGTTGGCTACGGTGAACCTGAAGAATATGGGGCCATGTTCCGGCGGGCCATCGAAAATGTGCCCAATTCAGACAAGGCCATTTTCTCCACTCACTGCCACAATGACCTGGGGCTTGCCGTAGCCAATTCACTCTCTGCAGTGATGAATGGCGTTCGCCAAGTAGAGTGCACCATTAATGGCTTGGGTGAGCGGGCCGGTAACGCCTCGCTGGAAGAGATCGCCATGGCGGTACAAACCCGCCAAGACCTATATCCCGTGGAAACCGGTCTCGACACCAGCCATATTGTGCCCACTTCCAGAATAGTGTCATCGATCACCGGCTTCCCAGTGCAACCCAATAAAGCCATTGTTGGCGCCAACGCTTTTGCCCACGAGTCCGGCATTCACCAGGACGGTGTACTCAAACACCGCGAAACCTACGAAATTATGCGTGCTGAAGACGTGGGCTGGGGGCAAAACCGCCTGGTGTTGGGCAAGCACTCCGGCCGCGCCGCCGTGCGTGCCCGCTATGGCGAGCTCGGTGTAGATTTCTCCAGTGCCGAGGAATTCCAGCAGGCATTCGCCCGCTTCAAAGATCTGGCCGACAAGAAACACGAGATTTTTGATGAAGACCTACATTCATTAGTGACGGGCGGCGAATCCCCAATAGAGCGCTTCAAACTGAGCGACCTAGACGTTCGCAGCAAAATCGGATGCGCCCCCCAGGCCTTTGTCAGCTTGATGATTGATGGTGAGGCCCACCAGACCGCAGCCAATGGTGGCGGACCCGTGGATGCCACTTTTAAAGCCATCGAGCAATTGGTCAGCAGCGGAGCAGAACTAAAACTCTATTCTGTGAATGCGGTAACCCAGGGAACCGATTCCCAAGGCTCGGTAACCGTGCGCCTGGAAAAGGACGGCCGACTGGTCAACGGTGTTGGCGCAGATACCGATATCCTGATTGCCTCCGCACAAGCCTACTTGGATGCGTTAAACTTGCTCGCCATTAGTGAGAGTAAGAAACAGGGCGTGTAAGTGAACGAGTTGCAGCGGGCAGAATATTTATCAGTACTGGGCATCTCTAGTTATGTGCCTCGATTTGTCCTACCGCTCGCACCCAGCCCCCGGCAGGCAAAGCTGCCCCCCGCTGAAGCAATAGCGGTTCCGGGGGCGGACCCGTTTCCATCCTCAGCGGGGTTAAGAACAAATCCTCTGCTGCAATCGGCAGAGCAGATCACCACTGCTCCAACACAGCGGGCGAACACTACGGTCCGGGTGCTGAAAGAAATCAGCGCCTTAACCGGAGAGACGCAGCGCCCTCCCACAACGGTCTCTGCGCCGATTGCGTCACCACAGAAAGCGGTAAAACCCTTTGTCTTGAACACCTGGCGTATCGGCGCAGAAGTACTGGTTATTGACAGCCATGAGCCCGGCGCCGCCCTACCCCTTGAAGCCCTGTTCAACAATATTATCCGTGCCCTCTTCTGGCATCAGCTGCCCCGCCAGCAGGAGCGTCTGCACTGGCCCCTGACCGAGAACCGTTTCGGTCCCGCCGAGGATGCCTCCCAGGCTCGCGATACCTTCTCCAGTTGGCTCGAAGCCTCCTGCGCCCGTCTTCCGGTGAAATCTATCTGGTTGATGGGTTCAGAATCACAGGAATTTTGTAGCCCCATCGCCCTGACTCAAACAATCAGCGAGTGGAATGGCGCGCAGCTCATCACCATGCCGAGCCTCTCACTGTTGTTACAGGAACCGGAGCACAAAGGCCCCCTTTGGAAGCTTTTGCGCAGCCGTTACCCAGCTGAAACTCGTGCAGAGTGACAATATTGGATCGCACTGATATGCGTCTACGCGTGGCATCGGCTAAAGACAGCGCGGCGTTAGCGCTACTGGCCGAAAATGCCCACAACCACGCCTGGAGCGAATCCCAGTACCAACAGAGCTTCAGCGCCGGCCACTATTGCTGGGTGATGGAGCAGAGCAAAAACATCATCGCCTGCTGTGTTACCAGTAAACTATTGGACGAAGCAGAAATCCTGGATATTGCCGTATCCCCAGCATGGCGCCGCCGAGGGCTGGCCGAAGCTCTGCTGGAGAATCTGATCGCAACATTACCGGCAGAGATCGCTCGGCTTTTACTCGAGGTGCGGGTATCCAATCTTGCCGCGCGCTCCCTCTACCGCAAACTGGGTTTCTCCGAGGACGGGATGCGCAAGAATTACTATCCCGCGCTGGATGGTCGTCGCGAGGATGCTGTACTCATGAGTCTCGCTCTGAATGGCGCTCAGTCGTAGAATGAGTCTCTCAAGCGAAATTCCCGCCTTGCCAATAAGGCCCTGAACCCGCGAACAGTCGAGCCCCTTCCTCACGGCGCGATTCCCGGCTTCCCAACCCGCTCGTTGGATTGACAAAGAGATTTACATGTCCCAATCAAAAAGCAGCCCATCACTGCTGGAAGGCTCCGTGTCCAGTCACTTGCAAAGACTGGCGCTGCCCATGGTCTGGGGTATTCTCGCCGCCATGTCGTTTAACATCGTGGATACCTATTTCGTTTCCCAACTGGGAAATGGTCCATTAGCGGCAATGAGTTTTTCTTTCCCAGTAGTGATGGCTATCAATAGCTTCGCAATTGGTCTCGGCGCCGGTACTTCTTCTGCGGTGGCGCGGGTTTATGGTGCCGGAGATATCCAACGTGTGCGCCGCCTGGTTACCGATGCTTCCGTCCTGGCGTTATTGATTGCTATTGCAATCACTGTGATCGGGGTCGCCACCATGGAACCGCTGTTCAAGCTGTTGGGTGCCGGCCCAGAAATGCTACCTCTGATCGCCGATTACATGATCCCCTGGTATCTCGGCACCATCTTTGTGATCGTACCAACTGTCGCGCTCGCAGCCCTCCGCGCAATTGGTAACAGCGCCGTGACCGGTCGAATCATGGTGGCGGTAGCGCTCTTGAATCTGGTACTCGACCCTATTTTGATTTTTGGGCTTTTCGGCTTCCCCCGACTGGAACTACAAGGTGCAGCAATCGCCACAGTGACAGTGCGAGCCTTAAGTTTTATTGCCGCGCTTTATTTTGTGATCCGCAAAGAACGCCTGATGGCAGCGCCCCAGTGGCATCTTAAAGGCTTATTGGAATCTTGGCGTAGCGTATTGGCAGTGGGACTGCCCGCAGTAATGACCAATGTCATTATTCCTGTTTCGGGAGGTGTGGTCGTTGCGCTGGTTGCGGTTCACGGCGACGATGCCGTGGCTGGACTCGGCGTTGCACTGCGGGTAGAACCCCTGGCACTGATCGTCTTTTATGCACTCTCCGCCGTTGTCGGTCCCTTTATGGGACAAAATGCCGGAGGAGAAAAAATCGACCGTCTTCGTGAAACTGTAAGCGTACTGGCGCGGTTTTGCCTAGTGTTTGGCGCAGGGCTGGCGATCATCCTGTATTTTGTAGCGGAACCCCTCGTGAGTCTATTCAGTGACTCTCCCGAGGTTCTTGCCGTCGCCGTCGCCTACCTCACCCTGGTACCCTTCAGTTATGCGGGATACGGCTTCGTTATGTCCGCCAATGCAGCATTTAACGGCCTCGGCAGGCCTCTTCCGGCAACCGTCATTTCCTTCTTGCGCGTGCTGGGGGTTTACCTGCCCCTGGCCTGGCTCGGGAACAGCATGTGGGGCATGACGGGCCTGTTTATAGCCACAGCTGCAGCTAACCTTATTCTCGGTGCGATTTCATGGTGGTGGCTGCGACATGACACACACCAACGCACTGCTGAAGCGGCCCCCAGCCCCCAGCTATCTGTCAATTAGAAACACCTTGTGTCGGGTTCTTCAGGGCCCGGCACAAACCCCTCGCATTCAGCAGCAACCCCTCCCCTGCAAAACAATGAATTCACTGCCTTAAAACGCAACGTACACATTGCTTCCGCTTTTTACCGATAATTTCTGAAGCCGCCAAAGTTCAACAGACAAAGGGCAGTCTCCGCAACATAGGGCCGCCTCTTTTTCTTACCGTGAAACATGGATGGTGACTCAATGAAGATCCTGGATTTTTACAGCCCGCAATCCCGGTCCCTAGTTAGCAGCGCACTGGCGATACTTCTTGTCTGCGCCCCAATCACAGCCTGCAACAACGATGATTCGGACCCGTCCCCTCCTGACGACGACAGCGACGGGGACAGCGGTCCATGGATACTGAATACCGACGATGAACGCGCACCCTATATTTATGAGAGCAATAGCAATGAACAAGTATTGGTGAATGTTCAAAGTATCGAAACTGTGACTGTTGACGGCAAAGAATACACACACATATCAGCTACCGGCATTCCGGATTATAAAACCGAAATCTCCGACTCTCTCTACCACTGGTTGATCAATCGACCGAAAGCTGCCACCGATTTTGTCGGTGGCAGTCCCCTAGTACAAATTGGCGATATCGTCAGTTTTGGTCAGGACATTGGCTACAGCAGTAATCCAGGCTCCTGCAGCGTGGGCGCTGGCTACGGCTTCTGGCCCCCAGGGCCCGTCTGTCCTGAAAACATCACCCACGATGGCTACCTCCCAACCGTACCCGAGGTATCCACTGAAGCCTGTGAGAGTGGGCTCGGAGTGCAGGGCTACTGGGTCAACGGCACCTCCATTTATCAATGGAGCGATGGCCAATCGCTAAACGGAACCTGGCACACCCTCGCCCCCGTGGCCGAAATGTACGATGTCGATATCTGTGGAGGACATGCCGCTCGGGGCGATTATCACCACCACTTTTACAGCGATTGCCTCGCAGAACTGGTTGCCGACAGCGGGGATAGCCACTCTCCAATATACGGGTATACCGCTGATGGCTTCCCAATTTACGGCCCCTGGGAGGCCGATGGCGTACTCGCACAAAGCAGCTGGGTTACCCGGGACTACGATGCCCCAAACTCAACCAGCAGGTGCAGTACCGCCGGTGAGCGCACCTGTGTGCTGATTGACGAATACGACTTATCACAGGGCACAGAGAGCATCGGCGAAGCGGGCCCCAGTACCAGTGGTACCTTTACTTCCCTGTCCGGCAACGTATTTCAAACTACCAGCGGTTTCTTTTACCAGGACTACTATTGGAACCCCGACTTAACCAGCCAGGGCGACGCTAACCTGGACCAGTACAATGGCCACAACAACAATGAGCGGGGTTACCACTACCACCTGACCGTGGTGCTAGATGGCGAAGGCCAACTGATTCCCTCTTTCCCCTACACATTTGGTCCAAGGTTTTACGGAGAGCTGGATGATCAGACCGTTGTCAGTGTTTGCTCCGATGAAGTCGGCGGAGGCATGCCGCCGGGGCCACCCCCCAGGGAATAAAATCACTTCCACAAACAGTATGGGTATCAGCAGGGGAGAAACCCTCTCGACCAACAATTAACATTCCCTACTCGGCCCGGAGCCAAAACCTATAAATGGCACTGGGTCGATTGCACCTCCTAAACCATTTGTTGAGTTTATTTTTCACAACCAAAATACATCAGTGCAACACATACCTTTGACTCCGCGCACAAAATAAAAAGAAAGTGAAAACTAATCAGCAACACTGCACAGCTGGTTAATAATCATCCACATTTTGTCCACTTTTCTACGCTAGTTTCAGGCTCAACCCCTCCCAAAGCCACGGTGTATTATGAGAATAACGAAAATTTTTGACCGGGACGGCCAGTCCATATTGCCCTACGCATTCGCACTGCTAATGATCTCTGGAATATTGCAAGGGTGCGGTGGGGGCAGCAGCTCCTCATCTGACTCTTCGGACACCACGACAGAAGACAGTGATGGTTCGGATTCAGGCGATGATTCCGGGGGTGATGACGATTCATCGGATAACAGTGATGATTCCAGTTCAAGCACTGACAGCGGAGTATGGATACTCAATAGCGGCGATGAGAGAGCGCCCTATATTTACGAAAGTAACAGCAATGAACAAGTACTGGTCAATGTTCAAAGCGTCGAATCTGAAACCGTCGATGGCAAAGAATATACCGTGGTATCCGCAACCGGAATCCCCTATTACACCATTGAAATTACTCAGAATATTCTCGACGCTCTGATAGAGCGTCCAAAAGCATCCAGCGATTTTTTAACCGGCAGTCCCTATGTCAGCGTTGGCGATATTGTCAGCTTTGGAGAGGATATTGGATACCAGAGTAATTCTTCCTGTGGTGCAGAAGCCGGCTATGGTTTCTGGCCACCCGGACCTGTCTGCCCAGAAAATGTCTCTCATGTTGGCTATATTCCGGTTGAGCCTGAACCCTCATCTGAAACCTGTGAAACAGGGCTCGGTGTGCAGGGTTATTGGGTGAATGGCACTTCAATTTATCAATGGGGTGATGGCCAATCCGTCAATAATACATGGCACACTCTCGCACCACTCGCCGAAGTCTACGATGTCGATATTTGTGGTGGTCACGCAGCAAATGGCGATTATCACCACCATTTCTATAGTGATTGTCTGGCAGAACTTGTCGGGGATATCGGCGATGGCCACTCCCCTATTTACGGTTATACCGCCGACGGTTATGCCATTTATGGCCCCTGGGAGAGTGAAACTGTACTCGCAGAAAGTAGCTGGGTAGCTCGCGATTATGATGACTCATCATCCGACAGTGGTTGTGGCATCGCCGGCGAGCGCAGTTGTCTGCTTGTGGATGAATACGATGTTTCCCAAGGCGTGACAACAACCTCTAATACCGGACCCACCACCAGCGGGTCTTACACTTCGTTGTCTGGAAATGAATTCGAAACTACTAGCGGTTTTTTCTATGAAGACTATTACTGGGACGAAGCACTGACCTCACAAGGCGGGGCCTATTTAGACCAGTACAACGGCCACTCTGACGACGACCGGGGGTACCACTATCACCTCACCGTCACTGTCGACAGTGGTGGGCAGCTGACTCCCGCTTTTCCCTTTACTTTTGGACCACGTTTTTTCGGAAAGCTGGATGATCAAACCATCGTCAGCCAATGCTCAACCACCATTGGCCGCTAACTCATATCCAAAATTGGGAGTGGGAGATAGATGAATATTTGCAGGTACCTTATCGCCGGGTCTTTGATCTGGGCAGTCGCAACTTCGTTAATGACACAAGCAGCTCAGCCAAATTCCCACGCAGGTCACAATGGCGATCAACACCCCGTGATAGAGATACCTTTGCATGTCGCCACTCCCAGGGTCGAGCTGGATATCAGTCGTGATGACCTCTCCGGCTATAATCTTCACATTGACTATGATCGCTTCGAACTGGAATCGCCCCGCTACGCCTGTGATTCCTCTGAGCAGTTCCTGGAGGGACACGCACACCTCTATATCAATGGCGAAAAGATCCGGCGCCTTTATGGGCCGGATTTGCATATTCCCGGAAAATTATTAAAACCCGGTTTTAACCAGATCACGGTTACCCTTAATGCTCACGATCACAGCACCTGGAGCCGCGGTGGAAAACGAATTTTGGCAACCCTATTTGTGCAACTCGACAAGAAAAATCTGGTACAGCACCGTTTCTCAACATCTCCGATAGAGAGCGGTAAAGAGATAACAGACACTAGCAATTCCAGCGATTAACCAGCAACGGCAGTCCGCTGTGGCGATCACCCTCGGACACAACAGAGTACTCAGAGTACTAAGGTCCTCTGGTCGATCGCCGATAAAGACCCGCCCCCACCTTGATCAACCTCGGCATTCAACAGGCTTGTGCAACTCTCGGCCACCATGAGTTGCACAAAACTGAAGATTGCCCTGACATTTACAGTGAGTGTAGGCTTGCCCCATGGACAGCTCTCACCTGAAACTGACCATCAGAAAATGCGCCTTTGCGCCCACTGTAAATGAAGTGCTGATGGAGCCCAAGCAATAAGCTATGTCGTTAAATATCCGCTACAAACTCAGTCTCGCATTCCTGTTGACGGCGGCAATTACCGTGGGCGGAATGTTTGTATTCTTCCAGTGGAGCTTTAGCCATGGTTTTATGAACTATATCCAGTCGCAAGAGCTGCGCAAAGCGGATGATCTGGTGGAGGAACTACAAAACATCTATGCGCAGGACGGCAACTGGCAGTCCCTGGAAGGTAACAGTATGCGCTGGCAGAGACTGCACAGACGGTTACTATTCAGCCATTTCGATGAAATGCTCCCTCCTCCCCCACCACCACCACCCGGTATGAGAGGCCCGCGTCATCCGCCAGGCCCCAGGGGCAACTCTTTTACCGCACGCCTCAGCCTGCTGAATAAAGAAAAGAAAATACTGATCGGCCATTTTTCGCGATCGGGTAAAATAACAATGCAACCACTGACTGTGGATGGGGAAACTGTTGGCTACTTGGGCATCACCCCCCCAGAGGTATTGTCCAATGATTTGGAGCTAGGGTTTATCCAGCAGCAGTCGCACACTTTTGCGCTTATTTCCATAGCTACATTTATTATTGCTCTGGCAATTGCCCTGCCGTTGGCCTGGCAGTTGGTGCGGCCCATCCGCAAACTTACCGAGGCAACCCATCAACTTTCCTCAGGGGAATACAAGACTCGTATCGATATCGAACAAAAAGATGAACTCGGCCAATTAAGCGCGGACTTTAATCGGCTCGCCGCCACGCTAGAAGCCAATGAAGATGCTCGCAACCGCTGGATGGCTGATATCTCCCATGAGTTGCGCACCCCTCTAGCAGTCCTTAAAGGGCAAATTGAAGCCATTCAGGATGGCGTCAGGACAGCATCGGCAGAGAACCTACGCATACTGCACACCAAGATCCAGCAGCTGAGCCGCCTTATCGATGATCTCTATGAACTATCTCTCTCAGATGCAGGCGCTTTAAGTTACTGCAAATCTGATATCCCTTTGGTGAAAACGCTTCGCAGTGTTATTGAGGATTTTCAAGTTGCATTCGAGCAAAAAAATATTCTCTTGAGCAGCAATATCCATCTATCCGAAGACAAACTGGTCTACGCCGATGAAGCGCGGCTCAATCAGTTATTCAGCAATTTGCTAACCAACAGCCTGCGCTATACCGACAGTGGTGGACAGCTTAAAATAACCGCGCGCTGCGAGGCTCGAACCGTAATAATCACTCAGGAAGATTCCGCACCGGGTGTTGCCAACGGCGACATCCCTCACTTGTTTGAGCGTCTGTATCGCGCTGACAGCTCGCGGAGCCGAGAAACGGGAGGGGCCGGATTGGGACTGTCGATTTGTCAAAATATTGTTAATGCACATGAAGGCAGCATCTCAGCGACTCCGTCTACTTTGGGCGGCCTCGAAATTAGTATATTTTTACCCCTCAGCCAAAGGATTAAATGGTAGTAAGCTATGAGCGCAAAAATATTAATTGTCGAAGATGAAACAGAACTTGCGCACTTACTTCTGGATTATCTACGAGCAGCAAACTATCAGGCCGAAATTATTTCTGATGGCATTCAGGTTATCCCAACCATTGACACGATTCACCCAGATTTGATTCTACTGGACCTGATGTTACCGGGAAGAAATGGCATAGAGATCTGCGAAGAGATTCGCCTGAAAGGCAACGATGTGCCCATCATTATGATGACAGCGCGAGTTGAAGAGTCCGATCGCCTACGCGGCCTTGAATCTGGAGCCGACGACTATGTCTGTAAGCCGTACAGCCCACGTGAACTGGTAGCCAGAGTCAAAGCAGTATTACGTCGCCGACCACAGAAAGACAGCACCGACAACAGCGGTATTGAACTGGACAGAAATACCGGGCAGCTGCGTCTCGAGGGTAAGGATGCCAACCTCACCGCATTGGAGTTTCACTTGTTTGACCTTCTATACAGTGAGCCGGGAAGGATTTTTTCACGTGAGCAAATTATGGACCGCATCTATTCCGACTACCGCGTAATCAGCGATCGTACTATCGACAGCCATATTAAAAAGGTTAGAAAAAAAATTACCGCGTTGAAGCCCGATAAAGAGTTGATTCACTCCGTCTACGGTGCCGGCTATAAATTTGAACTGCAGTAAGGCCTGGATAGCTTTGGGGGCAAAGCCCCCGAAGCTGCGTATCACAACGGCTCGGTAGCAGCCTGCAACCAATTCGCTGTTTTTTCATTAACCAGGGGTTTTATGACTTCCTTCACCCGTTGGTGATAGGCGTTCAACCAATCCCTCTCTCTTTCAGAGAGCAGGTCAACATCAATCAAGTTTCGATCAATCGGCGCCAGCGTCAGCTCTTCAAACTCCAGGAAGCCCGGGTAGCTCTCACTCTTTTTCACAAATACCAAATTTTCAATACGAATACCGTACTGACCAGTGAGATAAAAGCCCGGCTCATTGGAGACAATCATACCCGGCGAGAGAGCAACTCCAGTCACTGCTTTACCGATACGCTGCGGTCCCTCATGAACACTCAGGAAACTACCAACTCCATGCCCAGTACCATGGGCATAATCCAGCCCTACATCCCACAGTGCACGCCGGGCAATCGCATCAATCTGCTCGCCACAAGTGCCCTGGGGAAAGCGCAAAGTGGCAATCGCAATATGCCCTTTCAGAACCCGGGTGAAGTTTTCTTTTGCAGAGGGGGGAAACTCACCCAGAGCGATAGTACGAGTAACATCAGTAGTGCCATCGGGATACTGGCCTCCCGAGTCACACAAATAAATCCCCCCCAGCTCCATCGGCAAACTGGACTCAGGACTCACCCGATAGTGCACAATCGCGCCATTGGACGCATAGCCCGAAATGGTCTCAAAACTGTTGCCCTGAAAACCTTCACGAGCCTCTCTCATGCTGCGTAATAACTTTACGGCTGCCAGTTCATCAAAGCCACCAGCGCCAACCCGATCAGGTATTTCTGCCAGAAATTCGCACAAAGCAGCACCATCGCGTTCATGAGCAGCCTGGCTACCCGCCAGTTCAACCGGATTCTTGCAAGCCTTAGTGCCCGTCACTGGATCCCCGTCCAGTAACAACTCAATATCAAGAGCCCGCAATTGTTGCAGGGTCCAGCAATTACTGATGAGGGGATCTACCCATATTTTATTGACATGCCGACGCTTGATGGCATCAAACAGCTCTGCTTTATTCGCAACCAGGGTGACCTCCTGATCCAGATGTTCAACCAGGGCTTCACCCACTGCATTTTTGCCCAAGTAGAGCGTCGCGCTGCCATCCCGATAAAGCACCGCGTTAGCCAACACTACAGGTAAGTGAGGAATATCCTCTCCACGGATATTAAAGAGCCAGGCACAGCTCTCAGGGTTTGGCAACCACAGTGCATCAGCACGCTGCTCGGTGAGGGACATCGCGATACGTTTTCGCTTCTCCCTCGAGTGCTCACCGGTAAAGGTAATCGGATGTGGACGGGCCGGCCCACAAGGGGACGCCGGTCGGTCGCTCCAGATAGCATCAATAGGATTTTGTTCCAAAGGCTGCAGCAAGATATCTCGCTCGGCGAGCCGCCTTTTCATCAGTGCCAACCCCGGTTCAGTGTGCAGGCGAGGATCGTACCCCAATAACTGGCCGGCACTCAGTTGGCTACATACCCACTGAACCATGGCCGTATTATCGAGGCTCATCAACCCTATCGGCTGATCTCCCAGCTGTTGCTGCGCCTGCAGGGTATAGCGCCCATCGACAAACAATGCAGCCTCCCGACTGCCAACGGCTGCCATTCCTGCAGAACCGGTAAAGCCTGTGAGCCAGGGCAAGCGTTCATCCGCAGCAGGCACACTCTCATTCTGATATTCATCGGCACGAGGTACCAGAAAAGCATCGACCCCTTGCCGCTGTAACTCCTCCCGTAATGCCTGTAAACGCTTCCCGCTCATAGCCCCCCCTTCGTTTTCTGAGAATACGACCGCTAAAGTACAGTCTTTTGCCAACCATGCACTAAATCATTGTGCTTTAGTGTTACTCCCAAACCCAAACGGATTTGAGCAATTTACCCAAGTCCGCCAGCCCCACTGGCAATTGAGCCCATTGACATGGCCCTTTTCGCCAAGCAGGTAGACTGACAAGTCTAAGTCTGCAGTATACCCCACCCTCGAAACGGTGCCCGCGTGTATAGTGCGCCTCTATTTTTTCGAATATCTAGCGATCGAATTTTAACGTATGGGTCAAAGTTCCTCTCTGGCAGGCTTTGCCGGCCGCCGCACCTTCGCTATCATTTCCCAGCCCTATAAATTAGCGGCAGTCACAGGCTGACAACCTACGACAAAAAACCAATGAAGCCCGCATAAAACCCTGCTTTTAAGCCTTACACCCGCGACAGCCTCCGCCAACCAAAACTAATCCCAGCCTCAAAAAATGTGTACATAGACGTGTACACAAAACGTCTTTTTATTAGCCTCAAGAAATGTGTACACAAGGACAACGTCATGGCTTTATCTGACACTTGGCTGAAAGCGAATACTGGCAAGAAGATAGAAAAGCGATTTGAAAAGGCTGATCGCGATGGCCTTAGCGTGCGGGTCACACCGCAAGGGAAAATCACTTTTCAGCTTCGCTACCGTTACGACAGGAAGGCGGCCCGCATTGATCTCGGCTCCTATCCATCATTGACACTCAAAAATGCTCGAGGTGAAGGGCTGCGCCTTAAGGGGAAACTGGAGCAAGGTTATGACCCCAGAGTGGTGAGGCAGCTGGAAAAGCAAGCGATTTTCAATGCCGACTCTTTAGAGGAACTATTTCTGCAGTGGTACCACTCCTACTGCAAAGAGAATAAGAAAGGGCACCATGAAATCCTGCGCTCTTTTCAATTGTATGTTTTCCCTATGGATCGACTTTACCAGCGATTTTTGAGCCCGCAGTTTCTCCGCCGCCCGGCTCGCGTACAAGGTGGCAACCTGTAGTATCGGCTGTAAGTCTGTGAGCTTTTCACCAAAGGAGCGGGTGCAATAGATCTGCTTCTTGGCCGGGGGTTCTTCCTCCAGGCCCAGGCAGGGAATCCCGTTTAGCTCTTCAATAGTACGCTCAATATTCACGTTGATACGGCGGCGCAGGATTTTCGGGTTGGCCTGCGCCAGGTCATAGGCAGTCTCAATGCCAAAATCCGCGAGGCGCCTGGTGAGGCGTCGGCCAATGCCCCAAACATCATTGACGGCGGTGCGTTGCTGCATCCACTGCCACTTTTCCGGCGTATCCAACGCACAGACGCCATCGCACTTGGGGATTTTCTTGGCTGCGCGATTGGCGAGCTTGGCCAGGGTTTTACTGGGGGCAATACCCACTCCCACAGGCATACGGATGTTACGCCAGAGAGTGTTACGGATCTTGCGGCCGTAGTCCTGCCAATCCTCCTGCAGCCCGTGAAGGTCCAAAAACATCTCATCGATGCTGTAGACCTCCACATTGGGGCCGAACTCCCGCAAGGTTGTCATTACCCGGTGGGAGATATCGCCATACAAGGAATAGTTACTGGAGAAGGTCGCCACCCGATGCTTACGCAGCAGGTGCAGCACCTTAAAGAAGGGCTCGAGGTCTCCGATGCCCAGTAACTTTGCCTCCTTGGAGCGCGCCACCACAAAGCCATCATTGTTAGAAAGTACCACTACCGGACGCCCGCGCAGGTCGGGCCGAAATATCTGTTCACAGCTGGCGTAACAGCTGTTGCAATCCACCAGTACCAGCATTCAGTGCGATCGGTGGTAGCGCACAGAAGCCTTCACCACCCCCTCCACAATCAGCTCCTGTCCTTCCCAAATAGGGATAGCAGCATACTTGTCATTGGCAGACAGCAGTCTCCCTTGCTTAAGATCCAGAATCTTGCAGGTGAGTTGGCCATCCAGGGCGACCACAACGACATCACCGCTCACGGGTGTCAGGGAGCGATCGACAATGAGGATGTCGCGGTCAAAGATGCCTACCCCTTGCATTGAATCGCCATTGGCGCGGGCCATGAAAGTGGCCGGGGGATTGGTGATTAGGTGCTCATCGAGGCTGAGGGGCTGCTCTTTGTGGTCATCTGCTGGTGAGGGAAAGCCGCAGCTGACGCCGCTGGTGTAGAGTGGGGATAGGTTCATGTGGGCTCACGGAATACTGTATATGCATACAGTCTATTGCTGACACCCTTGGAGGGCAAGTTGCCTGTGCGACTAGGGCGCCGCACAGGCCGTTAAGCTCAGGCTGATTCGGCGCCGCAACCCCCTTTTGATTCAACCGTATAGATCACCCCCTGAATGCATTGCTCACCTCCTTCCCTATCAACTGTAAAACTGCATCCCTTGCGGCCACATTGGGGCGGCTTGTGACCCATTCTAAGGCCGTACAAAGGCTACACACCCGTTGTAGTTGCTTGATGTGCGCTCTCATCGGCATAAACCACCTCCTTTAAAACCGCGAATCCATACTGCCGCACCAACTCCATGAACGGCAGCAGTTATCTGGCACTGGTTGCTAGCTGTTTACACCGGCTTTTGACGACAGGCAAGCCAACGCTAC
>NZ_JALBWM010000070.1 GCF_023895975.1 Microbulbifer okhotskensis
CGACCAGAGCGCTGCTTGATCAGGCCTGTTGAACACCAGAATTGACAATAACTCTTGTGGGTGTATGGGCGGGGCTTAGTGCGCAGCAATCTACTTTCGGGTTGACTTCTTTTAGCTATTTACTGCTGGCATTGGCTTTCCTATGGGGGTTTGCCAAAACCGAGAGTGGTCGTGTGGCAAACCTGCGACGGGGTGCTGCAATTTCACTAGGCGACACACTTTCGATTTTACGTCGCGATCATATGTTCCTTGTTGTGATTATTGCCAATATCCTGTCGTTGTTTATCTATGCGCATATGGATTCGAGTCTGGTGCAATACCTTACCCGAATTGAGGCGCCTCGATTGGTGGAGCTGATATCCAGTATGATCTTTGTCAACGCGCTGACAATTGTGTTGCTTCAGTTCCCAATCATGAAGTTAATGGGATACTTTGAGTATTAATGCTCGTATTAGGGTCGGTTTGGTGATCTTAGCCACTTCCCAATTGTGGTACGCCCTTAATTCGGTGGATTGGTTTTGGGGATGGCTGGGGGCGACCTTTGTTTTGAGTTTGGCAGAGGCAATTCTATTCCCGACGATGAGTGTACAAATCGATCGATTGGCCCCATCCCATTTACGTGGGACTTATTTTGGTGCCTCATCTTTTTATGCGATCGGCTGGTCTATGGCGCCATTGATTGGCGGTCTGGTTATTCAGTGGTGGAGTGGCCCCATACTTTACGGTTCGTTGGTGGCCTTATGCGGAGTGGTATTTGTGCTCTATCGATTCACAGAATATTTATCCCGTCCGGTATGGCCGGAACAGGAGGAGGGTCTGATTGCCGATGCGGAAGCCTGAGTATCGTAGATTCCGATATAAAAATCGGTGAAAAAATACCCCCGTCAACATTGGCTGACGAGGGTATTTTATGGCTGGCTGTGGTTAGTCAGCTCTTCAGATTTCTGCGGCGAGGCGTGAGCCTTGATCAATTGCGCGCTTGGCGTCGAGCTCAGCGGCTTCGTCGGCGCCGCCAATCAGATGGGTTTTGACACCGCTTTCTTGCAGGGCGTCGTACAGTTTGCGTGCGGGCTCCTGGCCGGCGCAGACGATGATGTTATCGACTTCCAGTAACTGCTCTTCGTCTCCAACGCGAATATGCAGACCTTTATCGTCGATTTTTTCGTAAAGGGCTCCGGCGATCATCTGTACTTGGCGGTGTTGCAGGCTGCCACGGTGAATCCAGCCGGTGGTTTTGCCAAGGCCAGCTCCCACTTTGGTAGTCTTGCGCTGCAGCAGATAAACCTGTCGCGGAGTGGTCACAGCTTCACGGGGTTTGAGGCCTGAGCGCTGTTCCAGCTCAATATCCACACCCCACTCACTGAAGAACTCTTCCTTGTCACTGGTGACTACGGCTTCTTCGGAAGAGTGCGGGCCGTCGTGGGTCAGGTATTCTGCAACGTCGAAGCCGATTCCACCAGCGCCAATGATCGCAACCTTTTGGCCGACTGGTTTTTTGTGCTTGAGTACGTCGAGATAGCCCATCACCTTGTCGCTTTCAATACCGGGAATCGGCGGGGTGCGCGGCTCGATACCTGCGGCAATAATTACCTCATCAAAAGACCGTAGGTCCTCTGCAGTAGCGATGGTTTCCAATTTTACTTCAACATCGGTGACTTCGAGGCGACGTTTGAAGTAGCGTAAGGTTTCCTGGAACTCTGCTTTACCAGGGATCTGTTTGGCGATATTGAATTGGCCACCGATTTTGTTGCTGCCTTCAAACAGAGTCACCTTGTGGCCGCGTTCGGCGGCGACGGTGGATGCGGCCAAGCCGGCAGGACCGGCGCCGATCACGGCAACTTTTTTCACCTTGTCGGTGGGGAGGTAATTCAGTTCGGTCTCGTGACAGGCACGTGGATTCACTAGGCAGGAAGTGAGTTTCAGCTGGAAAGTGTGGTCCAGGCAGGCCTGGTTACAGCCGATGCAGGTGTTGATTTCGTCGGCGCGGTTCTCTGCAGCCTTGTTGACGAAATCGGAATCTGCGAGAAATGGACGCGCCATGGAAATCATATCGGCCTGGCCGGAGGTCAAAATTTCTTCAGCGACTTCTGGCACATTGATACGGTTGCTGGCGACCACTGGGATGGAGAGATGCTTTTTAACTTTCGCGGTGATATCGGTGAATGCAGCGCGAGGTACGTTGGTGGCGATAGTGGGCACGCGGGCCTCGTGCCAGCCGATACCGGTATTGATAATAGTGGCACCGGCTTTTTCGATAGCCTGACCGAGAGAGACCACCTCGTCGAAGTCGCTGCCGTCTTCAACCAAATCTAGCATGGACAGGCGGTAGATAATAATGAAGTCTTCGCCAACGGCCTCGCGCACACGACGTACAACTTCAATCGGCAGGCGAATGCGGTTCTCAAAGCAGCCGCCCCACTCATCGGTACGCTTGTTGGTGCGTTTCACAATGAACTGGTTAATGAAGTAACCTTCGGAGCCCATGATTTCAACGCCATCATAGCCAGCTTCCCGGGCCAGGGTGGCACAGCGGACATAGTCGTCGATCTGCCCCTCAATCTCTTCGCTGGTCAGCTCGCGAGGAGTAAAGGGGTTGATTGGTGCCTGAATGGGGGAGGGGGCGATCAGGTTTTCGTTATAGGCGTAGCGGCCGGTGTGCAAGATCTGCATGCAAATCTTGCCGCCTTCGGCATGAACGGCTTCGGTGACTTCCCGGTGCTGCTGCGCTTCTTCCGGGGTGTTCATCTTCGAGGCACCCTTAAAAACGCCGCTTTCTTCGTTGGGTGCGATACCACCAGTTACAATCAGGCCAACGCCACCACGGGCGCGTTCGGCATAAAAGGCCGCCAAACGGGTAAAACCACCGGGGTGTTCTTCCAGGTTGGTATGCATGGAGCCCATCAGTACCCGGTTTTTCAGGGTGGTGAAGCCCAGGTCCAGGGGGGCAAGCATATTAGGGTAGGCTTGGGACATGGCAAATTTCTCTTCTTGTAACCTTTGGGGTTCATTTATGTATATGCAAAGAGTTGCATATTGCTGCCCCGCAGGATACCAAGACGGCATAGCGTGAAACAGTGACTTAACCGGTCGAAATCAGTGATCAATTACGGGCCCTGATTTAACCTTTATGCGTCTTATTCTCATCTATAAATGCAGCCCTTTTTGTCACGTTTCCACTCTTGTATTTTTTACCGGTCTATCAAGTTTATTAGCTTTGTCCGCAGCCATTGGTTGGCCGGATCATCATGATGGTTTTTATGCCAGAGCAGGTGCCAGTCCACTTGTGGCATTTGGAACGGTAGTTCGAATAGTCGTGCAGAATACTGTCTCGCCAAGCTGGCGGGGACGGTGAGTGCAAGATCTGTACGTAGAACCACCAGTGGGGCGACTCGGTAGTGTTGCACCCGCAGTTTGATATTTCGGCGGCGGCCCAGTTTATTCAGAGCGATATCCTCCAGGCCCGGGCCGCTGCGGCGGCTAGATACGTGAATATGTTCCAGTTGTAGGTACTGCTCCAGGGTGAGACTGGCTGATTCTGCCAGAGGGTGATCTTTCCGCAGCATACAGAGATAGCGGTCACGCATCAGGCTCTGCTGTTTGATTTGCGGTGCCGTGGCTAGGGGAATATCCAGAGCGAAATCCAGCGTATTGGCTGCCAGTTCCTTAACCAGATTCTCTCTCGGTATATGAAATGATTCGACGGTGATACCAGGGGCCTCCTGCTCCAATGTTTCCAGGAGTTTGGGTAATAGAAGGGTTTCCGCCATATCGTTCATGGAAAGTCGCAGGGTTTTTCGGGCTTCCTGGGGGATGAAATGGCGCTGTTCGTTGAGGCTCGCTCCCAATAGAGATAGTGCTTCCTGTACCCGCGGCATAATACTGTCAGTCAATGGCGTGGGGGCCATGCCGGTTGGACTTCGTGTGAACAGTGGGTCATCCAGTGTTCTGCGCAGCCGGGCCAGAGCATTACTTACAGCGGGTTGGGTGATATGCAGTTGCTCTGCGGCACGGGTGAGGTTTCGAGTGGTATAAATTGCCTCTAGCACGGGAAAGAGATTCATATCGATTCGCTGCAGCTGCATTGCAATCACCATCATAACGGTTGTGAATGATGAGATATTCGCACAATAAACTTTAATGATCCAAATGCCGGGGCTAGGGTTGGATCTCGTTGAAGGGAGGGAGGTCTATTGGCTGAGTTTATTTTGGTGCGTCACGGGCAGGCGTCATTTGGTGCGGATAACTATGACAATCTATCAGAAATTGGCTGGCAGCAGTCTCGTTGGCTTGGGGAATACTGGCGAGATCGGGGAATAGGTTTCGATCGATTGATCTGTGGCGATTTGTTGAGGCACCGGCAGACTACTGAGGGTATTTATGAGGGGCTGGAGATCTCAAAGAAAGCCTCTTACAGCGTATTTCCCCAGTTGAATGAGTTTGATTTTCTCGCTGTGGTCCGCCTCTATGGTGCGCTTTACCCGGATAGGGTCCCGGGCCCCGATGCGAGCCGTGTAGATTTCTACCGTTTTCTCAAACAGGGTATGTTGGCTTGGGCCGGGGGGGAGATTGCCCCACAGGAATCCTGGATTGACTTTGAAGCACGTATCGCTGAAGTCCGAAAAAATATTTGCGACAGTCCCAAAGGCAGCCGAACTTTGATTGTCAGTTCTGGTGGTGCCATTGCCATGATGCTAACGCAAGTGCTGGGTGGCCCGGTGTCTACGGTAGCCAATCTCAATATGCAAATCCAAAATACGGCGATTAGCCACCTTTTCTTCAGCGCAGAAAATATCAGTTTACATAGTTTTAATCATGTGCCGCACCTGAACAGGGACAAGCGCCGTGAATACATCACATACAGTTGATAGGGGCAGGTATCGATGGAATTTGAATATTCTGAAAAAGTGAAAGGCTTGCTGGAACGCCTGCAAAGTTTTATGCACGAGTATGTATACTCTGCGGAAGCCATTTTTTTGCAGCAATTGCAAGAGGACCCTTGGGGCCAGCCAGCGATATTGGCAGAGCTTAAATCCAAGGCCCGAAATGCGGAACTATGGAATCTGTTTTTACCGGACGCGCGCTTCGGTGCGGGCTTGACTAATCTGGAGTACGCGCCGCTCGCCGAGGAAATGGGGAAAGTGCTGTTTGCATCCGAGATCTTTAATTGCAATGCGCCAGATACCGGCAATATGGAAGTTCTAGCGCAATACGGATCTGGAGAGCAGCGCGAACAGTGGTTAAAACCACTACTCGATGGGCGAATTCGTTCAGCTTTTGCGATGACTGAACCGCGGGTAGCCTCTTCTGATGCTACCAACATCGAAACATCGATTGTGCGTGATGGCGATAGTTATGTGATTAACGGCCACAAATTTTATATCAGCGGCCTGATGAATAAACGCTGTAAAGTGATGATCGTGATGGGTAAGAGTGATCCCGAAAACCCCAATCGCCATCAGCAGCAATCACAAATCTTAGTGCCTACGGAAACAGCGGGAGTGAAGATTGTTCGACCGATGACTGTATTTGGTTATGACGATGCACCGGAAGGGCATGCAGAAGTTATTTTTGAGAATGTCAGGGTGCCCGCTGCTAATTTAATTCTCGGAGAAGGGCGTGGGTTTGAGATTGCCCAAGGTCGTTTGGGGCCAGGCAGAATCCATCACTGTATGCGCCTTATTGGTCAGGCGCAGAGGGCGCTGGAAATGATGGCAGCACGGGCTGAACAACGGATTGTTTTTGGGCGCCCAATGAGTAAACAGGGATCGGTACGAGAAGATATTGCCAAATCAGCCTGTGAAATAGAGCAAGCCCGTTTGCTTACGCTGAAGGCAGCCGCTCAAATGGATCAGCAGGGAAATAAAGCGGCCAAGGATTTAATTGCAATGATAAAAATTGTTGCGCCGCAGATGGCTTGCAGGGTAATAGATCGCGCCATACAGATTCACGGCGCCGCTGGATTGGGGCAGGATTACAGCCTTGCTCACCATTACGCCTATGCGCGCACAATCCGTTTGGCCGATGGTCCCGATCAGGTTCATATGATGCAACTGGGAAGAAATCTGGCCGCTCGATATGCATCCATTGAGACTCATGGAGGGGGCCGTGACTGATAAGGTTAGAGCCAAACGCAGCGATATTGAAGAGCTGCCTGTTGAGCATTTGCAAACTTATTTATCAGAAAAGGTGGAAGGGTTTCATGGATCCGTGACTGTGATCAAGTTTCCCGGCGGCCAGTCGAACCCCACCTTCAAGTTACAAACACCTACTAAGTCTTATGTTTTACGTCGCCAACCACCAGGTAAGTTATTGAAGTCTGCTCATGCGGTAGATCGGGAGTATCGGGTGATGGCAGCGCTGGCTGAGACCAATATCCCTGTTCCCAAGGTGTTACACCTTTGTGAGGATCGCGAGCTGATCGGCTCGATGTTTTATCTGATGGAGTACTGCGAAGGCAGAATTTTTTGGAATGCCGCATTGCCAGAAGTAAAGCCGCAGCAGCGCACAGCCATGTACGATGAAATGAATCGGGTACTGGCGGAGATGCACAGTTTAGATATCAATGCGGTGGGTCTTGCAGAGTTCGGGCGCCCGGGTAATTATTTCCAACGTCAGCTGGAGCGCTGGACTACCCAATATCGAGCCTCAGAGTTACAACCTATCGCTGCAATGGATGAGCTGATTGCCTGGTTGGCGGATGTTTTGCCGGAGGATGATGGGCGCATAGCCTTGGTTCACGGTGACTACCGTCTGGACAATATGATATTCCATCCCCAAGAACCCAGAGTGATTGCACTGCTCGATTGGGAGTTGTCCACACTGGGCCATCCTTTTGCCGATCTTGCCTATCAATGTATGCAAATGCGCATGCCGGCGGGCGAAGATAAAATGTCCGGACTTTTGGGTCTTGATATTCAGGCCTTGGGTATACCTTCGGAGAGCCAGTACATTGGCAAGTACTGTGACCGTATGGGTATTAAGGGTATTGACAACTGGCCGTTCTATTTGGCCTTTAGCTTCTTTCGCTTGGCGGCGATCGTTCAGGGCGTAGCTAAGCGTGCGGAAGATGGCAATGCCTCCAATAAAAATGCCGCAAAACTTGGAACCTTAGTCGAGCCCTTGGCGAGTGCTGCATTGGGTATTGCCGCAAAAGGGTATTGAGAAAGACCTTAAGACAGCCCCAGTTGCGTCTTTTAAGAGACTCGGCATCATACATTGCCTGATTGAATATTGAGTAATTATAAGGATAAAAAATGGCAAAAAATATTTTTGATCTGTCGGAAAAAATTGTACTGGTTACCGGCGCTAGCCGGGGGATTGGTGAGGCGACGGCCAAGCTCTTGGCCGAGCAAGGCGCCCACGTCTTGGTATCCAGCAGGAAAGTTGAGGGTTGCCAAGCGGTAGCAGATGCCATTGTAGATGCCGGTGGGAGAGCCGATGCACTGCCTTGCCATATCGGTAATATGGAAGATATTCAAAAACTGATTGCTACTATCCGTGAGCGTTTTGGGCGCTTGGATATTCTGGTAAACAATGCAGCGACCAATCCCTATTTTGGGCATATTCTGGATACCGATCTCGCGGCATTTGAAAAAACTGTTGAAGTGAATATTCGTGGATACTTCTTTATGTCCGTTGAGGCGGGGAAATTAATGCGGGAGCAGGGCGGTGGTGTCATTGTCAATACGGCTTCAGTCAATGCATTACAACCGGGTGTCGGGCAGGGTATCTACTCAATTACTAAAGCGGCTGTAGTCAATATGACCAAAGCCTTCGCTAAAGAGTGCGCTCAATTTAACATTCGCGTAAATGCTTTGTTGCCGGGGCTGACAAAAACAAAATTTGCCGGAGCTCTTTTTTCTCACGAAGAAATTTATAAAACCGCTGTAGGGCATATTCCCATGCACCGCCATGCAGAACCCGAAGAAATGGCCGGAACAGTGCTCTATTTGGTTTCCGATGCCTCGAGTTATACGACTGGGGAATGTGTGGTTGTGGATGGCGGATTAACTTCTTGCGGAGGGATTTAACTGTGAGTGATCCTATTCTGGATTTTAGTGGACATGTTGCCCTGATTACCGGTGCCGCCAGTGGCTTTGGCAAACTGCTGGCTCTGGAACTTGGTGCGCGCGGCGCGAAGCTGGTGCTAGGGGATGTCAATGAAGGTGGGCTGATGCAGTTGGCCGATGATTTGGGCAGCCAGGGAATTTCTGTACGTGCGCAGCGCTGTGATGTTTCTAAAGAGCCGGATTGCGCAGCACTGGCACAATTGGCTCAGGTAGAATTTGGTCAACTGGATATTTCTGTCAACAACGCTGGAATTGCGCCGCCGATGATGTCTCTTAAGCAGACAGACGAAGCGATGATGGATTTTCAGTACAGTGTCAACCTCAAGGGTGTATTTCTAGGTCTTAAGCATCAGCTGCCGCTGATGAAAGAGCGTGGCGGGGCTGTACTGAATGTTTCTTCTATGGCAGGTTTGGGGGGTGCCCCTAAAATTGCCTCTTATGCAGCAGCAAAACACGGCGTTATTGGTTTGACCAAAACAGCCGCGATAGAGAATGCCAAGTACGATATTCGCGTGAATGCAATCTGCCCATTCTTTTGTCTGACCCCAATGGTTACTGATATCGAAACCGCTGATGCCAGCCCGGAGCAATTGCAGGCATTTCTAGCCCAAGGTTGCCCGATGAAGCGTCTGGGGAAACCTGAGGAAGTGGTGGCAGCAATGCTAATGCTGATTTCGCCAAAAATGACTTATATCACGGGACAGGCATTGGCGGTTGACGGCGGTTTGTCTGCCTACTAATACCTGAGCCGAAATTTGAAATCGAAAAGGAGTATTCGATGCCTGTGCAAATTATACCAAGTGATCTCAGTCAATATATTGGCCTTGAAACTGAACCCACTGCTTGGTTTGAGATTGATCAGCAGAGAATTGATAGCTTTGCTGAGTGTACGATGGACAGGCAATTTATCCATGTTGATCCCGAGGCTGCTAGAAAAACGCCATTTGGTGGCACCATTGCACATGGTTTTTTGACGCTGTCCCTACTGCCTTATTTTATTGAGTCCCTTCAGATGCACGTTGAAGGTGCTCATATGGGGGTGAATTATGGCTTGGATAAAGTACGATTTATCCACCCGGTAAAAACGGGTAGTCGAGTGCGGGTACAGGGGGAAATATTGGAGATACTGGAGAAAAAAGAGGCCCACTACCAAATCAAGCTATTGGTAACTATGGAGATTGAAGGGGAGAAAAAACCCGCTTTGATCGCGGAGTGGATTTTTTTACAGATTACTTAAATGCTCTATTGGAGGTGCTTTGGGGGGGGCATTTTAAATCTGTACATTAAAATCCAGATATCAGATGCCGATGACCGTGAACGCGTTGCTAAAACTTTTCCTTTTCGGGTTTAAGTCATAACGGATTCAGTCCCCCGTCTTCTGCCTTACAGGGAGGCCAGGGCTTTGCGTACAATATTCAGGTGTGAGACGGGAATACCTTTTTTATAATCGGATCCGGTAAAATCAAATTGTTGCACTTCAATAAAAGGTGAGAATAGCGGTCCTCCCCAGTAGGGGTTTTTCCCCCACCAGCCGTATTTTCCCGCAGTCCTGGGGTTTTTTTGGTAGAAATTTTGGGCCTTCTCTATATTGTTATACTTGAGCTGAAATACCCTCCCATCTATTAGGCTGTGGGCGTCAAATGTCACCAAGTGCAGAATAGGAATTTGTTGGCGACCGAGTAGATTGGCTATTTTGATAGCGCTATTTCCCCCGCGGCTATAGCCAAATAACATTGCAGCTTTGCCGTGCACAATGCCATCAATTAAGTAGTGGCAAGTTGCCGATCTTTGGTTTGGGGAGAACAAGCTACCGCCAAGCTGATTAATAATAGACTTAAGTGCCGGGTTATCTCCAGCAGATGGTCCGCCGGCACCATAGATACCTGCCACTATATAGTGGTCTAATTGGGCTTGACGTTGTTGAGGATTGTTCGATTGTGTACTTGATGTCAGGGTGAGCTCCAGGAACGGTTGAGTTCCGGTAAATGCTTATACCTTTGCCAGTTGATTGTTTTTATTTTTCATTACTGCTATATACGGATGCTACTGGTATCACGAGAGTCATCAATTTCGAGAAGCTGTGTGCGGTAAAATACGGCAATGCCGTTTGGCACTCTTGCGCAGTTCTTGCGGTAAGGGGTTACTGTCTACTGACTTCTGTTCAGCCCGCCAGTAGTGACACAGAGCGACATATTCACCTTCATGTATCTGGTTGCGCAGCTTGAGCCAGGGGTCCTCTTTGGGAATCGACGGAGCAGCAGTGTCTTTCCAGTCTCTCAATACAGGTTCGTGCATTAGATCGCTGGCGCTTACCTGGTGTGTCAATGCGCCTAAGTACTGCGCGGGATGGACCAGCAGTAGTATGGCAATGACGACACTGCAGCTTACCGTAGCCCGGGATACCAAGTGATTGAGATTGGCTTTTGGCTTGTAAGTTTGTGCAGTCTTGAAGACTTCATCATCAAGTTGTGGGGGGGAAGCCAATGCTTCGGCTTCTTTATAATACTGATGTTCCCAATTATTCATTTCATTACCTCGGTTACTCTTCGATAACTTCTACTTGCCAGGGTTTCCTCTCGGAACCGTAAATATCATCGTTCAGTTTGGAGCGGGCGTTGTGGTACATGTCCCTGCAGGTATTCAAAGAAAGGCGCTCTATATCTGCCACGGTTGCTAGGGGTAATTTGCACTCCATGTGTAGTAGCAAAATGTTGCGTAACTGTGGCGGCAGTTTTTGGATAGCGCTGAGCACCCTGTGTTGCCGGGAGCCTCCCTCGGCAGTTTCCTTTACTGTGTAAGAAAATTCATGTTTCAGTAGCTTGTTGATTGTTATAAAAAGCCAGCTTTTGAGAATTCGCCCATGTAGTTCTGGTGGATTTTTCAATAGTCCGCGCCAGAGTTTTTGCAGTAACGGTGCGGCAGCAGATGGCGCCATTTGCATGGAGTAACGATACAAGGAATCCTTGTGTCTACAGTAGAGCAGGCGGAATACGGCGGGGTTACGCGTGTCCTTGTAGTGTTTATAAAGCGCCTCGTCAGACAGGTGGCGTAATGCTTTGCGAGACAATGTTTTGGGCCTCCATATACGGATTATCCCGTCTCATACCACAGGTCGAGGATTGGGTTTACGCGACGTCAATTAAGAAGATTGTAGTATGGTTCTGCGTCGTATTTATTCTCTGGCTAATACTTCTACTGTCAGCCGATGTCACTTCACGACAGATACGAATCTTCGAGCCAGCGAAGTATAGTTGCCCGTGGTTTGGAGGAAAGGCGCTGAGGTAACGGCCAGCGCCAGATTTCCGGAAAAAACTGATGTGCCAAATAAGAAAAAATGGCGTCAGAATGTGGCTTGTTCCGGCAATGGTAGTGGTAATTGGAGAGGCCCCTGGCCCGCCCGTAGGTCAGTGAGGCGGAGTCCGAGTCCTAGAAGGCGGATGGGCGCAGGGCGCTTTTCACGACATTCCTGTAGCAAACGGCGAAATTCAGAAATTCGCCCGGCACGGCTGCTGCGTTCGTGAGTACTGGTAGAGAAGTCAGCGTACTTTACCTTTACAGTGGCGCTATTCACTTCGTAGCGGTCGTCGAGTTTTTCCAGGCGCTCCAGCAAGCGTATATAAAGCTCTGTCAGCTGTTCGAGCCACTCATCAAAATCGGACAGGTCTTCGCGAAAAGTGCGCTCGACACTGACACTTTTGCGAGCTCCATCCCCACTCACCGGACGCTCATCAATTCCGCGGCTAAGCTCGTATAGGCGGCGGCCAAATTTACCAAATTGTGTGCTGAGTTCAATCTGAGTAAAGCGCCTCAAGTCCGCGCAGGTGCGAATGCCCTGGCGGTGCATTTTCTCTGCAGTCACACGGCCGACGCCGTGTATCTTATTAATGGGCAGGCGCAGTACGAACTGATCCACGTCTTCGGGAGTGATGACTGTCAGCCCATCCGGCTTGCGCCAGTCGCTTGCGATCTTGGCGAGGAATTTATTAGGTGCGACCCCTGCAGAAATAGTGATGCCCAGATTCTCTTGCACTCGCTTACGGATCTCCTCGGCTATTAGGGTGGCACTGCCATGGCAGTGACTGCTGTCGCTAACATCCAGGAAGGCCTCATCCAGTGAGAGGGGCTCAATATCATCGCAGTAATCGAGGAATATTTCCCGGATCTGACTGCTCACCTCCCGGTATTTGGCCATGTTGCCGGGTACTACAATCAAATCAGGGCAAAGTTTCTTGGCCTGGGCAGTAGGCATCGCTGAACGAACGCCGTAACTGCGGGCTTCGTAGTTACAGGTAGAGATGACCCCCCGTCTATCGCTATTGCCGCCAACGGCCAAGGGGCGTCCACGGAGGTTGGGGTCGTCACGCATTTCGACCGAAGCATAGAAACAATCGCAGTCGCAGTGAATGATCTTTTTCATGCTGTGATTATATACAGTGTTTTACTGTACCAGGAAGTAATTTATGTCACACAGGCAAGCGCTTGTGACTACAGGTAGGTGAATCATGAGCAGTATCCCGCTGGTAGAGAGCCCGGCCTCTGATGAGGTGGCCAGGGTCTTCGCCGAAATTGAGGATGAGTTGGGCGGTATTCCGAGCCTGTTTCGGGTCTATGCGCAGCATCCCGGCCTGCTTGAGGCAAACTGGTACAAGTTTAAAGCAGTGATGATTCACGGATGTTTATCGGCGCAACTGAAGGAGGCCATTGGCCTGGCAGTCTCTGCCGATAACCACTGTGATTATGGTATCTACCACCACAGTACCTCACTACAGATGCTTGGCGTGGAAACCGATGAAGTCATGCGTATCCGTACAGACCCCAAGCATGTGCACTTTTCCGAAAAGGAACATGCGCTGTTCGACTTGGCGCGCAATGCGAATAGCGCACCAGATGACCATCGTCAGCACCTGATAGCTGCATCGCGAAAATTGGGTGCTGGCGATGATGAAATTTTAGAGGCGCTGGGTGTGATGGAGTTGGTACTGGGTTTTAACCATTTGGCCGAAGTGTTGAGTCTGGACCCGACGCGAGCACCCCACGTAAAGTGACGCGGGGGTCGACAGGGGAAGATTAATAGGAAATCTACTATTTTGGTGGCCTGGGTCTGCCAAATATCAGTGCCAGGATAAACAACACAATAAAGATAAAGAATAGAACCTTGGCGATCTCTGTGGCGGTAGAGGCGATACCGCTGAAACCAAAGAAAGCTGCAATCAGTGCAATGATCAGAAAAGTGACAGCCCAGCGCAGCATGATGGTGGCTCCCTGTTAGATGAAGGGAGCTGCAGTGATGCCAGCACCCATTCTGCTAATTAATAGGGTCCTTTCCGTTCAGTTCCAAATGGTACGGACTCAATCCGCAGTTAGCTGTTCCAGAGTGACAAAGTGGAACCCCGCCGCTTTGAGTTGTGCATTGATCAGCGGGAGAGCCTCAATAACTTGATGATACTGGTCATACATGGGGTGTAGTAGTACCACACTACCATGTTTGGCATTTTTGGATAGGTAGTCGGCAGCGGCTTGAATGTCACCTTGTTGTAGATGTTGACTCGGGTCTAAATCCCAGTGGGCGATTTTGAAATTTTGGTCTTGTAAGAGAGTGCCGAGTTCTTCGGATATTCTTCCAAAAGGTGGCAGGAACATTGGCTTGTCGATATAGCCGTGGCGTTGTAATAAACGGCAGGTTTTCTTGATCTCTTCCTTGGCACTACTCAACGACATTTGGGCGAGATCCATATGGGAATAGCTGTGATTTCCCAGCTGATGTCCGGCGGCGATGATTGCCTGGGTCTGGTCGGGAAATTTTTCCATTTCCCGACCGATGGGGAAAAAGGTAGCGGTAATCTGCAGAGACTCTAGTTGCTTCAGTAAAGACTCCGTCTTGCCGGGTACCGGGCCCTCGTCGAAGATCAGCGCGATCTGCTTTCCACTTGCCTGTGTGGCCTGCGTATAAACCGGAAAAATTGAAAGCCAAGTGCAAACGACAGTAATTATTATTTTCATTATTCCACCCTGTCTGCGAAAAGAAAAAAAGCCGTCGATGACGGCTTTTTTAGTTTGTTGCTAGCGCTCCAGCTGCTCCAGCTTGCCCTTCTTACCGTCCCACTCCTCGGCATCGGGTAGAGGATCTTTTTTCTCGGTGATATTGGGCCAGACCTCGGAGAGCTCTGCGTTCAGCTCGATATATTCCTGCTGATCGTCTGGTACCTCATCTTCCGAGAAAATCGCATTGGCGGGGCACTCCGGCTCACACAGGGCGCAGTCAATACACTCGTCCGGATGAATGACCAGGAAGTTGGGGCCTTCGTAAAAACAGTCTACCGGGCAAACCTCTACACAGTCCGTGTATTTGCACTTAATGCAGTTTTCCCCAATTACGAATGTCATGTTTGTCCCTCGATAGTGCCACTGAATTCTTTGTGCCGCGGATTCTATCAATTACTGGCGCGAATTGTAGTGGCTTTTCAGTCGATTTAGTTCACTGTTTATAACAGGATGTATTGGGCGACAGATGCCGCCCAGTCCTTTACTTCAATAACTTGTGCAGAGAATAGAGCGCCTCCAGCGCCTGGCGTGGCGTCATATCATCCGGATTGAGCGCCTCCAGGGCATCTACTGCGGGATGACCGGGGCTGCCAAACAGGTCAACTTGTTGGGGAGAGCCAGGCAGTGCTGGCGTCGCGTCCACAGGGGCAGCGAGCGTACTTAGTGTCTGCTTTGACGTAGGCGCTGAAGCCGATATCGAAGTGGAAGTTGTGACGGAACCGGGTACATCCACGGACTGCGCGCCAGCTTCCAGAGCGGCCAGGCGGGCGCGGGCCTCGGTGAGTACATCGGCGGGAATACCTGCCAGCTTGGCGACCTGCAAGCCGTAACTCTTGGAGGCGGGCCCCTCCTGAATACGGTGCAGGAAGACAATACCCTCGCCGTGCTCGGTGGCATCCAAATGGATATTGGCGGCTTCGGGGCACTGCTTGGGTAGATCGGTCAGCTCAAAATAATGGGTCGCGAACAAGGTGAAGGCGCGAACCTCCCCGGCTAAGTAGTGGGCACAGGCCCAAGCCAGGGAAAGACCGTCATAAGTGCTGGTACCGCGGCCGATCTCATCCATCAGTACCAGGCTGTGTTCGCTGGCATTGCGCAGGATATTGGCGGTCTCGGTCATCTCCACCATAAAGGTGGAGCGCCCACCGGCCAGATCATCGGCGCTGCCGATACGCGTAAAGATACGATCCAGCAGGCCGATCTGGGCGCTATCTGCAGGCACATAGCTACCGCAATGGGCGAGCAGGGCAATCAATGCTGTCTGGCGCATATAGGTAGATTTACCACCCATATTGGGGCCGGTAATCACCAACATGCGGCGATCGTCGCGCAGCTCGATATCGTTGGCGACAAAGGGGCCGTCCAACACCTGCTCTACTACTGGGTGGCGTCCGCCGCTGATATTCAGGCCTGGCTCAGTGCCCAGCTCTGGGCGGCAAAGGCGCAGATCGTCGGCGCGTTCTGCCAGGCAGGCCAGTACGTCCAGTTCGGAAATGCCCGCTGCAGCGGCTTGCAGTTCTAGTAGGGATTCGTTCAGTTGGTTAATCAGTGCTTCATACAGCGCTTTCTCCCGCGCCAGCGCGCGGCTCTTCGCAGAGAGGGCTTTATCTTCAAACTCTTTCAGTTCTGGAGTGATAAAACGCTCAGCATTCTTCAAGGTCTGCCGGCGGATATACTCTGCCGGCGCCTTATCACTCTGACCGCGGCTGATTTCAATAAAGTAGCCATGAACCCGGTTATAACCCACCTTTAAGGTGGGAATACCGGTGCGTTCCTTTTCTCGCAGCTCCAGTTGCACCAGATAATCCCCGGCGTTTTCGCTGATAGCCTGTAACTCGTCCAGTTCTTCATCGTACCCGGGAGCGATAACTCCGCCGTCGCGCATGACGACGGGTGGATTTTCAACAATGGCCTTCTGCAATAGGTCCACGGTCTCCGGCCACTCTCCGACTTGGTTGCACAGCGCTTTCAGCAGAGAGGCGTCTGACTCGGCCAATTGCTGTTGGATCTCCGGGAATTGTGCCAGGGACTGGCCTAAGCGCGCCAAGTCGCGGGGCCGCGCGGAGCGCAGCGCCAGGCGGCCCAGGATTCGCTCCATATCACCCACAGGCTTGAGAGCATTGCGCAAAGGCTCAAAATGGTAGTCTGTAATCAGTGCAGCGATGGCATCCTGGCGGTTGCGCAGTGTGGTGAGTTGGCGCAGTGGGTTGTTTAGCCAGCGGCGGAGCAGGCGGCTTCCCATTGCCGTTTTACAGCTATCGAAAACCGACAACAGGGTATTGTCATCACCGCCATTCAGATTCAGGTCGATTTCTAGGTTGCGGCGGCTGGCACCGTCCAAAGCCACGGTTTCATCGCCACTCTCAGTCACTAATCCACGAATATGAGGCAGATCAGTGCGCTGGGTATCCCGCGCATATTGCAGCAGGCAGCCGGCGGCCACGATGGCACCATGCATATTGCTGCAACCGAAGGCCTCCAGGTTCATGGTACCGAACTGCTGGTTGAGCAGACGCAGCGTGGTTTCCAATTCGAATTCCCAGGGTGCACGGCGGCGCACACCGGCGCGGCGCTCAATTTCTAAGGGTAGGGAAAGATCTTCCGGTGCCAACAGCTCAGCCGGGTTGTGGCGCTGAACCTGCTCGGCCAACGCTTCCAGGGTATCTGTCTCTTGTACTACAAAACGGCCGGTAGCGAGATCCAGCAATGCCAGGCCGAACACATCGCCCAGATAGGAAATTGCCGCCAACAGGTTATCGTGGCGGTCGTTAAGCAGAGCCTCATCGGTGACAGTACCGGGAGTAACAATGCGTACAACCTGCCGCTCAACGGGCCCCTTACTGGTAGCCGGATCGCCAATCTGCTCACAGATGGCAACAGACACTCCCGCTTTGATCAGGCGAGCCAAATAGCCCTCGGCCGCATGGTAGGGGATGCCAGCCATTGGAATCGGCTCTCCCCCAGACTTGCCCCGCGCGGTGAGGGTGACATCCAATAGCTCGGACGCCTTCTTGGCATCATCAAAGAAAAGCTCGTAAAAATCTCCCATTCGGTAGAACACCAGCTCCTGCGGATGCTGGGCCTTGATGTGTAAAAATTGCTGCATCATGGGAGTGTGCTCGGGTTTTTCGGCCTTGGTCTTACTTGCGGTTTTAGGCATTTTTCTCTAAGAAAATCAATAAGTTACAAAAGTGTTCGCAAACCCCCAGAGCCCCGCAGGCGGTGCGGCTGGCTCAGATTGAGGTTGGAGGCAGGTTTGTTTGCGGGCTTATCAGTAAGAAGTGCTCGCTCAAATATCGAGCGGCAAACCCAATGTCCCTGAAGCGCACAATCGCGGAGGGCCTGGGCGGAAGCCCAGCCCCTGTTTTGAAGGGCTTCTTTATAGGGGGCGCAGAATAGCAGAGTGGGGGGCAAACCACTATGGATGGGTGGCTGCAAAGGAGAGCGGCAGCGCTTGGGGTAACCCGGTAGTATATCTGTGCCTAAGTTAAGGACAGTTGCTGGCGAGTGTTGTTAATCCGTTCTTCTAATTCGGGCGCGCTGCCATCTAAGCTCTGCTCCTGTATTCACACCTTTGAGATGAAACAGCGCAGTGAAGCGCCCAAAAAATAAGACTCTGAAGTTTTCTAGGATTACTAAGGCTCTAAGTTTGATGGCGATAGCCATCTAGCCAGGATTCCGCATCAGAAAGACGTAATGGAAATGAGGTCTGCTTTGTAGATCAAAAAGAGCACCGCTATCAGTCAGAAAAGGTCAAAAACCACGGATTTCCGAGGGGTTCGAGAAATGATCTATCGCAGGCAAAATGCGCAAATATACTGCTGTGATTGAAACCGTTGATGTCTACTGATCGATTGATTGCCAATTTAATTCGCCAGCCATTTACCTCAGTGCTATCTAGCCCCCCGATTAAAGCAAATTAAGTTATTAACGCGATAGCTATCGGTTTACTCATGGTTGAAAGTCAAATCTCCCGTCGTCACAAATAGATCAACAGTCGACCCATAAACTGAGAAAGACATTGGTGCATAGATATAGGGAAGTTATCTCTTTGAATTCAACAAAATACGTACGAATGTACAGTTTGCTAGAAAGCATGATCAGAACTGAGCCAAGATTTCGGTCGTCGTGACCGTTATTTTGATTAGAATGCGAATCGCGGTCAAAAAAAGTAAATACAGAGGGTTGTGTATGCCGCACTATTAGGGGATGGTGGCCAAAATGACCGCTTTCCCAGTTGGTTCTTTAGTCTAAATGGCTTTGCTTTATTGATTCAGTGGAAGAAGAAGGCGTGTTGCCGTAAATTTGTATTAGATATAGTGATCATGATGACCACTATATAAATGTTAACCGCATTTAATCCTCGCACAATTAAGGTCAAAGATGTTCTTGAATTACATTAGATTAGCATTTGCAGTATTGGTTTGTTCCTCTGTTCAGTTATGGGCTAAGGAGGCTACAGAATTTACAATCCCAAACACTCATACTTTACAAATAAAATCCGAAACAAGCGGATTAGAATATGAGCTATATGTTCGTTTACCTAAAGGTTATTCAGCAAGTACTAAAAAATACCCAGTAGCAGTGTTAAATGATACAGGTTACTCGATTGCAGTAGCGAGTGGTATTGTGCACCTTATGGCAGGTAGAGATATTGAGGATGTCATTATCGTCGGAATTTCATATTCTAAGGGGCATAATCTTCTGATTAGCCGTACAAGAGATTACACACCAACATTTGCCCCAAACGAGAAGAGGGGACATTCCCAAGAGGCTCAGAAGCATTCAGGTAAAGCAAGGCAGTACATAAGTTTCATCTCTGACGAGGTTTTACCTCTTATTAGTAAAGCATATCGTATCAGACAGGATAAGAAAATATTTGTAGGGCATTCCTATGGTGGCTTGCTAGGGGCAAACATCTTGATAAGCAATCCAGCGTTATTCGATTACTACATATTAGGTAGTCCGTCGTTTTGGTATGACAATAAAGTGATGTTTCGTTTAGAAGCTGACTATGCAAAAAAGAATAAGGCTATGAAAGCAAATGTATTCATGTACATTGGCAGTGAAGAAGGTGATATGGTTGATCATATGCTGGAATTTGACGAGCAGTTAAAATCGCGAAATTATCAAGGGTTAAACGTTCAACCGAAAGTATTGCCAGGGTTAACTCATTACAGTGCCTTTGCTGTGTTATTAACGGATGGCCTACAAAAGGCGATTCCCAAGAAAAAAGTAACTAACAGATAAGGGTAGGCCGCGAGTAGCCGCGTCCCTGATGTTATCGAGAGCTTACTCCTTAACCTGAGAGTGTTGTGGTCAAGTCCAGACGGACTAATGACTTGAGCAAACTGCATGGAGGCATTGCACTTAGGGCAGCGCATTGACGGTCGGGTTTTTGGCTTAAGCGTCTCAAGGACAACTTTGAGAGTCAGTTGTACAAGCTGTAATAATCGTTTGGCATTGCTGTGTAGAAAGCCATAATCGCGCTGCCGCCGAAAGCCCTTGGGGAGTATGTTGTAGTACCAGCCATAGAGAGTCAGCGCTCGGTAGTGTCTGAAAGTATCAGACCAATACACCCACTCCGCGGCTCCTGCAACCAGACTTGCTCTTGCAACCAGACTTGCTCTTGCATTAAGGATTAAGCATCTGGTTTTTCACTGTGGCATGTCTCAAATGACACATTTTTGCCCCTGGGTCAATGACCGAAGAATGGTATCATTCATATACTTAATAGACGTGGATTCATGTTCCTCCGGGTGTGACTTATCTGGTTTTTATTTCTCTTTTGACCATTCCCATCGGAAAATATCCGTAAAACCCACGTTCAATTCAAGGTGCCATCAATGCTGAAATATTCATCTTTCAAAGCAGGTTTTTTTTACGGGTCACCTCTGTGATTTCCTTAAAGAGCGGAATAACCTCAGACTCCAGTAGTTGATACCATTATTTTCTGAGTAGAGAGTGGTTTCGCGTGAGATCGCCTACCGAAATCCTAAAAACTAGCGAGGCAGTAAGTTGTAATTTATTTGCACCATCTAGCGGTCTTTCACTGCAAATCATGTACGGAATCTGCAGTCGCTGTGTTTTTGATGAGCGTTCAGTTGATATAGCTTCATGGCTTTATTCACAATCTGCTGAATCGAGTCTGGGCCCGCGCGTGAAGGGCGCTGCTTAGGAGTAAAAAATCCCAGGTGAGCTGTCGTGAATCAAGCTATCTTTTGATGGCGGGGCCCTGCATCATCATAGAGTATCAAGAGTTTATGTTTATGGTATCCTTTTGAAACAAGCATCTATGCTCGGGTATTCCAACAGCCCGTCAGATACCAATTTCTGAAATCAACCCTATATTGTCCAGACTGCAAAATGCAGTAGTGATTAAGCCTAAGAAGATGAAAATCGCGCCCCTGGATGATAGAGTGATACATGAATCTGACATCCAACGACTCTAGGACTCACCTTGACCGCACCCTTTTCCGACCTGCCACTGAAGCCCGCCCTGCTGAAAAACCTGGCGTCTATGAACTACACGGCCATGACCGAGATCCAGGCCAAGACACTCCCGATTATACTGGATGGGAAAGACGTCATCGCACAGGCAAAAACCGGCTCGGGTAAAACTGCGGCATTCGGCTTGGGGGTGCTGCATAAGCTCAATGTCGACCAGTTTCGAATTCAATCGCTGATTCTGTGTCCAACGCGGGAACTGGCCGATCAGGTTGCACAAGAACTGCGCCGACTGGCCCGAGCGATTCACAACATTAAAATTCTGACGCTGTGCGGCGGCATGCCGTTCGGCCCGCAGATCGGCTCCTTGGCACATGGGGCCCACATTATTGTTGGCACACCCGGGCGTATCGAAGAGCACCTGCGCAAGGGGACGCTGTCGCTTGAGCATGCCGATATGCTGGTCTTTGATGAGGCCGACCGGATGCTCGATATGGGGTTTCAGGATGTCATGGATACCATCCTGGCACAGGTGCCAGCCGAGCGACAATCGTTACTGTTTAGTGCAACCTACCCGGATGAAATCGGACAACTCAGTGCTCGAGTCATGCAAAAACCGGTGATGGTACGAATTGAGTCCGCACACAGTGAGGATGTGATCGAACAACGCTTTTACAAAACAGAGAGCTTCGATGATCGTCTGGAGATGGCCCGGCGCATTCTGCTCAATGACAAACCAACTAATACCTTGATTTTCTGTAACACCAAGCGCGAAACCGATGACGTGGCCGATGATCTGAAACAGGCCGGATTCAATGTGCTTGCTTTGCATGGCGATATGGAGCAGCGCCAGCGTAACGAAACCCTAATTCGCTTCGCCAATGGCAGCGCCTCGATCCTGGTGGCCACCGATGTGGCGGCAAGGGGTCTGGATATCGACAAGCTTGATGTCGTCATCAACTTTCATATCGCCAAAGACCCGGAAGTGCATACCCATCGCATAGGCCGGACCGGTCGAGCCGGTGCGCGCGGTTGCGCGTACTCCTTTTTTGCAGAGAAGGAAGGTCATAAGCTTCTGCGTATGAATCTGACACAAGATCCGCTGTCCGATCCGGATACACCGCCACCGGCCAATATTTTAAGTGAGCCTCCGTTTCGGGCGCCAATGGCTACTTTGCAGATTGATGGCGGCAAGAAGCAGAAAGTTCGTCCAGGCGATATTCTGGGTGCGTTGACCGGAGGCGATCACCCGATCAACGGGCAAGATGTTGGCAAGATCACTGTCCTGGACCTGACTGCTTATGTTGCGATCAAGCAAAACGTGGCAGCGCAGGCACTTAAAAAGATTGAGAATGGAAAACTGAAGGGGCGAAAATTTAGGGTGCGACGCATTCGGGGATAAATTGTTTGATTCTTATTCACTCAATGGAGAGACGCTGCTATAGAGCAAATTCCACCCGGCCAGCATTAAAAACAGATTAATCATTTGTCATAGCAACACCCCCGCTCTTTGTTGTGTAGCCTTTGGTATCGACTCCGATCGATGCCAAAGGCTACAGTACCAGCAACATCGTTTGGTTTTGAGTCCAGGCACAAATCCAGAATCAACTCTATATAGTTAATTAGTACAAACGATGTGGAATTTGTACCGAGGCAAGTCCTTGGGTTTAGTTTTTGAGACAACATATAATCACTGATCGGTGAGTCATTAAATTTATTCTTCATCACTTGATTGATAGTCATATCGGCATCTCGGTCTTCCGTGAAAAATATCAAAATGGTGGAGGTTTCAACTGGCCTAAGATCTAGCTATCCTGTTGAAGATCATCTTGTTTTCTGTTCAAAAGGCATTACCTCAAGCCGATCTATTTAATGGCAATGTGAGTACAATGTCCTCGGCAAGCATTGTCGTGTGATACCGTTCCGTACTTTACCGGTATCGCAAACCTCGTAAGTGGTTATCGTGATCGGATTGAATTGCCTTTCGTTACCAAGGGAAATAAGGTTAAAAAATAAATGTATATGCTCTGCTTGGTACATAACATAGAAGGTTTTCTGAGGCATGGTAATATCGGTTGGTTGGCTTGGACAACTGGCCTCAAGTCGATCCAATTTAACTTAAGGAATGAAGTTGGGTAGTGCGCGAAAATCCATCCCCATTTTTTACTAGGGAAACCTGGGGAATTGCAGTCTTCTCCGTGACTGCGTATCTACAGCCTTATTACGCCTCAAGGAAGACTAATGAGTGTTGATGAGCTTACCGTTAGCAAAGAGCAGTTACCTGTGGGTTTTTATGGGCGGAAAGCAAGTACGAATAACTTATTCCTCGCAAATAGGTGGAATGGGTGTGGTTGAGTATATTAAAGGCAGTGCTGATGATATTTGGTTACACCAAATGGAAGTGTGGGAGGTTCGCTGTGAGCGAAATTTGGATTAATTTACAGGTGATAATTGTTAGCTATAGCTTTGTTGTCTGTATTAGGAAGCCTGATTTCAGTAAATTAAAGTAGAGGTATTTCAACACTTCGGACAGTTTCATACAGCTATAGCCCCATAGTCACTGTACTG
>NZ_JALBWM010000071.1 GCF_023895975.1 Microbulbifer okhotskensis
GTAGTGCATGCTGACGAAACCAGCCTCAACATGGATGGAAAACGCCACTGGATACATGTCCTATCGGCTCAGAACTGTACTTTATTTGGTCTATCGCCGAGGCGCGGGACTGAAGCAATGAATGCGATGGGTGTGCTGCCCGAATTTAATGGCACACTGGTGCATGATCATTGGAAGCCTTATTACACTTATGTTTGCACTCATGCGTTGTGCAACGCCCACCACTTACGTGAACTAACCTATGCGCACGAGGAAGATGGACAGCGTTGGGCTGGGAATCTGCACAAGCTACTACTGGAGTTGCGCGATGCTGTTGAACTTGCTGGTGGTGCCTTACCGGAGGGGCAAGTAAAGCGCTGGAGAATCCGTTATCGCAAAATTCTCGGCCGCGGAGATACCGAGTGCCCGGCACCAGTACCGGATACAACGTCACCTCGCCGAGGGCGACTTAAGCGCAGTAAATCTCGTAATCTACTGGAGCGGCTTCGTGACTACGAAGAAGATGTACTTCGTTTTATGGAGCGCCCTGATGTACCGTTCACCAACAATCAGGGGGAACGAGATCTTCGGATGACTAAGGTGCAACAAAAAATCTCGGGTTGCTTTCGCTCTGAAGACGGCGCAAGAGCCTTCTGCCTTATTCGCTCTTACCTGTTGACCTGTCAGAAAAATGATGTCGCCCCCGGAGAAGCATTAACGCAACTTCTTAACGGGGAGTGGCCTAGGCTTTTATTGGACAAATTCAAATTTTTTGAGGTTAGTACTGAATAGTTACAATTTTATAAACAATATATTTTAATTTTTAACAGCTAATCATTGCTCATCATATCCATTAGAGTTTCCAAGCGGATAAGCAATCTCAGGAGCAAAGGGTGTCACTATTTCTCGCCATGTTTGGATTTTCACTGGCCATGCCTATAACCCCGGGACCGGTGAACATGGTTATTATTTCCTCTGGAGTCAACCATGGATTCAGTCGCACCCTGCCCTTTGTATCTGGTGCTACGGTGGGCTTTACTCTATTACTCTCCATGATTGGCTTTGGACTCTAACAGTTTGTGGGGCTTTATCCACAGTTTTTGCAGTCTATCGCGATCATGGGCTCAATATATATTACCTATATTGGCTTTCGGATCGCGACCGCTTCTATTGCCAATGTTGATATCAACGCTCAGGAAAAACCACAATTCCTCCAGGGTTTCCTTCTACAGTGGCTGAACCCAAAAGCCTGGGTCGCCTGCATTTCCGGAGTGGCATTATTTATCAGCCCCGAAAATCACAGTACTCTGTTTACCTTTATCTTGGTCTACTTTCTTGTTTGCTATGTTTCACTGACAGCCTGGGCTATAGCTGGTGATCGAATAGGCCTATTACTGGGTACTAAGGGCCACCGCAGGATATTTAACCGTATTATGGGAGGGGTACTGATTTTATGCGCAATTTCCCTTCTTTACAGCCAGCTTTTTGCACACAATTCTGCCTGACAACAAACGTTCAACAAGTAGAGAGGCTCTAGATCAGTCCAGCATCGGAATTTCATTAACATCAACCTCAAACAAATTGCCCATGATCAATCTCCAGTACATCGACCATATTGTATTACGCGTAAAATCCCTCGGAACCATGCTCGATTTCTACCAGGATATTCTCGGCTGTGACATTGAGCGGCACCGGGATGATATTGGCCTGTACCAACTGCGTGCGGGCCGCTGCCTGATTGATTTGGTGCCTGTGGATAAGCCTATTGGCCAAAGAGGTGGGGCAGCCCCAGGGGCTAAAGGTCGTAACCTGGACCACTTTTGCTTCCGTGTAGAACCCTTTGATCCGGAGCTTATCCAGGCCTTTCTAACGGAAAAGAAGGTGCAATATTCGCCTGCAGAAGTCCGCTATGGTGCTGATGGCAACGGCCTCTCGATCTACATCTCAGACCCTGAAGGTAATGTTATTGAATTGAAGGGCCCCCCCAGTGGCAACCACTGAGATTTGTGCCACGCTTGCGAGGTGTAAGAGTAACTTACTGATTACTCAAAAATACTCTCTCTATCAGTCAGGCGACTCACTATGGAAACGGAAGTTATTGATTACACCGTTAACGGGGATTCCTTTTGTGGCTACCTCGCATGGGATGAGAATATCAGTGGTAAGCGACCCGGTATTCTCCTGGTACATGAATGGTGGGGCCACAATGCCTTTATTCGCGAGCAAGCTGAAAAATTAGCAAATTGCGGCTACCGGGCTTTTGCGGTCGATATGTTTGGTGCGGGTAAACAAACAGATGATCCTGTGGAGGCACAGAGCTTCAGGGATGAAGCCCTAAAAAACCCGGTGGCGCTGGAAGCTCGTTTTCGCACAGCGCTTTCATTGCTTCAACAACACACCCTGGTGGACTCAAAACGAATTGCAGCTCAGGGGTACTGTTTCGGCGGCGGAGTCGTGCTCACCATGGCGCGCCTGGGAGTAGACCTGCGCGGCGCCGTCAGCTTCCATGGGGCCCTGGCCAGAACCACGCCCGGGCAGAGGGAAACGATCAAAGCTGAGATACAAGTTTACACCGGTGGTGCAGACACCCTGGTTCCCCCCGATCAAGTAGGCCATTTTGTGACGGAGATGCAGGAGGCCGGGGCCAAATTTACCTTGGTAAGCTATCCCGAAGTGTTACATGGATTCACCAACCCCTGTGCGACTGAGCGAGGGGAGAAATTTGGCTTACCCTTAGCATATAATCGTGAGGCTGCCGAGGATTCCTGGCAAGGCACCCTGGCATTCTATGAAAAACTATTTTCGTGAGCTACGGGTCGAAAAAAAGAGACGCAAACTGAAACCCAGGATTTATGATTAAGCAATAAAAGGCAGGCTTGGTTGGTGACCGTGCAATCCGTCGATTTGATACGAGCCGCCTCTATTGTCTATAGATTACCCGAGTTCGCCCTCTGATTTAGGAGAACCTCCAGCCTCCAGCTACTCACTGCAGCAGCTGGAATCATGAACTCGGTACAACACTTATTGCAACTCATTTTAATCGAGGCTAATGCCAAATTTATTCTTACCAATAGAGGATTTTTTTCAGTCTTGGTAGCGCAGCTGCACCATCCCTTAACGACCCACTGGTGAGCTACAGGCTATTTGCAATCTCTACTATTCTGGTGTTGACTATGGCTATACAGATACAAAGGTGAATTTTGTCACTAGCAATCCTTACCGATTCCGGGCCAACGGTAACAATTGAAGAAATTCACAATGTGGAAAAACGGTTAGGTATAATATTTCCTGACAGTGTTAGAAAATTCTTCCTTGAAAATAATGGCGGCACTCCCGTTCCTGACACTTTTCCAGAAACAGATGAATATGAACCCATTACGATTTCTGTATTTTTAACTTTAAATGGAAGTCCCCCAGGTGAAAAAACACTTGAGACCACTTATAAAACAGGAATCAACAATGGTTATCTGCCAACTGATTTAATTCCCTTTGCTATTGACTGGGGTGGTAATTATCTGTGCTTCAACGCAACTGGACAAATATATTTCTTGCCAATGGATTGCTGGCATAAAGACTTAACTCTTGAAGATAATATCACCAAAAAAAGAAAATTAATTTGCGATACTTTTGACAGATTTATCAATTCACTAGTGATTGAAGAGGAAGCTTATGAATAACACTCAAATAGCGAAAGGTGCTATCCCCGGCTCTTAACAGATAGCGCGGGAAATGTGACTTCTCAATGGCCTACTAAAAGATGCTTACCAAGGCTGGTTGGCAGGGCGGCATGATATTCTAAAGAATCGTGACTCTACATTCAGAAAGTAGTCGTTCCCTCTAGGTGAAAGTACTAGTCGCCCTTTTCTCCCACATCCAAATACAACGCGCCATCCCCCTGTTCAGCGGCCTGGTCACCCGGATTTCGCAACGGGCATTTTTCCATAGACAAGCAGCCACAGCCGATACAACCCTCGAGATAATCTCGCAATCTGGTTAGCTGCTGGATACGTTGTTCCAACTCCTCACGCCAGTGCGATGACAGGGATGACCAATCCTTAGCATTGGGCGTGCGCCCATTGGGAAGTTCCCTCAATGCTTCACGAATTTCTGACAAGGGAATCCCCGTACTCTGCGCGACCTTGATAATGGCAACGCGGCGCAAGACATCCCTTGAGTAACGCCGCTGGTTCCCCGCCGTACGCCAACTCTTAATCAGGCCCTTGTTTTCATAGAAATGTAGGGCACTGACCGCCACTCCGCTGCGCTCAGCTACCTCGCCAACAGTCAGTTCACGCTTCAGTTGCCTTACCTTCGTCGACTCTTTCCCGCCCACTTGTACACCCACCATAAAAACTGCCAGCCAATCATTGACCTCAATATTGGTTGAGGTTTTACACTGCTGCGTAATCTAATGCAAGCCAAGGGAGAGAAGTGATGAATAAGCGCGACGAAAGAGGACTAGCGCAACCAGTCAGCCAACCAAACTCAGGCACTAATCTGTTTTTGCTATTGGTGGCAGCTGCAAGCCTCAACCCAAAATTCGCAGTTGAGATACAGGAGTCCTCAAGCAACATTAAAAGCCCTCAAAGCAATATCCCCGGTGGCCAGTAATCATGAGCTATACAGCCAACCTACCCGTTAGTTTCCGCGGAGGCGTTAGCGAGGGAGTATCCACCCATGCCCGGATCACCCTATTGTGTTTGGCGGCCCTCACTATTATGTCCGGTGCAACCGTCGCGCCGGCACTACCGGCCTTGCAACTGCACTTTTCAGATGTTCCCAACAGCGAATTACTAAGCCGCCTGGTGGTCTCCCTACCCGCTTTGAGTATCGCGCTTTGCGCGCCAGTCGCGGGCATAGTGTCAGATCGCTATGGCCGCCTGCGCTTACTGTTGGCCTCATTGCTACTGTACGGGTTATCCGGTATTTTCGCCCTCCTCCAAGAAAATCTCATCGGAATCCTCGCCAGCCGTCTTTTCTTGGGCGTTGCCGTGGCGGGTACCATGACCTCCGTTACAGCATTAGTAGGCGATTATTTCGACCGCCAACAGCGCCTGAACCATATGAGCCAGCAAAGTGCTTTTATCAGTATCGGCGGTGTGGTCTTCCTGACTCTGGGGGGACTCCTGGCGGATATACACTGGCGAGCACCATTTGCCATTTATGCCATGGCCCTGTTACTCATTCCGACAGTGGTGTTATTTCTATGGGAGCCCCATCGACCGCACCACGCAAAACAGCGAGTACACATAGCGGAAAAACCCGGTAATCAACTGCCTTTTTCTGTACTACTGGCAGCAGCCACATTAAATAGTCTGGCATTTTATATAATTCCCACGCAACTGCCGTTCTATCTGAAAAATCTTGGCATATCCACACCCAGCCTTATCGCCACAGCGATTGCCGCCAGTAATGTCATGGGTGCCATCGCTTCATTACTACTGTACCGCCGAGTAGGCAACTTGCTGGGAACTCTTGGCGTTTTTATTGCCAGCTTTGTCATTATGGCCGCAGGCTTCACTCTGATAGCTATTTCGAACACCCTGGCGGGCGTGATAATTGCCACCTCCATCTATGGATTAGGAATGGGTACACTCATACCGCATATTTTCTCCACCGGACTGGAATCCGCCCCAGAATCAAGGCGCGGACGGACCGCAGGCATCCTCACTGCGGGCATATTTATTGGGCAGTTTATCTCGCCATTAATCAGCCAGCCCTGGATACAAAAATTTGGCTTTTCCAGCGCATTTATGTCCGTAGCAATGGTGCTATTGTTCGCTGCCATGATCGGAGTAATGGGACAGCTTCTTAAAAATAGAAACAATCACTGACCAGATTTTGCGGTAGCATATAAATCCACCTAGCAATACGCCGCCAAACCGGTCTTAATATTTTGGTAAGGAGAAACAGTGGAATCGATTATTTCCATCAAGGGCCTCAGTAAAACCTATGCTGAGGGTTTTACTGCCCTAAATAATATCGACCTGGAAATTCAGCGGGGGGAAATCTTTGCCCTGCTCGGGCCCAACGGGGCTGGCAAGACAACCTTGATTAGTATCATCTGTGGCATCGTGAATCCCAGCTGCGGCGATGTCAAAGTGAATGGTCACAATATCCAGCGGGACTATCGCACAGCTCGCACTGAAATTGGCCTGGTACCCCAGGAAATAGCCACCGATGCCTTTGAGACCGTTTGGGCCGCTGTGAGATTCAGCCGCGGTTTATTTGGCAAAGCCCCCGACCCTGCTTATTTGGAAAAAATTCTACGGCAGTTGTCTCTGTGGGAAAAAAAGGACAATAAAATTATTACCCTGTCAGGAGGGATGAAGCGCCGCCTGATGATTGCCAAGGCTCTATCCCACGAACCCAATGTATTGTTCCTCGACGAACCCACAGCCGGAGTCGATGTCGAACTGCGCCAGGATATGTGGCGGATGGTGCGTGGACTGAGAGATTCTGGGGTCACCGTAATCCTTACCACCCACTACATCGAAGAGGCCGAAGAAATGGCTGATCGTGTCGGTGTAATCAACCGTGGGGAGCTGGTCCTGGTTGAGGAAAAACATGTACTGATGAAAAAAATGGGAGAAAAGGAACTCAGCCTGCAACTGCCCGAGCCCCTGCAGGAAATCCCGCAAATACTGGCAGACCTGCCCCTCACCCTTAGTAGTGACGGCTATCAGCTGGTTTATCGCTTCGATATCAAAAGTGAGGATACCGGCCTCACCGAATTTTTGCGCCGCCTCAACGCCGCCAATATTGAATTCCGTGATTTACACACTCGAGAGAGTTCTCTAGAGGAAATTTTTGTCAACTTGGTTCACGGTGCTCGCCTTGAGCGCGAGGAGCAACTCAGTAAGGAGGTACAGGAATGAACTGGTATGGCATCGGCGCAATTTACAAATTTGAAATGTCCCGCACCTGGCGCACCCTGATGCAGAGCATCGCCTCCCCGGTGCTCTCCACCTCCCTCTACTTTATTGTCTTCGGCGCGGCAATCGGCTCGCGTATGGGGGATATTGACGGGGTCAGTTACGGCGCCTTTATTATTCCGGGATTGGTAATGCTGGCACTGCTGAGTGAGAGTATCTCCAATGCTTCATTCGGTATTTTCTTCCCGAAATTTTCTGGCACTATTTATGAAGTCCTATCCGCCCCGGTTTCGCCCTTTGAAATAGTGGCTGGTTATGTCGGCGCTGCGGCTACCAAGTCCATGGTGTTGGGGCTGCTGATACTGCTTACTGCACGCTTCTTTGTGGACTACGAAATTCTGCACCCGCTATGGATGCTCACTTTCCTCGCGCTGACCGCTGTCACTTTCAGCTTGTTCGGGTTTATTATCGGTATTTGGGCCGATGACTTTCAAAAGCTGCAGGTGATACCGCTGATGATAATCACGCCACTCACCTTCCTCGGCGGCGCTTTTTACTCTATCAGCATGCTGCCGGAAGCCTGGCAAAAAATCACCTTATTCAACCCGGTGGTCTACCTGATTAGTGGATTCCGCTGGGCATTTTATGGTGTGGCAGACGTCAACCTGACCCTGAGTATCAGTATGACCCTGCTGTTTTTCGCTTTATGCCTGATGACTGTCTGGTGGATTTTCCGCACCGGCTATCGCATCAAAACCTGAGTTCACCCCCAAAATGGTGTGCCACTCTTTTACAGGGGCGGCACACAGGGGAAATTTGATGCACGACTTTCACAAAGGGGGCTGTGTTTGCGGGCAGGCGCGCTTTCGTACGCTCGGCTCCCCGCGCCGTGTGAGCCTTTGCTCATGCCATTGGTGCCGAAAACGGACGGGCAGTGTGTTGGGGCTCTCGGTTTATTTCGACTGGGAGCTGGTAATCTTCACCCGCGGCCAGCTAAAAACCCACCGACTCAATTCCGACGCAGGCCGCTGGATAAAAAGCCAGTTCTGCCCCGAGTGCGGTAGTGCCCTCAGCTGGACCCTGGAATTTCTGCCGAGGTATCGCGGTCTTGCCGGTGGCGCATTTGACCATCCCGAATTTATCTACCCGGAACGCTACGTGTTTAGCCGCAGCAAACCGGAGTGGCTTGAGGTCGCCAACGATATTAGTCTCTGCCCCAATATGGCAGGGCCAGCCAAGGATGTTCGCGATCAATCATAAAGAGCCCTGGCAGAGGGCTGAAACCGTATTTTCGACACCTGCTAACTCAGTTGAAAAAGCCACCGAACGTCTTTTTCAACCACCGGCTAATAATGATGGGCGCAGATAAATGTTTTTACCGCTTTAGATACCCGCTCATTGCGCTCATCTTTCGTTGCCATCTGCCGGCAGCCGATCAGTACCTGTAGGTGATGGCAACCGAGCAACAGGCCAATGAAATCCTCAGCAGCCACGGTCGGATCTTTCACCTGCAACAGTTGTAACTGATTGGCACGACGCAAGAGTCGCTCTATCTCCCCCAAAATCCGCTGCGGACCCGCATTGAAAAATAGCTGTGCCATCTCCGATTCCTGACCTGCCAGAGCACACAAAAGACGTAACAAACGCACACTATCCTCGTTGTCCACCATTTCCAAAAAAGCTTCCCCAATACGCTCGAGAACCTCCTCTACCGACTCCCCTTCTTCCAGGGCAAAAATTGGCAGGGGCATCATCATTTCACAACGGGAGGCAATAGCCGCACTGAAGAGCCTCTCCTTATCGGAGAAGTGGCTGTATACCGTCAGCTTGGAAACTCCAGCGGCGGACGCGACGGCATCCACACTGGTAGCGGCAAAACCACCGGTTAAAAACAGCTCCCTGGCCGCATCCAGGATAGCTTGGCGCTTAACGGGGTCCTTGGGGCGGCCGCGCGGGGCGGCCGTCTGCGTCTGCTCAGACATAGCACTCCATATACTAGACTCAGTAGTTCATTAAACATACTATACTCGGCAGTATAACATTGATGGCCCTCGGCCATGCTTGACCCAGTCACGGATCTGCCTTGCCGCCTCAGCGCCGAGGAAGGAAGCCAATATGTACCGATCGCTAGTCTTTGCTGCGCTATCGCTCAGCCTCTTTTTGAGTGCCTGCGCGCCCTCTGAATCCCAAGAAAAAGAAACCAAACCACGCCCTGCGGTTATGGTGCGTCCCACTCCGGCCAGCGCCCAAGCAGACGTCTACCCCGGAGAAATTCGCGCCCGCTTCGAACCGGCGTTAGCTTTCCGCATCAGCGGGAAAATCCATCGTCGCCTAGTCAATATTGGCGACCGCGTGGAGCAGGGCCAACCTCTGGCGGAGCTGGATACCGAAGATTTGCTACTGCAACTGGACTCCGCCCGTGCACGCCTCACCTCTGCCGAAGCCGATCAGCGGCTGGCCAGTAGCGAGCTGGCACGTCACCGCAAGCTGCTGGAACGACAGCTGGTAAGCCTCTCCCAGTTTGATACCGTAGAAACCCAATACGAAGCCAGTGATGCCCGCCTGCAACAGGCCCAGGCGCAGCTGGATGTCACCCGCAACCAGGCGGCTTACGCGGTACTTAAGGCACCAGAGAGCGGTGTGATTTTCCGCCGTACGGCAGAGGCCGGCCAAGTGGTCGCCGCCGGACAGGGAATTTTTGACTTGGCCGCCGATGGCGAGCGGGAAGTCCGTATCGACCTGCCGGAGCAAGCGATCGGCCACTTCAAGGTCGGCCAGCCGCTGACCCTGGAATTGTGGTCACAGCCAGGCAACGCTTTCCCTGCGCATATCCGCGAACTATCACCCGCCGCCGACCCGATATCTCGCACCTTTGAGGCCCGGGTCGCATTCGATAACAATGTGATCGGTGCTGAGATTGGCCAGAGTGCCCGAGTGTTTGCTCCCAGAGCCGAAAAGGCCAATGTGCTGCAGGTACCCATGTCGGCGGTCAGTGCCGACGACGGCGCCGCTTTTGTGTGGGTGCTGAACCGGGAAAACAAAACCCTACACAAGACCCCCGTTAGCCTGGGGCCCTACGGCGAGGAGTTTGTCTCGGTATATTCCGGACTCAATCACAACGACTGGATCGTGGCCGCAGGCACTCACTTGCTGCAGGAAGGTATGGAAGTGCGTCCCGTCGATCGAATGAACCGACCGATCAAACAAGAGCCATCCCTCGCTCACCAGGAATGAATGCCGCGTAGGGGGAGAATGACCATTTCCCCCGGTGTAAGGCCCTTGCCAACAAAGCCTTAATAAAAATTTCCAAAGCGCGGCCGGCACTTACACGCCCCGCCCTTGAAACAGAGAAACTGCCATGGGTTTTAACCTTTCTGAGTGGGCATTAAAAAACCGTCCGCTGGTGCTTTACGCCATGATCATCCTGGCTCTGCTGGGTGCCGCCTCTTATACACAGCTGGGGCAGAGTGAAGACCCGCCCTTTACTTTTAAAGTGATGGTGATCAATACCGTCTGGCCCGGTGCCAGTGCCGAGGATGTTTCCCGCCAGATTACCGAGCGGATGGAAAAGAAACTCCTGGAAACCGGCGATTACCAACGCATCTCCTCTTTCTCCCGCCCGGGCCAGTCACAGGTGCTTTTCGTTGCGCGTGACGATATGCATTCGCGGGATATCCCCGACCTCTGGTATGAAGTGCGGAAAAAAGTGGGCGACATTCGCCACACACTGCCACCGGATATTCAGGGCCCCTTTTTCAACGATGAGTTTGGCACCACCTTCGGCAATATTTATGCGCTCACCGGCAGCGGTTTTGACTACGCGCTGATGAAAGATTACGCCGAGCGCCTGCAACTGGCACTGCAGCGGGTCAAAGATGTGGGCAAAGTTGAACTCCTGGGCCTGCAGGACGAAAAGATCTGGGTGGAGATTTCCAACACCAAGCTCGCTTCCATGGGAATCCCCCTGTCTGCCGTGCAAAACGCTCTGCAGGCGCAAAACCAGGTCACCGATGGCGGCTTTGTCGATACTGTCAGTGACCGGGTACGCATCCGCGTCAGCGGCCAATTCACCTCTGTCAATGAAATCCGCCAGTTCCCGATTACCGCCGACGGGCGCACGCAGCGTTTGGGTGATATCGCCGAGGTACACCGCGGCTTTAGTGATCCGGCCCAGCCGCGCATGCGCTTCATGGGAGAAGATGCCATCGGCCTCGCCGTTTCCATGAAAGCCGGCGGCGATATTCTCAAGCTGGGCAAGGCACTCGACGAGACTTTTTCCACACTGCAGCAAGACCTGCCGATTGGGATTGAACTGCGTAAAGTCTCCGACCAACCCGCAGCGGTAAAACGCGGTGTGGGGGAATTCCTGCAGGTATTGGCAGAAGCTCTGGGCATTGTATTGCTGGTGAGCTTTTTCTCCCTCGGTAGCCGCCCCGGACTGATTGTGGCGCTGTCCATTCCACTGGTATTGGCGATGACCTTCGCGCTGATGAGCTACTTCAATATCGGCCTGCACAAAATTTCCCTGGGGGCGCTGGTACTCGCCCTGGGCCTGATGGTCGACGATGCGATTATCGCGGTGGAAATGATGGCGATTAAAATGGAGCAGGGGCTCAGCCGGCTTAAAGCTGCCGGCTTCGCCTGGACCAGTACCGCCTTCCCCATGCTCACCGGCACCCTGATTACCGCCGCAGGATTTTTACCCATCGCCACCGCGCAATCTGGCACCGGCGAATACACCCGTTCCATTTTCCAGGTAGTCACCTTATCGCTGGTGGTCTCCTGGATTACCGCAGTGGTCTTTGTGCCCTATCTGGGCCACTACCTACTCCCCAATCTGGCGCGGCGCGGTCACGGTGGAGAGGTTCACGATCCCTATCAAAAGCCGTTTTACCAGCACTTTCGCCGTTTTATTACCTGGTGCCTGCGCCATCGCAAAACGGTTATTGCAACCACCTTGGCAATTTTCATCGGCTCCCTCGCCCTGTTCAAGCTGGTACCGCAGCAGTTCTTCCCCTCCTCCGGGCGCCTCGAATTGATGGTCGACCTGAAGCTGGCAGAGGGCGCCTCCTTGAAGTCCACTGAGCATCAGGCCAAACGTCTGGAACGCCTCTTGGCGCAGAACGACCAAGTAGAAAATTATGTGGCCTATGTGGGTACTGGTTCGCCGCGTTTCTACCTGCCTTTGGACCAGCAGCTACCTGCAGCCAGCTTTGCCCAATTTGTGGTCATGACCCGCAGTGTGGAGGAGCGCGAGCAGGTGCGCAGTTGGCTGATCAACACGATGACAGAGGAATTCCCCACCCTGCGCAGCCGTGTATCCCGCCTTGAAAATGGTCCTCCGGTCGGGTATCCGGTTCAGTTCCGTCTCTCCGGCGAACACATCCGCGAGGTGCGCGGCCTCGCCCGTGAAGTGGCCGAGCGCCTGCGGGAGAATCCGCAAGTCGCCAATGTACATCTGGACTGGGAAGAACCGAGCAAATCCGTCAATCTCAATATCGACCAGGATCGCGCCCGCGCTATGGGCGTGAACAGCGCAACCCTGTCTCAGGCCCTGCAGAGTTCTCTTACCGGCATCACCGTGAGTCAATACCGCGAGGATAATGAACTGATCGATGTGCGAGTACGCGGTAATGAGGATGACCGCTATGCCCTCAGTCAGCTGGGTAATCTCGCAGTCCAGACCGACAGCGGGCGCAGCGTGCCCCTTAATCAGGTCGCCACCCTTGAATATGGCTTTGAGGAAGGCATTATTTGGCACCGAGATCGCCTCCCTTCTGTCACCGTGCGCGCAGACATTTATGGAGATGAGCTACCTGCGACCGTAGTCAATGCGGTGTGGCCACAACTGCAATCCATCCGCGATAAACTGCCACCGGGCTATTTACTGGAAGTGGGCGGCACTGTTGAGGAATCCGCACGCGGGCAACAATCTGTCAATGCTGGTATGCCACTGTTCGTACTGGTGGTCTTTACTCTGCTAATGCTGCAGCTTCGCAGCATGTCCCTGTCTACCATGGTATTTCTCACCGCGCCTTTAGGCCTGATCGGAGTTACGCTGTTCCTGCTGCTGTTTGGCAAACCGTTCGGCTTTGTCGCCATGCTCGGCACCATTGCCCTGGCGGGTATGATTATGCGCAACTCCGTGATTTTGGTGGATCAGATCCAGCAGGATATCAGCCAGGGCCTCAGCCCCTGGGATGCCATTGTCGAGTCCAGTGTAAGGCGCTTCCGCCCCATTGTATTGACTGCACTTACTGCGGTACTGGCAATGATTCCGCTGTCGCGCAGCGACTTCTTCGGACCTATGGCGGTGGCCATTATGGGAGGGCTGATTGTCGCTACCGGATTGACGCTGCTGTTCCTGCCAGCACTTTATGCCGCCTGGTTCCGGGTGCAAGAGGAACATAGTGAAGAAGCGCCAGATAGCCACGCTGAAATTGGCGGGTCCATAATCCCGAGCTCCGCCCCAGAATAAAACCACTTGCCGACCCATTAAAAAAGGCGGTCCAGGATTTCCCTGGACCGCCTTTTTTATTCAAAATCAGGACTTCTTCTGAGATCGCATCAGGGAATCGTAAACAATACCGGTCCAAATATCCGGCGTCATAAATCCCTGACCATACTGCGCATCAAATTCCGCAGTGGGCTTTGCATCAATCACCTCTTGCCGTGTTTGACCCTCACCCACCATCGCTTTCACTTTATCTCTCAGCTCAGCCAATATATTGCGCTGCTGTTGCAACTCGGCACGATGACTCAGGGGACCGTGACCAGGAATTATTTTGGTATTTTCTCCCGCCATTGCCAAGGCGGTATCCATTGCGGTAATCATGCCGTTTACCGAACCGCCGGAAGAGAGGTCAATAAAGGGGTAGTTGCCGTTAAAATAGACATCCCCCATATGAATAACATCAGCTTCAGCAAAATACACAATTGAGTCGCCATCAGTATGTGCCGGGCCCACATGCTGAACCTTCACTCGATCGCCATTCCAGTAGAATGTGGTGGCATCAGTAAAGGTAATCACCGGCAGGGCATCCGGGGGTGAGGGCTCGACTGTGCGCTGAAAGGCCTCGATAAACTGTTCTGTACTCACACGCTTGCGGACATTTTCATGCGCTACTATCAGGGCGCCACTCTTGCCCAAATTCTCGTTACCGCCCGTGTGATCGCCGTGCCAGTGAGTATTAATCACAAAGCGCAAAGGCTGCTGGGCCAGCCCCGCCACCGCCTTCTGGATTTTTGTAGTTAATGGTGCGTACTGATCATCCACCATAAAGGTGCCATCTTCCCCCACCAGTACAGCAATATTGCCCCCGGCACCTTTGAGCATATACACATTGCCAGACACCGGTTCACTGGTGATTTCCACACCGGCAAATCGATCCTGCGCAGCGGCGATAGGGGCGGTCAGCAAAGAAATCGCTACAGCGGCAAAACGCACTAGTTTTCTCATAAAAGAACTCTCTGTTGTTATTGTCTCTATTCTGGAAAGTCTCAATACCCTGAGTTCTTACCCCGTTCGATCAAGCGGCTTTACGGAGTCCTATCTGCTGCGGCTTCGCCAGCAGGGTCATTAATAAGTCCGGCCTATCGGTAATAATGCCGTGCACACCCATATCAATATACCGTTTGAAGTGCTCTCTGCTGTTAACAGTCCACACCGATAGGTGCAGATTTTTTCGCTTGGCCGCTTGCACCAAACTCTCAGTCACCACCTGAATGCCTCTTTGCTCCATAGGCAGCTGCATAGCCCGGTAGCTCGGGCATAAAAACTGCTCAGCGCGAAATAAGTGGGCGATAAAGAACCATATAGCGTCCCAAGTTGGTGTGCCCGTCGCCACTCGGGGGCTAAGGCGGCGAAACTCGTTAATGACCCCCTGATGAAAAGAAGACACAATGACTTGCTCCTGCTTTTCATTGCGGGATAACACTTCAGCAAGTACCTGCGCGGCACGATATTGGCGGCTCTTGATCTCCAATATCATCGGCATATCCCCCACCATCACCAAAGCCTCATCCAGAGTAACCACTCTTAGCGGCTTGTCTCTGTAAGGATAGTATTTTCCATCCCGACTCCAGTGATAGGCAATATTCCATCGCTGTAACTGCTTGAGGGTCATATCCTCCACCAGCCCGCTACCATCGGAAAACATTTCCAGTGCTATATCATGGATTAATACCAAGTGGCCATCGGCGGTGAGCCACAGATCCACCTCGATCGCATCAACCTTTAGTTCCACCATCTTTTGCAGATAAACTGCGCTGTTACCTGGGTAAAGCCCATTGCCGCAGTCATTGCCGTGCGCTATCACTAATGGGCCGCTCTCCCTGGACGGCCATAGTATGCAGGGCTTAGCCGGCGCGGACCGAGCATAGAGGAAAAGAAACAACAACAGGGCCACAAAAAATAACAACCAAATCATGTTTAACGTCGCTCATTCCATTGCCAATCGACAAGCCACTGTGCGGCCCAACTAACTTACCATCCAACGTTCCCAGTCAAGCTTCCTGTGTCGCAGCCTCTACTGTGTTAACCTGTGACGCAGCTGATTTTTTGTCTGGCTGTTCTGCCTTGCCCGGAACTTCCACCGTCGCTGTGCCCTCCCCTTTGCGACGCAAATACACTGCCTGAAGCCAGAGCGGAAGAAAAATAACGATATCGTAGAAACGATTAATTAAAACTCCCAGGTGCAGTGAAGCTATCGCCATAAAACGCAGTATCAGTGTGATCCCACGCATAGACAGCCCTACGCTAATACCGCTGACCGTACGTGCTGAAGCAATGAATTGCTCCAGCGGAATTGCCACAAATGCCAGGATCAAGGGCAGTACAAAACCCAACCCCATTTGCGCCAATGGAATTGGCCAGAACTGCTCAGACCCAAGCAGCTGTTGTTGCACGATCAACTCCCTGGCAAAGGCAAGATTTGCGCCCACCACTGCCAGAATCAACAATAGAACCAGAGCCACGCCAAGTAGTATCCGCCGAGTCGTCTCCGCCAGCGCTCCCACCGCAGGAAACATCCGGGTAACCTGCAGACATTCCATAATCACAAACCCCACAGTGATCTGCAAAAAGATAACCACTGTCGCGGAGATATCAGCGAGACTGAAGCCACCCAAGGAGGCATCACTACCCAACACTGCCGCCATAGGTTGCGCGAGTAACTGGAAATTTACCAGGGCACCCGCAAGACCAATAGAGAGTACGACTGAGGCAGCCATAAAGCGACTAAAGGAGGAAGAGGACAATAAGTGCAAACTTTTATCGGTCTCCTGCAATATCTCTTCATAACGCTCCATATGCCCATCTAATGCTTTAGCGCGCTGAATAACTGATTCCACATTCTTATTGATGCGCCCCAAGGTAGAAAGCATAGCCCGCCAACTCGGCAGCATCCGTTTAAGTAATTGATGCCGTTCGCGAGTCGACTCCCGAAAAGACTCCAGGGCTTTGGATTCAGCCTTGCGCATCGACTGATTAATAGTATCCAGAACATCGGCTACCACTGGGTCTTCTTTACCCGGAATTTCAGATACAGCGCGAATTGCCCTGGCCCAGTTTGAGGGTACCGGTGCTATCTCCGCACTGCGCACATAGTCCTCATCCAAACGACCCAGTTGCTCACAAAGCCGCCGATGTAGTGTGGGATAAAGTGCCAGATCACTTTGTACCGTTTGCTCAACTCGCTCGAATTCTCTTTTGATATATCGCTCTGCAGTTTCGCGCCCCTCGGCGAAAAGTACCTCTCTATTGCGTTCTCCCAGGCGCTGTTCTGCAGAGCCTATTCCAGTCGCGATAAATCTCAGCCCTCGATGCCCCAGTCGCGCCAACGCATAAACAGCACGGTGCGCTGGTTCGCGGGCCAAAAACAGAATTACCAGCCCCAGTAAACCCCAGAGCCATAGCGGTAAACTTTGTATTAAATGAGTCATGTTATTACCTCCTCTAACAGGCTATTTGGCTTCCATCCTAACAGTTGCCGGCAAGACATTCGCCCATAAGTTCACAATTTATACGGGAGTTCAGCGACATCCTGGCAACGACAATTTTCTCATCCAGTTCTACCAACCAGAAAATAACAACCAATTACATAAGAAAACGATTTACTAAGGTAATACCTGAATGCAGTCATCAAAACCCCTAGCACCACTATTAATTGAGAGTGGCACGAAAAGAAAAAACTTTGATAGCCAAACTAAACGCCAACCAGAAAATACAGAGGGATATTGTTTATACGCCATACTTAAAATCGTTCAGAGCCAGATCATCACATTGACCCGCAGACATCGACCTGTATCAACCACCGCCAATTAAATTAAACAATTGCCATTGCAGCACTACCACTTACTTCAAACAACACAAAACGCCAGAAAAATAAATTATACGATAGTGAAAGAAGCAAAAAACTGAACGATAAAAAGCAAACGCCTCTTCACAAAAATTCCTACAGAAAAATATATCAAGCCATAAACCTCAAATATAAAAGAAGGCACTATTTTTTCCAATTTCCACCAGCCCTAGGTCTACACTCCAAACTAAATTCCTACTGAGTGAGTGTTTTCCCCTAAAACGACAGAATCGATTTTACGCTGACTCTCACGACGTCATGGCAGATATCGTGAGATTATTTTGGGAACTAGACGACAGGAGTCGATGGAAGGTCCAACTCTCATGTTGAGAGCGACCTATCTGTATCAAGGAGAGGTACGAGGTATATGCCGGTTCTTTTTTTTAGCAATTCCGGCCTTCAAGGCGATCTATTGTTTTCATTGTTTTCGCAAGCAATCCCTATACCCTGGGAAAAATCATGCATTGGGAAGCAAAAAAACTGTCTACAACACTATCAAGCTATCGTAATAGATTGCTGGCAAATTGGTATAAGCTCAGATTCAAAACAATTTCTATCAGATTTAAAGAAAATCAGTCATGCGAAAGCATTGCTGATCAATCTTCCTGCAAATCTCCCCGTTCATATTTCGGAAAAGCTACGCCAAAAAGGTTTTCACCTGCTCTGCGATAGCAACACCAGCCAAGAAAATCTGATCCACAAGTTGAACACTGCGATTCACAGTACCGAAGGGCGACAACATATCAGCCCACAAAATTCCCTCCCTTTAACCCGACGGGAACAGGAAATTCTCGGACAACTGACGACCGGTGAACCCAACAGTGTTATCGCGACTAAATTGCACCTAAGTGAGCACACTGTGAAAAATCACATGTACAACATTTTCCGAAAAATTGGAGTAAAAAACCGTCTTCAGGCCAGTAATTGGGCCAAGCTCAACCTCCAGGAAGAGAGGATATGAGGCCAGCCCTGTTGATGTTGGCATTGTGCACATCCCTGGCCTTTGGCCAGGATGACACAACTGTCCCCCCAGCAGATACCGACTCAGGAAGACTCGAAGATGAAATTAGCGGATTTAATATCGATCGAACCATAACTCGCACGGGGCATGACTTTGTCCGTTACATGAGCGAGTACCGAAACTTAAATTATCCAGATGCCAGTTACAACTTAACTATTTATGAGAGGCCCTCAGCACGCTGGGGGAATCTTATCTGGGTTACCTATAACGACAAGATTGTTTTCAGACGCTTTATAAGTCCAAGCACTAATAACACTCATCGCTTGGCCGATGAGGCAGCGCAGTATATCCACCAGGAAGTGCTGCAACAGCGTGTTCGCAATTCCATTACAGACAATTTTGATCTAGGTAAGGACGAATTCTAATGAAAAATAAATTACTGATTAATTCCGTTTTTTTTTCTCTGGCAGCGATTTCCTATGACCATAACTATGCCACTGAACTGATCTATCAACCTGTAAATCCTAATTTTGGTGGTAATCCGTTGAATGGCACCTATTTACTACAAAACGCACAATCCCAGGATACCCACGAGGACCCCGATAAACCGGACAGCCTTTACGAGCAGCCCAGCGCACTGGATAGATTTAGTGACTCACTGGAAACACGTCTGCTTAATCAACTCCTGACCGACGTCGGGGATGGCAATAGTGGCGAATTGGTTACAGATGATTTTATCGTACAAATCGTGGATAACGATGGTGTCCTTACCGTACTTATCACCGACCGCAGTACTGGAGACACAAGCGAAATAGTTGTAAGCGGGCTAAATCCGACAAACTAATAAACGACTAATTCTCAAAGGATACTTTGGCAATGCGTAATGCAATAAAAAAAGCGATTGCTTTGCCCATAGTAGCGGCACTAATGACACTTAGTGGATGCTCAGCGGTAAAAAGCGTTGGCGATGCGCTATTCGGTCCAGGCATAACTGATGCGATGCTTACCCCACGTAAAAACACCTACCGGGATCTGATCAACCTACCAGAACCCAAAGGCAAGATATTGGTGGCGGTATACAGCTTCCGAGACCAAACAGGTCAATACAAACCCTCACCCAACAGCAGCTTTTCCACTGCGGTCACTCAGGGTGCCGCCGCCATGCTGATGGACGTACTCAACGAGTCCGGCTGGTTTATTCCCCTGGAGCGGGAGGGTTTACAAAACCTGCTAACTGAGCGAAAAATCATTCGGGCGGGACTTACCAAACCGGATATTCCCGTCAATAATAATGCACCACTACCCACGTTGGTTGCCGCCAATGTCTTGTTAGAAGGCGGAATTGTGGCCTACGACCAAAATATCCAAACCGGTGGTGCGGGTGCCCGTTACTTTGGTATCGGGGCCAATGAGCAATATCGTGTGGATCAAGTAACCGTTAACTTACGGGCAATTGATATTCGTTCGGGACGTGTTTTACACTCCGTTTTAACCTCTAAGACAGTTTACTCCAAGGCAATTAGCGCCGATGTCTTCCGTTACGTAAAATTCCGGCGCCTTTTAGAATTGGAGGCGGGCACTACCTATAACGAGCCCGCACAGCTTGCTATGCTATCAGCAATGGAGTCTGCAGTGATTCACTTAATCGGCGAGGGGATTATTCACAATTCCTGGGCTCTCGATAATCCAGCTGAAATCGACAACCCCGTACTGCAGTACTACCTGAACGACAGCACTGTCATTATGTAAAGTAAGGTACTTTCGCTGGACAGCTTCCAAAACGATCTAAATTTGTAAGGTTTTACAGAGATGTGCCACAGAATCAGAAGCTATATTCCTGCCAGTCTAATTTTATTCCTTACCCTGAATCCGGTTGTCGGGACTGCTTCTGATATCGATGCCAGCAGCGAACTGGCCGTCGCCAGTGAATTAAGCGCGGCAAATCTCTATTCCGTTTCCAATTTAAGCGTGATAAACCAAGAAGGCGGTGTCAACAACGTCTATGTGCGCCAGGTAGGTTATAACAACTACACTTCTTCGCACCAGGATGGGAACAGGAATACGGTTTCAGTGACTCAGTCCGGGGAGGGCAATGTTACTCAATCCAGCCAAGTTGGAGATCACAATCTTTCAACCTTAATTCAAGTAGGCTACGAAAATTTTATTGATATCGATCAGTATGGTATTGGCAATGCTGCGGGCATCTCCCAGATCGGTATCCAAAACAGTGCCCAGGTTGAAGAAATTGGCAGCTTTCACAAGGTGAACATCATCCAAAGTGGTAATGGCCTGCATACCTCTGTCACTGTCACTGGAACTGCGACAACGACTTATATCAGTCAGTATGATTGAGGTTTCTGAACAGCTACCGCTGTAGCACCAGCATAATTATACTGGTGCTACAGCCTTGGCACACGCAAGCCAGTCCATATTTTCATCGAGCTTCTAACGCCCTCTTGCGACACGATGGGTTCACGGCCCTCACCCTCGCGCCCGCTTAACGAATAAAACCTATATAGAAATATTTCTGCTGATTTTTACTATCACTTAACACTGCCCTTGCGGTTTTCACTGCCGCAGCTCAATCAAGTCAGCAATAGCAAGAATCTATTTTATTTTGTGCCAAACCACCGAAGTCTTTGGCGGCAACGATGACCAATGGTAAAAAAACGAACTTTATTCCTAAGGTTTCGACACTTCCGTCCTATAGCAGCAATCCCTGAAGACGACAAAACTCTAGACAGCATCAAGATGCTGTTAAAAATGATATTGCTAGATTTTTCACAAGGAATGTGAAGGTTAAAAAGCAGTCGGGTTTCATCCCAGATTCCTCACATACTCCAGACACTGAAGTACAGTATCTGGAGCTGAGATTTCCCAATATCAAATGGTGCTGATTTCTTTTTTTACGTAAAAAACTGTCTAGCTATATTTGACATCTCCATGGAGTTACAGATGAACAAGTACACACCTATTGCCGCCAGTATTCTTCTGGCGATCGCCAGCACAGGCGCCCTGGCCGGTAACAACACCGCTATTCTCACCCAGAATGGCGCTGGTAATATGGCAACTGCCGACCAAAGTGACGTTACTGTCAACAATAACCTCATCAATCAAATTCAGACCGGGGACACAAATACCGTTTATGCCGAGCAAACCAGCAACAATGATTCAGGTGTAGTCACCCAGATTCAAACTGGGGATATGAACGATGCCCAGTCTTTTCAAAATGATTCCACTACCGCGATTGTAACCATAAATCAAATCAACGATGGTCACTTTGCAACAACCACGCAGAGCTTTGTGGACACCAGTGTGATCACTATCACCCAAAGTGGCGGTCCGCAAGATGCATCGGCTACCCAGTCATCCAGTTCATTCGATACCGCAGTAATAAATCAGTCGGGTTCTAGCAATCTCGGAATAGTTACTCAGGCCGCCAGCTCATTCAATACAGCGATTGTTACTCAACTTGGAACTAGTGATTCTGCATCAGCCATCCAGGTTAACAGCTCCCAAAGCACCATCAATGTTACCCAGGCAGGCATGTTCAACTCCGCAACTGTTCTTCAAACTCTAGCGACCAACAGCAGTGCCGTTTCCTACCAGGATGGTACATCCAATACCTTTTCATCTACTCAGTCTGATGACGGAAACTACAGTGAGGGTTTCCAAAGTGGCACTTCCCAGACACTGGTTCACTCGCAATTTGGTGGTGACCACTGGGCCTACACTGAGCAACTGGGTACCACCAATGTTGCAACAGTTACCCAGACTGGCTTCGACAACTATTCAGAAGCCTACCAAAATGGTATTACTAACGTCTTAACCGTCGTCCAGCCCGGCGACTTCAATACCACCACAGCCTCCCAAATAGGTAACTTCAACTCTATCACTGTGACTCAAGCCACCGATAGTAATTCTGCAATGCCTACCCAGGTGGGCGATTTCAATGTTGCTATTATTGTCCAATAATACATAGGACGGGGCCGACCTTATCCGGTCGGCCCTTTCAGAAAATTTGATATTTTTTAACCCCTACATTCAACTCTGAAGTGCATCGATATTTAGTCCGCTATGGTGTAAATATAGTTTTCTAAGATCTGACGAAGGGCCACATAAATTCACTGTTTTCCTGGGGTAGCCATTAATCACTGTACAGATAATGCCATATCAACATAATCTGAAAGATTAAAACCAGTATTATTGTATGTGAAGAGGGAAACGGACCTGCTCAGTGAGCTATTGGTATTTTAATTCATCCCACTTCCCAGAATACACATCTAATCGGTAAAATGGATTTCCATATCGAGGGCTGTATTAATCTACTCGGGCAGCACAAGCTCTTTGCCATTGTCAGCAGCTATGCTATGCACTAAATTCCGCAAGAATTGAGAAGCCCAATGGTAGTCTGAGCTAGCAGCTCTGCCGTCTTGCGTTCTACTTGCTGAGAAATCCAAAATTTACTTTTGCGCTCGTCAATCGTTACATCTGACCGTTGACAATCACAATGCCGATCCCCCGGAATCCGCAGTTATTCTTCCAATGCTTGAACACGCTCTTCGGTGCTGATCCATTCTTGACCTACCCATGCGTTAACTATTCCTTGGTTCGCATATTGTAGAATCTACCTATCGGTTATCTGCCCTGGACTCCACTGCCGCCTTAGTTTTCTTTCAATCAATGCGATGACATTTGGAAGTCTCCTTGTTGGCCTTTTCCCTTGCTTACGACACTCCTCGATGATTCCTTGAGCTTGCTAGTGACACTAGCCATTGACACCTCAGTTGTGAATCAACTGTCTGGAAATCGTTGGCTGGTGGACTCCCACCTCATTCGCGATTGCCGCCGATCATTTTTCTTAAGTATCAGACCTCAATACTTCGGACAGTTTTAGGGGGCGAAATAGGTAGGAACCACGGCCAGATAC
>NZ_JALBWM010000072.1 GCF_023895975.1 Microbulbifer okhotskensis
CGAACGGTACAGTGACTACGGGGCTATAGCTGCATGAAACTGTCCGAAGTGTTGACCTGTAGGACTGGGTTTTTTGCCAGCCTGGAGTTAAGAGTATTCAATTACCGTGTTAATGGAGGAGGGTAATATTTGCCGCAGTGCGGAGTGACCTACAGAGCCAATGACTAGTTCTGGCGTACTTGAGTACGATTGCCGAATCGCCTGCCATTTGGGTTCTTTAAGTTGTCTCCAATTTTGGGACCAAATGCTTATTTTTAGTCGTGAATCCCTTGTTTATCCTTTGTCTCCGCATTATCTGCGGGAATGCCAGGAAAAAATCCCCGCTAATGCGAAATTGACGGTCATATCGCGGCACCAATTACTCCGATGGTTGTTACCTTAGCCCCTATAAATGGCTGCCAGATAGTGAAAAAAGTGACAAATTTTACCCCCAGGTTCAGCTCGCAGAGTGAGGCGCTGAATGGTGAAGATGCCAATGTTTGGGCTGTGAGTGATCGGGCTCACGAGCTTGCCGATAAAGGTGAGGATGTAATCTTTCTCTGTGTCGGTGACCCCAATTTCGACACCCCAGAGCCCATACTCGATTTTGCTCGTGCCCGTCTGGGGGTTGGTCGCACTCATTATTCGCCGGCGGCGGGTGAGCCCATGCTGCGCAGAGCAATCGCGGATATCGAGAGCAAAGTCTCGCCCCACCCCTGTAACCCAGACGATGTAGTCGTATTCCCCGGTGGAACAAATGCGATCTATGGGGTGCTCGCCTGCCTATTGAATCCGGGAGAGGAGATTGTCATCCCGGAGCCGATGTATATCGGTTATGTGCCGATTTGCGATGCTTTGCGTTTATCCGTAAAGCGGGTAACTTGCCCTGCTGAGACAGATTTTGCTTTTGATATTGAGGCTATCAAGGCCACTATCAGCGAGCAGACTCGCGTTGTCATGATCAATACGCCTGTAAACCCCACCGGCGCCATGGCAACCCCTGAGCAGTTGCGGGAATTGGCGGCATACTGCCGCGAACGCAACATCTGGTTGGTGTGCGATGAAGTCTACTCCATGATCACCTTTGCCCACCGGCACACCTCTCTGCGGACTGCGGCGGAGTCCCTGGACAACATTGTGGTGGTCGACGGCCTGTCCAAATCCCATGCGATGAGCGGCTGGCGCTTGGGTTGGGCGGTAGCGCGAGGCCCCTTGATCGATCGATTGGTGGCTTTTGCCGGTGCGACCATTTTTGGTTGCCCCCAGTTTATCCAGGAGGCCGCTGCTTTTGCCCTGGAGTTTGATAGTTACTTTGTTAAACAAATGCGGGATGCTTATCAAAAACGCCGGGATTTGATCGTCGAAAGAATCGGCAAGATTTCCGGACTGAGTTGTTACAGTCCGGAAGCTGGTATGTTTGTGATGGTGGATGTGTCTAAAGTCTCAGCTTCGGGCCAAGTTTTTGCTGAAGCTTTGTTGGATGCTGAACGAGTATCTGTATTGCCCGGTGCGCCGTTTGGCAGCAGCTCTATCAACCATGTCCGCCTGACTCTGGCAGCCGATGAAGCTGAGTTGTCGCGGGCTCTAGATCGTATCGAGCACTTCGTCACCAGTGGTAACCGCCAGGTTGGTTAAGCTTTTTGTGGGACTCTGCTTGTCGGCAAATACCGCTGTTTGACGACAACAAGTTCCCCGCGTCGATGGCTGGAATGTTTATGCCATCGGCGAATACCGCTATCCTTGCCCCCTTTCAGATTCAAAAGAAATCAGCTCTGTGAAAATTGACCGGCATAATTTGCGTATTTTGCAGGCTCTGCAATCGAACGCGCGTACAAGCAACCTGAATTTGAGTGAAAAGATTGGATTATCGGAAAGTGCCTGTCTGGCCCGGGTAAAGCGCCTGACCAGCGAGCGCTACATCCGAGAGTTCTTCGCTGAGATAAATCTGGATAAAGTGCGTCACGCTGAGTTTTACGTGAACGTTGCGCTTAAGCGGCAGGATGCCCGCACCAGTGATAACTTCCGGCGTATCATCAGCGATATTCCACAGATCGTATCCTGTGTGAAGATGTCGGGTGAATTCGATTATATGCTGCACTTTGTCTGTCCTGATGCTGCGGATTTTAATCGTGTCTCAGAACAGTTACTGGCCAATGAGGAAGCGGCGATATCACGTATGACTTCCCACTTGGTGATCGAAAAAACCAAGCCTTTTACCGGCTACCCCCTGGAACTCCTGTTCCAGGATTAAGACCGGTCCAAGCGGTACCTGTCCAGTCTGGGCGGGTACCGTAAAGAACCTTGCCTATGGGAGCACCATTAGCAGGGTTCGCTCTATTAGCCAGTAACTGGCTAGTCCCCCCACTAAATAAGCACTGACCATAGATGCTGGAATTTCCATAGTCCGCGCCGGGGCATCGTCATGGCTTTTCCCTTTTGTTTGGCGGGTACTTGTTCGCTGCCACCATGACTTGAGGCTGGGAATAAGCAAGCCAAATATCAGGCCCACAACGGTGATAAACAGTAACTGTCCGATTTCTACTCCCAAGTTGAATGCCAGCAGGGCCGATGGAATCGCTCCCTGGGGGAGGCCGATTTCGGCCAGTGCGCCGGCAAATCCGAGGCCGTGTAATAGCCCAAAGCCAAAAGCGGCTAGCCATGGATGGCGGATAGTCAGGCTGGTAGCGCCACGTCTTTGACGTACAGCTTCACAGGCAGCCAGCAGAATGCTGAGGGCGATTACGGCCTCAATCGGGGCCGATGGCAGTTGGAGGTGGCCGAGCGCGGCTGCAGCGAGAGTAATACTGTGAGCCAGAGTGAATGCGGTAATAGTGCCAATGAGTTGGCGAAGGCTCTGATTGAGCAGTATTAACACCAGCACAAATAGCAGGTGGTCAATACCGAGCAGAATATGCTCCACTCCCAGGGTGAAGTAAGTTAAGCCAATTTGGTGGCTGGGGGCATCGCTGTCCAGGAGCAGGTTTGGCTGGTCTGGGGTTAGTCTCGCCACATGCTCACGCCCATCCGTCCAAGTGATGCGGAGCAATGCATCAGTCATTGTACTTTGCAGGCCATCAATATGAATTGTCAGTGCTTGCAGATTGTTGGAATGTTGGATTTTCCAGCGTTCAGTGTAAAAGCGGTTGCTGATACTGGCGTAGGGATGGCTCACTGTGTTGACGCTGTCATCGAAGCGCACATCCATTGCGAGGCGCAGTTTGCCCTGTGCAGGTACGCGCCATAGAACCTCGTAAATTTGCTGGTCGATCTGGACAATTTGTAGGTAAGCGGGACGTAGTTCGTGCGCCCAAAGTGCGGGTACCAGGGTGAGTAGGAGTAGCCCCAACAGTGAGGTGAGCAGGCGCTTCACTGTGTGGCGACCTGGGTGGGTTGGTTGGCCTCTCTGTATATCAGGACATGATAGCGCTGCCGGTACTGTTCGTACTGTTGTTGTAAGAGTTTCTTTTGAGCTAGTGCCTGCCAGTCCGTCAATACTTGGTCACGGATCTCTGCCAAACTTGGCATGCGGGCCGGCAGTCTTTCTTCGATCAGAATCAGGTGATCGCCGTAAGCGGAATGGATGGGGCCGGCCCATTGCTTGGGGGGGAGCCCAGTCAGTTGTGTGGTAAAGCCCTGACCAAATTGCAGGTCGATACGCTTCTCGGAGGTTTCTGTGATCACTCCGGGTAGGACAGTATTGTCCCCGATCCGGGTGGTATTTTGTCGGTTATTCAGGCGCTTGAGGACATCGCTGTAATTTCGTGGTTCAGGTGCCAGTAAATCGGCATAAAAGAAGTGCTGCTGGAAGGTGACGCGGGCAGGTATCCTATAGATATCGACATTGTGTTGCATAAATTTCTGCAGTGTTTCATCTCCTGGGTCTAAGGTATCGGCATAATTGCCAGCGGCCAACTCCATTTTCATCCGCAGTCGCCGGCGAATCAGGCTGTCATTCCTATCCAGTCCCAGAGTAAGGGCTTCGCGATAGAGCACTTCTTCGCGCAAGAAATTCTCGATTAACTGTTCCATTTCGATACTGGAGGCGGGTCTTTGCCAGCGCCGCTCAAATACCGAACGCAGGTGTTCGATACGGCCCTCACCAATTACGATTTCCTCAGGGGCGTCCCCGGGTATAGCGCTCAGGGCAAATAACCCTAGCCCGATTGCAAAGAAATACAGGAGCGGTTCGCTGGCGAGAAATTTAAGGGCTTTGACTTTGCTAGAGGTGGCGTCCAAAAGCGCTTGCTCTTATTTTTTGATGGGTTGGTATTGTGCCGGGGTTTCTAAGTATGGAAGGGGACGCTGACTTTGCCAGTCGCAGGAAATTGGGAAATCCGTCAATTTGTACCAAATTGGTGAATTGTTCGGGAGAATGGCGGGGTGTGACTCATATATACTCTAATCATATGCCACGTCGGTAGTTGCCCGTTTTTTAGCCGGGTTGCCAATGGCTGGCAATAGACAACTGTTAACAGGGGGAGAGGCGATTGAAATATTTGGGACGGGTCTATCTGACCCTCAACCTATTGGTTTTTGCTTCCATCGGTCTTTGGGCGCTGTTTAAACCTGAGAGTCTTGCAGCTTCAATTAACCTGTCTTTTGTCACTCCATCTGCACTACCTGAGTTTACGGCAACATACGGCGGTCTTATGCTGGCTATTGCGGTTATGCTCTTGGTGGCGCTGGCTATGCGCCCACACCGCAGGGTTGCCTATGCGGCGCTTTCCCTATCGTATATTGGTTTTGCTGCCGGGCGATTGTACGGCATGTTAATCCTCAGTGGCTTTGACCAGCGTAATATCCTGTTTTTTGCAGTTGAGGTCGTGTTAGTGCTCTGGGGGCTCTATTGCTACAGGGAGTCCCGCTGGCTGCCCTTGCAGCACGGACACTAAATTTCCGGGGGCTTTTAGCCCCCGGTGGTTAATTAAGCGGTCGCTTTAGGGCTCTCACTTTCGCCCAACGTTTTGTCGCGCTGAATCGCTACTCCGCTGAGTTTCCCATACAGCGGCCCCTCTACTGCCTGACGAAAGGCGTGTTTATAATCTTTAAATTCTGTGCCCATCCAGCGGTCCCACCATGTAAAGTAAAAACCGTAATTGCCTTGAAAGCGCTGGTGGTGCAGGTCGTGGTGAGTAGTGGTTGTCAGTCTGTCCATGGGGCCATCCACCCAGCTGCGCGGATGAAACTCGCAACCGGTGTGCAGCATGGCATTGCGGAAAATACTGACAAATAAGAAGGTCAACCAAATGGTCGGGTTGAGCGGAAGTGCCAGAGCAATCAAGGGTGAAAATACCCCCATCAAAATAGCCTCTCCCACAGAAAAACTGTAGGCGGTCCAGGGCGTAGGGGTTCGGGACTGATGATGTAAACGATGGAAGTGCTTAAATACTTTGGGGTGATGCATGCCCCTGTGAACCCAGTAAAAATAGGCATCGTGAATCAAAATTACCACTGGTAGGCTGGCCAGGTTCCACCAGAGAGGGTAGTCGCTCCACTGCCAGTAGAAGTTTGTTAACCCCAAGTCGTGCAATAGGGTGGTAAGAACCCCGATTAGGGTGAAAATACACACGGTTAGCATTGAATAGCCGACCTCCCTTCGGACATCTTTCCATTCGGCCCGGCGTCGTTGGATTCTCCGCTGGTTCATCCAGGCTCGAAACAGCCAGCCAGCACAGATGCTCATCACCGAGGCCGCGAGCACATAGCGAAATAAACTCATCTGGAAGTGTTTGGCTCCGTCCTGGGATATGTCGACCAAGAAATCCATATTCTCACCATCGTTATTTTTCTATTTAGGGGAGACTTGCCGGTTTCATCTGGACCCCGGAAAGTCGGGAACACGGCAGGGAATAGTTTTTCCCTGCGCCCCCAGTCTGGGAGCCTTTTACCGGCAAGGCTTGCGGAAAGTGAAAAAATGCTGACGGATTTTCTCTGGGAGTGGATTCAGGCGGGCAGTCTTTCTCGTCGGTATTCAGTTGGCGTCTGGTTGTGACGGCGCTTAAAGGCTGCATTAAAGGGGCTGAGAGAGCGATAGCCGATATCCAGGGCAATGGTGAGTACAGGTAAGTGGGCTTGCTCAGGGGTTGCCAGTCGGGTACTGGCTTCGTCGATGCGGAACTGGTTTAGGTATTCGTTGAAATTGCGATAACCCAGGTGGCGATTGATCAGTACGCGCAATATATGTTCGCGAATATCCAGCTGTTCGGCGAGTTCACGTATGGTGAGCCCGGTGTGACGATAGCCTCCATTTTGCATATGCTCCTGCAACTTTTGCAGCTGTCCCTGTTGTTGGTGGTCCAGCGATGGCGGTGGGGGCGCCGGTTGAACGCCTTCTTTCTTGGCTGCGCAGGCCTTGGGCTTAGGCAGGGATTCCCCCAGGGCACTGGGGGAAAGGGCGAATAGCCAAAGAGACGCAATTAACGCGAGCAGGCTGGCAAGCAGGGCGTGTAGTAGGGGGACGCTACTGGGTACCGGGCGGTAGGCAAAGAGAGACTCCGCTGCGATGACTACCAGCATATAGGCGCCTACGGCAATTAATAAAATTGTGCGCAGGCGGCGACGCTCTTCCACTAAGTCTGAGTTGAATTGCCTCTGTAGTGTGAGTAGGCCTAGGCTAATCAAGCCGAGTTTGAGTAGCTGGGATAAAGTAAATAGAGGAGATTGTAGTTCTGCCGTCAAGGGCAAAGGTGCGTGATGGGCGACTATGCCAATAATTAAAGTGATGCCAATGGGAATCCAGCCCCAGGTCGGGAACGACTCCTCTTCGCGACACAATAAGTGGGTAAAGACCCAAAAGGCAGCGGGCACCAGGGTGATAGGCAAATTGAGTAAAAGTGCAGGAAAACCGCTCAGTTGTGGCAGCGTGGGCCACAGTAAGTAGCAGATTATTCCCAGTAGCATTGCCAGTAGCCAGCGGCCGGCAGTGTACCGGTAGTGATGTATGGCCACCTTGGTTGCCGCCAGCAGAAGAAGGGCGCAGGCGCCGCCGGAAAAAAATAAGTAGCCGGCGGTCATCGTTTATCTCCAGCGCTCAGCCCAGGCATCCAGGACTTTACTGCTATAAGTGTGGCGGCCGTAGCTGCCGTTGTAATAAGCGAGAGCGTTAGCAAGGTTACCTTTGGCTTTCTTGATGTAGTGCTTAAGGATGGTGCAACCGTAACGCAGATTGGTGTCCATATCGATTAAATTATCATCGGGCCGGCCGATTTCATTTTTCCAGAACGGCATTACCTGCATCATGCCTTGGGCACCGACACGGGAAACAGCATAGGGGTTAAAGGCGCTTTCAATCTGAATCACCGCCAGCACTATTTCTGGACGCAGCTCCGCACGGGTCGCCTCTCGATGAACTGCTTTCAGAACATGCATCCGCTTTTGGGGATCTTTGATATAACGAGATAGGGGGTGCGATTTTGACATCAGCCACACTTCGGCATCGAAGCGGTCTGCAAAACTGTCGGCCTGGGTGATGGCCTCTTGCAGCGCGAGGCGCAACTCAGGGTCGACCCCCGCATTACTATTTTGGGCGTAGGCACCACTGCAGGTAAGGCAGAACAGTAAAGTGGTAGCAGATTTTTTTATCATGGCGTGATTCTACGAAAACCCCGGCAAAATGGGCAGCGTGTTTTTGTGACGCCGCCGGTAAAAATGCTTTTTATCGGAGTTAACTTGAAATGGGTATCCAGCCCGCTCAGGCACGGACTGGATAGAAGGGGTACTTACAACTTAAACTTTTCTAGCAGAATCTCCTCCAGCTGAGATACAGCAAACTCCTGGCTCTCGCTATCGCCGCGCCCCTTGTATTCCACCACACCTTTGTCCAAGCCGCGGTCGCCGATAACAATGCGATGAGGAATACCAATCAGCTCCACATCGGCGAGCATCGCGCCCAGGCGGGCCTTGGTTTCGTCCATCAGCAGCACATCGATACCCTTGCTGCGCAGGGATTCGTACAGGTGCTCACACTTTTCGCGCACTACATCGCTTTTGTGCATATTGATCGGCACGATTGCTAATTGGAAGGGGGCGATCGCGGCGGGCCAGATGATGCCGGAGTCGTCGTGGTTTTGTTCAACCGCAGCGGCGACGATACGGGATACACCAATACCGTAACAGCCCATGGACATAACCCGCTCTTTACCGTTCTCATCCAGCACTGTGGCATTCATGGAGCGGCTGTACTTATCGCCCAGCTGGAAAATATGGCCGACTTCGATTCCTCGTTTGATCTCCAGGGTACCCTGGCCATCCGGGCTGATGTCACCGGCAACCACATTGCGTAGATCCTCGACACGGCTGAATTCTACATCGCGGCCCCAATTCACGCCGGTGAGATGGAAGTCGTCTCGGTTGGCGCCACAGATAAAGCCTGCCAGATGAGCAGCGGATCTATCCACAATAGTTTCAATCTTCATACCAACCGGACCCAGGGAGCCGATATTGCAGTTCAGTTCATTGCCGATGCGTTGTTCTGATGCGAACTGCAGAGGGCTGGCGATACCGGTCAGTTTTTCCGCTTTTAATTCATTGAGTTCATGGTCGCCGCGCAGTACCAAGGCAATCAGCGGAGCGATTTCGTCCTCCTCGCATTCACCCAGGACAATCAGGGTTTTTACAGACTGGGCGGGATCACTTTTTAGGAACTCGCTGACATCGGCGATGGTCTTTTGGCCCGGCGTATGTGCTTCCTGCATTTCCACGCTCGACACGGGGCGTTCACCGGAGGGGGAAACAGCCTCAGCCAATTCCACATTGGCGGCGTAGCGCGACTCTGTAGAGAAGGCAATATCGTCTTCGCCACTCTGTGCCAGTACGTGGAATTCGTGGGAGCTGGAACCGCCAATAGAACCGGTATCTGCCAGTACCGGACGATAGTCCAGGCCAATGCGGTCAAAGATTTGGCAGTATGCGCCGTGCATAATATCGTAGGTTTCCTGCAGGGAATCTTCGCTTACATGGAAGGAGTAGGCATCCTTCATGGTGAATTCACGCGCGCGCATAACGCCAAAGCGGGGGCGAATTTCGTCGCGGAATTTAGTCTGCACCTGGTAGAAACTGGCGGGTAGCTGCTTGTAGCTGTTGATCTCGCTACGGATCAGGTCGGTGATTACTTCTTCGTGGGTTGGTCCCAGGCAGAAATCATTGTTGTGGCGGTCCTGGATACGCAGTAGCTCCGGGCCGTATTGTTGCCATCGGCCGGACTCCTCCCACAGCTCAGCCGGCTGTACCACAGGCATCAGCACTTCGAGGGCGCCGGCGCGGTCCATTTCTTCGCGCACAATACGCTCGACTTTGCGCAGTACCCGCAACCCTGTGGGTAGCCATGTGTAGAGGCCTGAGGACAGGCGCCGGATCATTCCCGCTCGCAGCATCAGCTGATGGCTGATAACGACGGCGTCGTTGGGAGTTTCTTTTTGGGTTGCAATGAGATAACGAGATGCGCGCATAGGAATTATATGGATTCTATTACGGGTAAGCTGGGCATTTTACGCTATTAGCCAAGTAATAAATATTGCCTGTTCAGCCCATTAACTGAATCCAGCTTGCGGGGCAGTGGGTGGGGCCTGGTCAAATGCACCCGATTCAGTATGTGGATAGCTGGTAAATAGCGGAAGAGGGTGTGGATAAATAAAAAACCCCGCAAGAGCGGGGTTTTCAGCAGAATATCAATGATAGATATTAATTCTCTGCCATTTCCTTCAGCTTCTTCAGCGGGCGAACTTTTACCTGAATGCTGGCTGGCTTGGCTTTAAAGGTAGTTTCTTCACCTGTGAAGGGGTTGATGCCTTTGCGAGCTTTTTTCGCTGGCTTTTTCACGGTGGTGACTTTCATCAGGCCGGGCAGGGTGAACTCGCCAATTGCGCGCTTCTTGATGTGGCCTTCGATGATATCGTTCAGCTCGTCCAGAACAGATTGAACCTGCTTGCGGGACAGCTCGGTGTTCTCAGCAATTTGATTCAGTACCTGGGTCTTGGTGTACTTTTCCTTAATTGCCTTTACTTTTTTGGCCGGTGCAGCTTTGGCCGGTGCAGCTTTGGCCGCTGTAGCTTTCTTTGCTGGGGCCTTTTTGGTAGCAGCTTTCTTGGTGACAGCCATGGCTTACTTCCTTCTTTGTTGTTCGGTATATATCCGGTAAAAATGTGTGTTTTCTCCCGCTGCGCTGCATCCGTTACGGGTGTCTCAGCGGGTGATGGGGGAAGTATATATAGTTTTTGTTCGGCCGCACGGGGAAATACTGGAAAAACAGTGCTTTTTTTATGTTTTTTAGCTTTAGGTCGCCTTTAAAGGGCGCATTGTCGGGGGAAAAGGTCGGCGCAGCTTCTTACCTTTGTAGGGCTCATGTATACTCTTCCCCCCTTTTTTTGAAGCACCAGGTACTGAGTAATGCCGATCTATGAATACCAGTGCAATGCCTGCGGCCACGAAATGGAGGCTTTACAGCGGATGAGTGATGACCCACTCAAAGACTGTCCAGCCTGTGATGAGGCCGAGTTGCACAAGAAAATCTCTGCGGCTGGGTTTCGCCTGAAGGGCGCTGGCTGGTACGAGACTGATTTTAAAACGGGCAGCAAGAAAAATCTCGCAGGCGGTGAGTCAACCAATAGCGGCAAGACGAATAGCAGCAAGGCCAAGGGCGGTCAGTCCGGCACAGCGGCGGCAAAGACGGCCTAGGCAAGCTGTGCTGAGCTGTCCGCGCAGTGTACTCTCTTACTAATCTTTTCACCTATTGATAACGGGAATCTTTATCCATGCGCAGCGATTACTGTGGCGTCCTTCGTTCTGCGGACATTGACCGCGTAGTAACCCTCTGTGGCTGGGTCGATCGCCGCCGCGATCACGGCGGTGTGATTTTTATCGACCTGCGCGACCGTGAGGGTATTGTTCAGGTGGTATTTGACCCCGATGCGGCAGAGCATTTTGAGATGGCCGATCGTGTACGTAGCGAATACGTACTCAAGCTAACGGGCCGTATACGCGCTCGCGCCCCCGAAGCCGTAAATCCGAATATGGTGACCGGTGAAGTTGAAGTGTACGGCACCGCCCTGGAAATCCTTAATACCGCCGAGACAGTGCCTTTCCAGTTGGATGAGCACACCGATGTGGGTGAGGATATCCGGCTCAAATATCGCTACCTGGACCTGCGTCGCAACGAAATGCAGAACAACCTGTATTTCCGTTCCAAGCTGACCACAGCGATTCGTAATTACCTGGATGAACACGGTTTTCTCGATATCGAAACGCCGATCCTGACCCGTGCCACGCCGGAAGGTGCCCGTGATTACCTGGTGCCGAGCCGCACCCACGAGGGCAAATTCTTTGCCCTGCCGCAGTCTCCACAGTTGTTCAAACAGCTGTTGATGGTGTCCGGTTTTGATCGCTACTACCAGATTGCCAAGTGTTTTCGTGATGAGGACCTGCGCGCCGATCGCCAGCCTGAATTTACCCAGATTGATATTGAGACCTCCTTCCTCGACGAGGAGGAGATCATGGCGATCACCGAAGGCATGGTGCGCAAATTATTTAAGGAACTGAAGGGGATTGAGCTGGGCGAATTCCCACGCATGACCCACTATCAGGCAATGCTGCGTTACGGTTCCGACAAGCCGGACCTGCGTATTCCATTGGAAATGGTGGAAATCAAGGATCTGGTGAGTGAGGTTGAGTTCAAAGTGTTCTCCGGCCCGGCCAATGATCCTAACGGGCGGGTGGCCGCAATTAAAGTGCCCGGTGGTTGTAGCAAATTGACTCGAAAGCAGCTCGATGATTACGGCAAATTTGTCGGTATCTATGGCGCTAGGGGCTTGGCTTACATCAAGGTCAATGACCGCTCCGATCTGGAAGGTGGCCTGCAATCCCCTATAGTGAAGCACCTGCCACTGGACGTTCGCGCGGCAATTCTCGACCGCCTGCAAGCGAAAGATGGGGATGTGATTTTCTTCGGTGCTGATAAAGCCAAAATCGTCACCGAAGCTCTGGGCGCGCTGCGCTGCAAGTTGGGTGAAGATCTGGACCTGTACACCTGCGAGTGGGCCCCTCTCTGGGTGGTTGCTTTCCCGATGTTTGAGGAAAATGACGATGGCAGTCTCACCGCATTGCACCACCCGTTCACTGCACCCTCGTGTAGCCCTGAAGAGCTGCAAAAAAACCCGCTTGAGGCCCTGTCCCGCGCCTACGATATGGTTCTAAACGGTACTGAGCTGGGCGGCGGTTCTGCGCGTATTCACGATCAGGCAATGCAGCAAGCGGTATTCCGTATCCTCGGTATCGAAGAAGCAGAACAACGCGAGAAATTTGGCTTCCTGCTGGACGCTCTCAAATACGGTGCTCCACCCCACGGCGGCCTGGCTTTTGGTTTGGATCGTCTGGTAATGCTGATGACTGGCAGCAGCTCTATCCGCGATGTGATTGCCTTCCCCAAAACCCAGAGTGCCGCCTGTGTAATGACAGACGCTCCGGGCACGGTAGATACCAAGCAGTTGCGCGAATTGAGTATCCGCCTGCGACAAAAAGAAGAGAAAATTAGCTGATTTTTCCCCGATGGGGCGGGCGAAGCGAGCCCATCCAATCGTAGTGATGGGCAATTCGCTTCGCACTTTGGCCCATCCTACGCACTGACTGAAGAGAGATGGAACATGGCCGGACATAGTAAATGGGCCAATATCAAACACCGCAAAGCCGCTCAGGACGCCAAGCGGGGTAAGATTTTTACCAAGATCATTCGAGAGCTGACTGTCGCTGCCAAAGGGGGCGCAAACCCTGACGATAACCCGACTCTGCGTGCGACTATCGATAAGGCCCTGGGCGCTAATATGAAGCGTGACACCATCGATAAGGCTATCGCTCGCGGCGCAGGTAATGCCGATGACAGTAACTACGAAGCAGTGGTTTATGAAGGTTACGGCGTGGGTGGCGTGGCGGTTTTGGTGGAGTGTCTCACCGACAACCGCAACCGCACTGTGGCCGAGATTCGCCATGCGTTTACCAAGCGCGGCGGCAACTTGGGTACGGATGGCTCTGTGGGTTATTTGTTCGCACGTAAGGGGCAGATGTTTTATGAGACCGGCGTGGATGAAGACTTGCTGATGGATGCGGCTCTCGAAGCCGGTGCCGAAGACATTGAATCCAATGACGACGGTAGTGTTGAAGTCACCACAGAGTTTCAGGATTACCTGACGGTGAAGGATGCTTTGGTTGCAGCCGGTTTTACCCCGGACAGTGCCGAGATCGCCATGATACCGTCCACCGTAATCCCAATGGATAAAGAGAGTGCTGAAAAAGTACTGGCCCTGATCGAGATGCTGGAAGATCTCGATGATGTGCAGAATGTTTACACCAATGCAGATATTCCTGTAGAGGTGATGGAAGCGCTGGACTGAAACCCGCCCTCTCCGAGGTGGGCCTGTCCCACCTTCGTTTTTGCCTTTTCCCGCTCTTCAGCTCCCCCTCACTTGACGCTTTCCGCTCGCCTTGGGACACTCCCACCACTATATAAACATACAGATATCTGGGGAGCAGCTTTTGACCCGAATCCTGGGTATTGACCCCGGCTCGCGCAAAACGGGCTATGGAATGATCGATGTGGAGCGGGGTAAAGCCCGCTATGTGGCCAGCGGGGTAATTCGTATTCCCGCCGGTCCTTTGCCGGAGCGCCTGAAGCTGATTTTTGATGCGGTGAGCCAGATTGCCCAACAATATCAGCCCGCACAGATGGCGATTGAAAGCGTCTTTATGTCCAAGAGTGCTGGGTCCGCCCTAAAACTGGGGCAGGCCCGTGGTGCTGCCATTGTGGCTGGAACCAATAGTGGTCTTGAAGTGGCTGAGTATGAGGCGCGCAAAGTTAAGCAGGCGGTAGTGGGCAATGGCGGCGCAGATAAATTACAGGTGCAGCATATGGTCAAAACTCTGCTATCTCTGCCCGCATCACCGCAAGAGGATGCCGCCGATGCACTCGCGGTAGCGCTCTGCCATATGCATACCGAGCAGACTCTGGTAGTGACCGCCGGTGGAGCGCGCAGTCGTTTTCGCCGGGGGCGCCTCAGTTTGTAAGCCGCAGATTTGAATTGGCCCGATTGTGGGCACAGAGATAACAACCTGGAAAAACACATGATTGGAAGATTGAGCGGCACCCTGGCCGTGGTGCAGCCACCGCTATTGTTGGTGGATGTGCAGGGCGTTGGCTATGAAGTGCTCGCGCCGATGACCACTATTTTTGAATTGCCTGCTCTGGGTCAGCCGGTTCAGCTGCATACCCACTTAGCCGTTTCTGAAACAGCGCAGCAGCTATACGGTTTTCTTCGAGATGCCGACCGCACACTTTTCCGCATCTTGATCAAGGTCAGCGGTGTAGGGCCGAAAATGGCCCTGGCAATTTTGTCGGGGTTGGATGGTCCAGCACTGGCGCGCTGTGTGGCAGAGGATAATGTCGCGGCATTGGTCAAGGTGCCGGGTGTGGGCAAAAAGACCGCTGAGCGCCTGATTGTAGAGTTGCGCGACAAGCTGACGCCTGATTTTGGGGATGCCAATGATATCCCATTGATGGCGACGGCTGCCCCTAAGGTGGACCATTCCGGTGAGGCCGAGAGCGCCCTGGCAGCCCTGGGCTACAAGCCCGTCGAGGCCAGCAAAATGGTGGCCCGAGCCAGCAAGGGACAGCCGGATGCCGACAGTGCCACCCTGATCCGTCTCGCCCTCAAGGGTATGGCCCCCGCTTAATCTGAGTGTTCTGGAGTTGTTGCAATGATCGAAGCCGACCGATTGGTGGCACCGGAGCCCTCGGGGTCTACTGGCCAGGAAGAGCAGTACGATCGCGCTGTGCGCCCTAAAACCCTGTCGGACTATGTCGGACAGCCGGTGGTTCGCGAGCAAATGGAAATTTTTATTCAAGCTGCTCAGCTGCGTAAAGAGGCCTTGGATCATACCCTGGTGTTCGGCCCGCCGGGCCTGGGCAAAACCACTCTGGCCAATATTATCGCTGCGGAAATGGGCGTGGCGATTAAAACCACTTCTGGCCCGGTACTTGAAAAAGCCGGTGATTTGGCCGCGCTGATGACCAACCTCGAACCTGGGGATGTGTTATTTATCGATGAAATCCACCGCCTCAGCCCCCATGTGGAGGAGGTTCTGTATCCGGCGATGGAGGATTACCAGCTGGATATTATGATTGGCGAAGGCCCAGCAGCGCGCTCGATTAAACTGGATTTGCCGCCGTTTACTCTGGTGGGCGCTACTACCAGGGCGGGGCTGCTGACTTCTCCTCTGCGGGATCGCTTTGGCATAGTGCAGCGTCTGGAATTCTATAACGTCAAAGATCTGACCAGCATTGTACGTCGCTCTTCCAGCTTGATGGGCGTGGAGATGGATGAGGGGGGGGCGCTTGAAGTAGCCCGCCGTGCCCGTGGCACACCGAGGATTGCCAACCGCCTGTTGCGACGTGTGCGCGACTATGCCGAAGTGAAGGGGGACGGCACGGTAGATTCAGCTGTCGCCGATGCCGCCCTGAATATGCTCAATGTGGATTCCCATGGCTTCGATCAGCTGGATCGCCGCGTGTTATTGGCCATGATCGAGAAATTTGACGGCGGGCCGGTGGGGGTGGACAGTCTTGCTGCAGCGGTCAGTGAGGAGCGGGATACCCTGGAGGATGTTTTGGAGCCCTACCTGATACAGCAGGGTTATATTGCCCGCACACCGCGGGGACGTGTGGTGACGGGGCTGGCTTACGAGCACTTCGGTTTGCCAAAGCCTGATAACAAGTAATAAGGGGAAACGGGGTGAAGGAAGTCTTCAGTACTCCTGTGCGTGTGTATATCGAGGATACCGACGCGGGCGGTATCGTCTATTACGTGAATTATTTGAAGTATATGGAGCGCGCGCGCACAGAACTGCTGCGCGCTCTCGGGTATGATAAGCCGGCGATGCCAGAGCAGGGGCTATTACTGGTGGTGCATTCCGCCCAGATTCAGTACCGTCGCTCTGCGCTTCTGGATGATGCATTGCGCGCTACCGCTGCGATTGGCAAACTGGGGCGGGCCGCCGTGACTTTTGAACAAAAAATCTGGCGCGGCGATGAGCTAATTTGCGAAGGTGTGGTCAAAGTTGCCTGTGTCGCTGACGACAGCCGCAGGCCCTGTGCCCTGCCGGAACCTATTTATTCAGCATTAAAGGCAGTTACTTAATAAGATGAACGCCGGTGAACAACTTTCTCTTTGGGGGCTAATCCAAAACGCCAGCCTATTGGTACAGCTCGTCATGCTGTTGCTGTTACTGGCTTCGGTGGTGTCCTGGGTCATGATTGTCCAGCGTGGGCTCTACTTGTCCCAGGCCAAGCGCTCCCTGAATAATTTTGAGCGCCGCTTTTGGTCCGGTGCCGACCTGAACAAACTGTTTCGCGAGGGCAACGAGCGCGCTGAGAAGGGCAAGACCGATGGTGTCGAGTCCCTGTTCCGCGCGGGCTTCACCGAGTTTACCCGCCTGCGTCAGCAGGGCAGTAGTGGCCCGGAAGCGGTGATGGAAGGAACCGAACGAGCCATGCGCGTGGCCATGTCGCGGGAGCAGGAGAAGGTGGAGATGAATCTTCCCTTCCTGGCCACCGTGGGTTCAGTCAGCCCCTATATTGGCCTGTTTGGTACCGTTTGGGGGATTATGAACTCCTTCCGCGGTCTCGCGACTATGCATCAGGCCACGATTGCCACGGTTGCACCCGGTATCAGTGAGGCACTGGTGGCCACCGCCATGGGGCTGTTTGCGGCTATTCCTGCGGTAATGGCCTTCAACCGCTACTCCGCCAAAGCGGAGTCGATGCTGTCCAGCTATGAGACTTTCGCTGAGGAGTTTTCCTCAATCCTGCACCGCAAAGTGCATTCCGGCTGAGTAGTGAATAGGCGAGCCCTATGAGTGTGTTTCGCAAGGGGACCAAAAAAAAGCTGGTCTCCGAGATCAATGTGGTGCCCTATATCGATGTGATGCTGGTGCTGCTGATTGTTTTTATGGTCACGGCACCATTGTTGATGCAGGGGGTCAAAGTGGACCTTCCGAATGCGCCATCGGCGCCGATGGAGGATTCTGACGAAGAACCACTGATTATTTCTGTGCGGTCTGATGGCACCTATTACCTGAATCTGGGTGCTGATGAAAAGGATGCCAAGCCGCTCGAAGAAATTAAACAAACGGTGGCTAAGGTATTGCGCCAAAAGCCGGGAACACCGGTTTTGGTATGGGGTGACACTGAGGCCCGCTACGGCCTGATCGTCAATGCCATGACTGAACTGCAGCAGGCGGGAGCGCCCAGCGTCGGTCTGGTGACAGAGCCACCTCAGGGGTAGGTGCTGGTGAATAAAGGCTTTTACGCATTGGCGATTGTGGTCAGTCTGGCACTGCACGGGGCATTGATTACTGCCATTACTTACGGTTGGGAGGCCAGTAACTCGCCTGAGCGCAAACCCATGCCGAAGTTTGTACAGGCCAAACTGGTGACAATTGAAGCGGCAACCCCGAAGAAGAAACTGCCCAAGAAAGTCGACAAGGTAAAGCAGCGCGCTCAGCGTGAAGCGGAGCAAAAGCGTAAGGCCGAGGTCGAACGCAAGCGCCGCGCAGCCTTGGAGCAGAAAAAACGGGAAGCAGAGAAGAAGAGCAAGGCTGAAGCGGATCGCAAGGCACGGGAAGATAAGTCCCGCCGCGAAAAAGAACAGCAGGAGAAGGTTCGCAAAGAAAAAGAGCTCAAAGAAAAGCTGGCCAAGGAGCGTCAGAGCTCCTTTGATGAGGCACTTCAGGACGAAGATGAACTGCTGGATGCGAATGAGGCCGAGCAGGCGGTAATGTCTGTCGGGCAGGCGATCCAACAGCAGATTGAGGCGGTGTGGAGTCGCCCGCCCAGTGCCAGAAACGGTATGCTTACCAAGGTGAAAATAAACTTTGTCCCCACCGGCCGAGTGGTGGCAACTAATATCGTCGAGGGCAGTGGTAATACCGCCCTGGATCGCTCGGTACTGACTGCGATTAGGAAGGTGGAAATCTTCCCCGAAGTGGCCGAGTTGGCCCGGGAAGAGCCAGTGATATTCGAGCGGCAAGTCCGCACAACCATTTTAAATTTTAAAGTCGAAGATCTGCGCCAATGATCAAGAGTTTACTGAAGACAGTCGTTATTATTGCAATCGCCTCGGTGAGCCTCGGGGCTCGTGCCCAGCTGGTGGTGGATATTACCAGTGGTATTGATGACCCCACTCCGATCGCCGTCTCTCCATTTGGTTGGTCTGGCGGCGGGGTTCTGGCGGAGGATATCTCCGGGATTATCTCATCCGACCTGCGCCGCAGTGGGCTTTTTTCACCGGTGCCCAAGGAGGATATGCTGTCTTTCCCCAAAACCCCGGAAGGTGTAGTGTTTCGCGATTGGCGTATCCTAGGCACTGAATATATTGTCACTGGCCGTATTGAGCCACAGTCCACCGGCTACCTGCTCACGTTCGATCTGGTGAATGTCTTTGGGCAACACAAGATGTTTACCAAGCAGGTCCGTGGCGGACAGACCCAATTGCGAGATATTGCCCACCGCGCTGCCGATGAAATTTTTGAAGCGATTACCGGTATACGCGGCGCTTTCTCCACCGAGATGGTGTATGTGCAGGAGGAGACTCGCGGTGGCAAGCCCAGTTATTTGCTGATGCGCTCAGATATTGACGGTGCTCGAGCCAAGCAGATCCGCCGTTTTAGTGCTCCGGTGATGTCTCCCATGTGGTCACCGAGCGGTCAGGAGCTTGCTTACGTTTCCTTCGAGACTGGCCGCCCGGCAATTTTCCGCGAAAATCTGCGCACCGGTGCACGCAAGCAGCTAACTAACTTCAAAGGCATTAATAGCTCACCGACCTGGTCTCCAGATGGAACCAAACTGGCAATGGTGCTCTCCAAGGACGGCAACCCGGAGATCTACGTGCTGGATCTTGTTAGTAATAAGCTGACAAGAATGACAAGGCATTTCTCTATTGATACCGAGCCGAACTGGATGCCAGATGGTAAATCCCTGGTTTTCACCTCTGATAGGGGAGGGAAACCACAAATTTACCAATTGACTCTTGCCTCTGGTCAAGTCGACCGCTTAACCTTCGATGGCGATTACAATGCGCGGCCACGTGTTTCTCCTGATGGAAAAACACTGGTCATGGTACATCGCAATAGGGGGGTGTTTACCATTGCTACGATGGACATCAACTCGGGCAGAGTGCGTGTCCTTACAGAGACCACGTTGGACGAGTCCCCTAGTATCGCACCAAATGGCGCCATGTTGATGTACGCTACCAAGCGCGGTGATAAAGGCATTCTGGCTGCGGTATCGCTGGATGCGGGGGTGAAGTACAACCTGCCCTCACAGAGGGGGGATGTCCGGGAACCGGCCTGGTCGCCATACTTTGAATAAGGCGGGGTGCCCGACGCGTTAACGCGTCGGGTGTTAATTAGACCAAGTAAAAATCTTTCAAGATTTTCGATAACACTATATATAAAGCGGAGTAGCTTATGTTGAAATCAGTAAAAACAGGTCTTGGGTTAGCCTGTGTATTAGCAGTAATGGCTGGTTGTAGCAGCAATGACACCAAAACCGATGGGCAGGTTGAAGTAGATGAACCAGTAACTGAGACAGCGGTTGAGACCACCGATTTTGAGACCACTGAGCCCGCAGTACCTCTGGAAAACGTGGTTTACTTCGATTTCGACCAGTCCCTGCTGAAGCCCCAAACACGTGAGCTGCTGATCCGTCACGCCGACCGTATGCGCGCTGCTACCGGTTCTGTGCGCCTCGAAGGCCATGCTGATGAGTTGGGTACTCGCGAGTACAACCTGGCTCTGGGTGAGCGTCGTGCCAATGCCGTACGCGACTTCTTGGTACTCCAGGGCGTAGATGCAGCTAATCTGGAAGTAATCAGCTACGGTGAAGAGCGTCCGGCTCAGATGGGTTCTAACGAATCTGCCCGCACTATGAACCGTCGCGTTGTTATTAACTAATCGTAAACATGGATGCCAATGGCTTTAACGATTAGAAAACTAGCGATCGCTGCAGCAGTTATGGCTGCGGCATCGCCTGTATTTTCCCAGGCCCCGATTGTGGATCTGTCTACCAGCAGTCAGGACCCGTCGGCGTCTCCTTACGTCGACAAAGCGGATAGCAGTGCGCAAACACAGCTTGCCCGCGCCGCTGTGTCCCCCTCCCGCGCCCAGGGCAACCCCCAGGCCGAAGCCTACTACCAGATGCAAGTTTTACAGCAGGAAGTACGGGAGTTGCGTGGCTCGGTTGAGGAATTGCGCCATGAGATCAAGCGCCTCAAACAGCAGCGCACTGAAGATTATATGGATCTGGATCGGCGCATTGCGCGCATAAGTGGTACAGAGCCAGCGGCTCAGCCACCGTCTACTGCCGAGGGCGGGGCCTCTGCGCCAGGGGGCTCGCCGATGCCTCCCAAACCTCAGGGCCCGAAAGACGGCAAGAGCGAGCGTGATCGCTATCAGGCCAGCTTTGGTCTTGCGCGTAACGGCGATTACGGTGGCGCCAGTGAAGAGTTCAAGCGCCTGCTGGAAGATTACCCCAACGGTCAATATGCCCCCAATGCTAATTACTGGTTGGGGGAAATTGCACTGGTGCAGGGCAATCTGGAGGAGGCGCGCGAATGGTTTGTAGCGCTTCTCGACGGCTACCCCAATTCCAGTAAAGTTTGGGACGGACGCTATAAGCTCGGCACTGTTTATCACCAGCTGGGCGATCAGCAAAAAGCCCGCAACCTGCTTGAGCAGGTGGCTGCCAGCGATGCCAGGGCATCGAACCTGGCGAAGAAGTATCTCCAGGAGAACTTCTAACAGCAGGCAGCTATTTTTGCCGCTTTAGCATCGCTGGTTTTTTGAGCAAAAAAGGCCTATGATCCCGCGCCCGAATGGCATGAGCCACTCGGGCGTTTTTGTGTCGGGTGTGTATGAGCAGTCTTACCAAAAAATCACTCAGAATCAGTGAAATTTTCTACTCCCTACAGGGAGAGGCGCGAGATAGTGGCTTGCCAACGGTGTTTGTTCGCCTGACTGGCTGCCCGCTTCGCTGTACCTATTGCGACTCCGAGTATGCCTTCCATGGCGGTGAGCGCATGACCCTGGAACAGATATTGCTGCAGGTACAAAGCCACCCAGCACGCTACGTCTGTGTGACCGGAGGTGAGCCCCTGGCCCAGCCTAATTCCCTGCCTTTAATGGAAGCACTGTGCGATACGGGTTATCAGGTTTCATTGGAGACCAGTGGCGCTATGCCTGTGGATAAGGTGGATGAGCGGGTGTCGAGAGTTGTTGACCTGAAAACCCCGGCATCCGGTGAGCAGCATCGCAACCACATGGCGAATATGCAAATACTGACTCAGCAGGATCAGGTCAAGTTTGTAATTTGCGACCGGGCAGATTACGACTGGGCCCGATTTACCCTGGATCAGTACCGTCTTCCTGAGCGCGTAGGTGAAGTGCTTTTCTCCCCCAGTTACGAGCAACTGAAGCCGCGCCAATTGGCTGAGTGGATACTGGAGGACGGTCTGCCGGTACGTATGCAGATGCAAATGCACAAGCTGTTGTGGGGCGATATTCCGGGTGTGTAAATCGCCCGGCCCCATATCAATCGATGAGGAAAAAATGACAGCAAAGAAAGCAGTAATCTTGCTATCTGGCGGCCTGGATTCGGCCACGGTATTGGCCATGGCCCACGCTGATGGCTACGAGTGTTATGCCTTGGGCTTTGATTATGGGCAGCGCCACGAGGCCGAATTATTGGCCGCGCAAAAAGTCGCGAAGGGTTTAGGTGCTGTTGAGCATAAAGTGGTGAAGCTCGACTTACGTTCGATCGGTGGCTCTGCCCTGACAGACGACGCCATTGAGGTGCCCGAAGAGGAAACCTCTGGTATCCCGGTCACCTATGTGCCGGCCAGGAATACAGTATTTCTATCTATTGCCCTGGGGTGGGCGGAAGTACTGGGAGCTCAGGATATTTTTGTCGGTGTGAATGCTGTGGACTACTCCGGTTACCCGGATTGCCGTCCTGAGTATATTGAGGCCTATGAGAAGATGGCCAACTTGGCCACTAGAGCGGGTGTCGAAGGCAATAAATTGGCTATTCGGGCACCATTGATGAACATGAGTAAGGCGGATATTGTCACCAAAGGGGCGCGTCTAGGGGTGGACTACAGTTTAACAGTGTCCTGCTATCAAGCGTTGCCGGATGGCGCCGCTTGTCGACGCTGTGACAGTTGTCGCTTGAGAGCTGCCGGTTTCGCCGAGGCCGGCCTGCAAGACCCCACGGTCTATGTGCCCTGATTGGCAGATGGCGTCAATTTTTTGAGCAAATGCCTAACCCCTTAAATTTGTTAGATTTTTTTTCGAGTTAGGTATTGTTTTTTCGAAATAGATCCGTAAGATACGCAGCTCCTCAAGTCGAGGCATCGAAAAGGGTCGTTAGCTCAGTTGGTAGAGCAGTTGGCTTTTAACCAATTGGTCGCTGGTTCGAATCCAGCACGACCCACCATTTTCGAAAGGGATACCAAAGGTAGCCCACAAAGTTTTTACACTTCTGCGCGAAGGCAAAAGCATCCGGTTGGACTTTTTTCTAGTTTGTCCAGCCGCCTGGGGGTCGTTAGCTCAGTTGGTAGAGCAGTTGGCTTTTAACCAATTGGTCGCTGGTTCGAATCCAGCACGACCCACCACCTCCCTCAATTCCCTAAGCTTTAGTTTCAGGTTGCCAGTGCGCCTTCATGTACGCTCAAATCACGTCTACTTCTAATTTAACCCCCAGCTTATCCCCAGCCCTTTAACACCTTTCCCTGCTGATATCTTTGTGGGCTTCAGGGGAGAAGTAAGTCTTTATTGCAGTCTCCCCACCAGGTTGTGAGCGGCCTTTGGTGCCGGGCGCATATGATTGCGAAAGCTTGCAGCTACTACAAGGGAAGAAGGAAGAAAAGTACTGCGCTCGCGAAGTGCTGTGGGTGAATTCCTTAAGGCTCGTAATCGCCATCAGTGCCTAATGTTGTCTGAGGGTGTTCAAAACTCTGTGTCAGCTAAACGGTTTATAGGCTGATGTATTTCTC
>NZ_JALBWM010000073.1 GCF_023895975.1 Microbulbifer okhotskensis
ATTCTAGGTCTATTCTGTTCGTTTTTACACCGATTTATATGGGACAGCCCTGCCCCCATAGCATACTTCTTAACCTATTCAATCCTGGGCGTCTTTGGGGGGCTCACTATTTTATCCAGTCATTGGCTGAGCGCTGTCAAAGTATCGTAATACCTGCAGGCCCTTTCACACCCAGTGAAATCACCAACTGGGCAAAAATGTTACAGGACACGGGTATCAATGCATTGGCCGGGGCACCAACGGGTTTGGCAGATTTTTCTCAGGGGCTACAACAAACCGGCTACACTCTCCCCATCGACACCATCATTTGGATGGGAGAAACCTGGACAAAAACAACACTGCGCACGGTTCAAAGGGCCTTCCCCTCCGCAGGTTTTTGGTGTGATTATGGTTCGGTGGAAACCCACAGCATTGCGGTCAACTGTCCGGATTGTGATCTAAATAAATTCCACTTACTGACAGATCAACTTATCGAACTCGATGATCAAGGCGCACTGCTAACCCGCATCGGTGATGGTTGGACCGTACCCATAGTACGCTATCGTTTAGGGGATCTGATCCAGCAGGCGTCTTGCCCTTGTGGCCGCCCCAACGCTCTTGCGCTCTTGGGGAGAGCAGACGACTCAGTCAGTTTATGCAGCGCCCTATTGAGTGTTAGTAGGCTCTTACAGCTTACCTATGAGAACGAAGGCGTAGAGGAAGTTCAGATATTACTCTGCAGAAAAGATAGCGCGCAAAAATCAGCGGACTCAATCATTGTACAATTTACTGGCCGCGCAGATGCAGAAAAAGTACGTAAGCATCTATTAAATGGCGCCCACAATTTGGCCGCGGTAGTTAAGCAGTATCCACTTTCCTTTAAATCCCAAAGAGTTAAGGCCCTTAAGCGTATTTCACGTACCAATAAAACACCTCAATTTATCTGGGTGACCACCAATGAGTAACAGCCACAATTCAGGGCGCATCCCCCCCCCAGCTGTATCAGACTCCCCAATGTGGGACCGGCTAATGGGGAACTATAACTTTGCCTGCCTTAAGGTTGCGGCGCAGCTTGATATTACAGGGTTGATAAATCAGGGGCATGATACCGTCAGTGCGCTCAGTCAAAAACTGGAACTTAGCGACAAAGGGTTAGGCTATTTCCTACTGATTTTGAGCCACTTAGGCTATATCCACTTCGATAAGCAAAAACTAAAAAATACAGAACTTGGAAAATGTTATCTAGGTAGGGATAGCAATTACTATTGGGGCGAGGTACTACTTGACCCTTTTCTGATCTATGACATTAATCATTTGGACAAGAAAATATTAACCAGTTTAAAGCGCGTATATGAACTGGAATGCGCCGGACGCTCGGTAACGGACATGTGGCAAAACAATGATATGGATAATAACTCAGCCGCCGCTTTTACCCATCTAATGCACTCACAGGGGTTTGCTTCTGCCGTAGAAGCAGTCTCTCTCGGATTATTTGATAAGTCTCAAACCTTACTCGATGCAGGTGGTGGTTCTGGTACCGTTGCCCTAGCATTTACGGATCATTATCCAGAACGCAGGGCTCTATTATTTGATCTGGCGCCAGTATGCAATACTGCAAAAATCTATATAAAAAAGTTCGATAAAAATCAGAGAATTGACCTGATTGAGGGTGATTTTTTCAAAGGTGAGTGGCCAAGAGGTTGTGACGGAATCTGCTTTAGTAACGTACTTCATGATTGGCAATCAGACACTTGCCAATCATTAGTTAACAAAGCCTTTGCCCTCCTACCCAGCGGGGGACAAATATTTATTCACGATATGCTATTTGATGATACCCGCATAACGCCAATCCTGTTTTGCTTTCATCTTTTTATGAACCATGGCTCACAGCTATTTTCAAAGGAACAACTTTATCGATTGCTTAAGGAAGCAGGCTTTACCAAACCAAAAAATTACCAAGCCTTGGGGTATTTTTCTGTTATTTCTGCCGTAAAACCATAGTAAACATTTTGTAAATCCACTCTATTAATCAGATTGATGCGAAGGTTCCCCAGCCATCACCCCGTAAACAGGTTCAAACCCCTCAGTAAATCTTAATCATGTTCGTTAGCACTCACACTGGTATAGATAGAGTGGGGTGCTCCTTGTCGCCCTGGGGCTTAGGCTTCCGATACTTCGACTTAGAGCTGCTGGCTTACCAACTGGTCGTCAATCTCTATTGCGCGGCATTGTGCTGGTACTTCAATAAACTATCCGTAAAAACCAGATATATTTTACTTCAGCCCAGCATACAAGAATTGTATAATTCTCAGACCTAAGCAGGATTTGAGCCCATGGTTTCGTTGAGTGACCTTCCTAGAAAGAAAGATGCCGAACCCGATCGTAAATTTATTGAAGCCCTTGCTCGCGGCCTGGATGTACTCCGAGCTTTTCAACCAGGCGATGGTTTTCTTGGCAACCTGGAAATTGCCCAACGTACTGGGCTACCCCGCTCCAGTGTCTCGCGGCTGACCTACACGCTCACAAAATTGGGTTATTTGACTTACTCTGACCGTCTGGAAAAGTATCAACTGGGCAGCGGTGTACTGGCGCTGGGCTATGCATTTGTCTCCAACCTTGCCATCCGCCAGGTTGCCAAGCCCTTAATGCAGGACTTGGCCAATTCCACAGGCACAGCAGTGGGGTTATCCGATCGCGACCGACTCGATATGATTTTCGTCGAATTTTGTGCACCTGCTAATGTTACTGCCTTTCGCCATGAAATTGGCAACCGGGTTTCTATCGCCTCCAGTGGTTCAGGGCGAGCTTATCTGGCTGCACTACCTCAGGAGGAGCGTGAATATTTTTACGGACATCTGGAGAAGGTAAATGGCGAACACTGGCCTAAAGTAAAGGCTGGCATTGAAGAGGCTGTGGCAAACTACCAAAAACGGGGATTCTGTTGTTCCTTTGGCGACTGGAATCGCGATGTCAATGGTATCGCCGTGCCTTTACAGCTAAGCCAGGGGCATATCTACACCTTTAATGCCGGCGGGCCGGCCTATAGGCTCGACCCTGAATTCCTGGAAAAAGAAGTGGCCCCTTTGTTGAAAAACATGGTCGGAAATATTAACGCCATGCTAATTCGTTACTAAGGGCCACCTGCTCTTTAATTTACTAGATTGACTTTTTAATTCATCCAAGCCAATAGATACAGGCGAAAATTCACAACCGAAGATTAGCCAACTCTCTCCGGCTGTGAATGTAAAAATTAATGCCCGGCAAACCGTAAGGTGTGAAAATCACTACTGCCAAACAAGTACTGAATTGTCGTTAAGCGCTTGAAATAGTGGCTTACATCCAGCTCCTCGGTAACGCCTATTCCACCATGCAACTGTATGGCTTCCTGCCCAATTAGCCGCGCCGCTTTACCGGTGCGGCTTTTCGCAGCAGAAACAGCTTTGGGAGCCATGCCTTTGTTGCTATCCAGCTGTAGTGCAGCCATCAACAGGATGGACCGAGCCTGCTCATATTCGGTAAACATATCCACCATTCGGTGCTGAAGCGCTTGGAACTTGCCAATCGCCACACCAAACTGCTCGCGGGTCTTGGTGTATTCAATGGTTTTTTTATAGATTTTATCCATAGCACCGACTGCTTCTGCACACAGTGCCAATGTGGCCCAATCCATTGCCCTCTCTATCACTGGCAGGGCAGTCCCCTCCTCTCCCACCCGGTTAGCCACCGGGACTTTCACATTTCTGAACTTCACTTCAGCCGCGCGGTGCCCATCCACGGTGGTGTACCCCTGGCGATGAACACCTTCGACATTGGCTTCAACCAACAACAGGGTTATACCGTTGCCGTCGATCTGGGAGCCACCGGTGCGCACTGCAACTAATAGCTTATCCGCTCCCTCACCATTGAGAACGACAGCTTTATGGCCATTCAGAATATAGTTGTCTCCTTCTCTGACGGCAGTGGTCGCCACATCAGCAAGGTTGTATCGACTCTGCGGCTCCGCAAAAGCAAAGGCCAGCTGTAACTGGCCGTCCATCAATAACCCCAATAGCTCCCGCTTCTGTGACTCGCTGGCACCATTCGCTATTAAGCTGCCACTCAGCACTACACTGGCCAAAAAGGGTTCTACCACCAATCCGCGGCCAAATTCCTCCATCACCACCATCAAATCTATGGCGGAACCACCCAGACCACCATCCTCTGCTTTAAAAGGCACCATTAGCCATCCCAACTCGGCAAACAACTGCCAGTTTTCCTGACTGAAACCAATATCGCTGGCAACCAACTTACAACGACGGTCAAAGTCATAATCCTGCTGAATAAATTTACTTACACTGTTTTGCAGCATCTGCTGCTCTTCGCTATAGGAAAAATCCATCGCTCCAATCCTCATTAGACGCCGCGTTTACAGGCCAAGTACCCATTTACTAATAATATTTTTCTGGATTTCATTGCTACCGCCATAAATTGATGCTTTGCGGTTATTTATGTAGCGGGGCACACTACTGGTAATAACTCCGGGCCCCACTCGCTCGCCATCAAAGTCACTCGTAAACTGATTACTTACGAATGGCATTCCGTAGTAGCCCGCGGTTTCCATATAGAGTTCATCAAGCTGTTGGGCGATTTCTGTCCCCTTTATTTTCAGGATTGAAGATTCCGGTCCTGGTGCCTGACCAGTACTTACCGCTGCAAGTGCACGCAGTTCAGTATATTCAAGAGCCAAAAGATCGATTTCGACTTCTGCCAATTTTTGTGAAAAAGCTGGATTTTCCAGCAAATTAGCATCTCCATCACAAGTCTCGCTTGCCAGTTTTTTCAAGGTTTTCAATCGTTTTTTGGACGAAGCGACCCGGGCAATACCTGTGCGTTCATGGGTCAGCAGGACTTTGGCATAAGTCCAACCCTGGCCTTCCTCGCCAATACGATTTCCTACCGGCACCCGCACATTATTAAAATGCACTTCATTCACCTCATGGTGACCGCCCAGCGTCATTATTGGCGATACAGTAATTCCGGGATGATTCATTTCGATCAATAAGAAGCTAATAGCTGCCTGGTTCTTAACCTCAGTTCCACCGGTGCGTACCAAACAGAAAATCCAGTCGGCATATTGTCCCAGAGTAGTCCAGGTTTTGGTGCCATTGACGATATATTCATCACCATCACGCACTGCGGTGGTTTTTAATGAGGCCAAATCGGAACCTGCATTTGGTTCTGAATACCCCTGGCACCACCAGACATTACTCTCCAAAATATCGGGAAGAAACCGTTGTTTTTGTTCTTCGCTGCCGTAGGTGAAAATTACCGGCGCAACCATTTTAAATCCAAAAGGAATCACATCTGGTGCGCCAAAGTTGGCGCACTCATTGGCCCAAATATATTTCTGCGTTGGCGTCCAACCAGTACCACCATGCTCAACCGGCCAGTTCGTAGCAGCCCACCCCTGTTCATACAGAATTTTTTGCCAGCGAACAAAATCCTCCTTGCCGAGGGGAATTTCTTTCAGGGTCCATTCGCGGATATCTGCAGGCAACTTTTCTTGCAGGAACTTCTGAACTGCCTGCTGGAAAGCCAACTCTTCGGAGGAAAAATCTATATTCATTCGCTTGCTCCTGTTTTTTTATCGGTGTTTTTATTAGCCCTTTCCAGCTAAATTCTCTCACCCTGTTTACGCAAGTACTCCCGCGCTCAACTTCAGAAGTTCCCTTATACAAGCGGAACAGACATACAATGACCATACTTCTATGGATCCTTTCCTCCGCCCTCAGGAGTACTAAGTACAGTTAGTTTATCGTTTCAATAGCGCTATTTAGGGCGTATTTATCCTGGATATTTGACGGATCCTTGAATCACCAATCCAATTTAGTCGCGAAATTCAGCCATGTGACAGCACCATGAAATCAAAGCAGTCAGCGATGGCGTAGTTTTAATTTTTATGAGTTTTTATCCGCCATTATTTTGTCAAAAGTGCGCCGGTCACTTCTAAACAGGAAAACATTACCACCTAATTCCGCAGAGTGGAATGCTGGATTCACTTTTGCTATGGTCGTAACCATAAAAACCATAGTGAGAGAAATCCCATGTCTATCACGCCCACGCCCTCCGCCAATCCTATGCTGCAGTCTCTAGAAGAAATCCAGACATACGAAAAAATACCGCTGTCACAACGTTATCCCTGGGAAAGTACCTTCGATCTCATCCGCCAAACTGCCCGCCTCTACCAGCAGGATACTGCAATTGAATTCCTGCCTACCGCTGTCCCGGATGAAGACAGCGTGACCGTGAATTTTTCCCAATTATCAGAGCGGGTTCACCAAACTGCTAATTTACTCCACTCCCTCGGCGTTGAACCTTCGGATACTATCTCCCTGCTACTACCCAACCTACCGGAAACCCACTTTGCTCTCTGGGGGGGGCAGGCCGCAGGCATTGCCAGCCCCATTAATCCGTTGCTGGAGCCGGATCATATTGTCGAGATTATGAATGCCACTAAAGCCAAAGTGCTGGTCGGCCTTGGACAAGATCTCAGTGAAGAGATGTGGGAAAAAGTGGTGCAGGTTATTGAGCAGGTTCCCACACTGAAAACGCTCCTGCTGATAAGTGAAAAACCGACAAATATTGTGTCCGTGCCTGCCGGCATCCAGGTGATGAACTTTGTTGAGGAAATTGCCAAGCAGCCAGATGATCATTTGACTAGCGGACGCACAATTCAAGGGGATGATATCGCCAGCTATTTTCATACTGGAGGTACAACCGGCCGACCAAAAATCGCCCGACTGACTCACAGCAATATTGCCTTTGTTGCCCAGCTCAGCGTGGACACAACATCTAGCAAGGGTCGCTTCGCTACCCTTAGCGGCCTGCCGCTGTTTCATATTTTTGGCACTGTAGTTGCTGGTATTGGCACCTTGCTCGCCGGGCGCACGATTGTCATCATGACCCCTGCGGGATTTCGCTCTCCCAATGTACTACCCAACTGGTGGCACCACGTCGCCCGCTTTCGGGTGCAGGGCTTTGCTGCCGTGCCCACAATCCTTGGTGTCTTACTGCAAATCCCTGTCGGCGACAATGACATCAGCTGTCTGACAGATATTGGCTGTGGAGCCTCCACCTTGCCGGCCGGACTTAAGGCCACATTTGAGGAAAAATTCAATGTGACGGTGAGCAACGGCTACGGCATGACAGAATCCAGTAGCCTCCTGGCCCGCCCGCCAACAGACATGCAGGCACCCGAGGGCAGCGTCGGCCGGCGTTTACCATATATGGAAATGCAAATTGCCGAGGTGGACGGCAATCGGCTGATTAGAACCTGCAGCACTGGCGAAGTAGGAATTGTGCTGGCACGGGGACCGCATATTTTTTCGGGTTATCTCTGTGAAGAGGACAATGCCAAAGCCTGGGTTGACCACACTTGGTTTAATACCGGCGATATGGGCTATGCCGATGGAGATGGCAACCTGTTCCTGACCGGGCGCGCCAAAGATCTGATTATTCGTGGCGGTCACAATATTGACCCTGCCCTGATAGAAGAACCACTCGCTCGACATCCTGCTGTTGCCATGGCCGTTGCTATCGGCCAACCTGATGCCTATGCCGGGGAAGTTCCAGTAGCTTACGTCACCGTATACCCATCAAATACTCCGCCAACCGAAGACCAGCTTATCGATTATTGCCGCGCTCAAATATCTGAACGCGCCGCTATTCCCAAGCGGGTGGAAATTATTGATGAGATTCCGCTAACTGCTGTGGCCAAGGTATTCAAGCCAGCATTACGCAATCGTGCCACCGAATATGTCATTGGCCAGGCGCTAGCGGCTAAAAGCATTAGCGCTGAGTTTTCAGCACATTTTGATGCTACCCGCGGACAAATTGCACAAGTCCGCCTAGAAGAAAACTCCAGTAAAACCGCAGCGAAAGAAGCCTTGCAAGACTTACCAGTGGCACTGGTGTTTGATTAAACTTGGAAATTTCACAGGAAATCTATTGCAACTCAATAAATTTATTGAGCCATTGGAAAATTGACTATGTCACATGCCTATATTTATGACGGCGGCCGCAGTGCTTTTGGTCGCCATGGGGGTAACCTTTCTAGCGTTAGACCTGATAATTTACTCGCGCATGTTATTCGTACTTTGGTCGAACGCAATAACTTCAAGCCCCAGCAGTTTGAAGATATCATTGCCGGCAATACCAATCAGGCCGGAGAAGACAGCCGTAATATCGCACGTTTTGCTGGCTTACTTGCCGGGCTGCCTATCTCCACCGGCGGAATTACAATAAATCGCCTGTGTGGTTCCGGCCTATCCGCTATCGCAGATGCCGCCCGCTGTATTCAGGTTTCGGAAGGTGAGCTGTTTATTGCGGGGGGTGTTGAATCCATGAGTCGCGCTCCCCTGGTTCTTTCCAAAGCGAACTGCGCTTTCGATCGCAGCCAGGAATTTGCCGATACTACACTGGGTCCACGCTTTACCAATCCCGACATAGTTGCACAGTTTGGCTGCCATACCATGCCACAAACCGCCGACAATATTGCTGCGGACCTGCATATTCAGCGCAACGAATGTGATGCTTTTGCGGTGGCTTCGCAAGCTAAATATAAAGCTGCCCGCGCTGATGGCTTTTTTATTGATGAAATCATTCCCATCGAAGTAACACAAGGCGGAAAGCAACCACCGCGTGTTATCGCCACTGATGAACACCCCCGCCCCAGCACCACTCTTGCGCGACTGCAATCACTTCCACCGCTGTTTGAGGGCAGCGGGGTTACTGCCGGCAACGCCTCCGGTATCAATGACGGCGCTGCGGCACTGATTATGGGCAACCTGGAAGCCGGGCAAATTGCAGACTTAAAACCCCGTGCTCGTATTCTAGCCAGCGCCATTGCGGGCGTAGAACCTAGAGTTATGGGGCTCGGCCCCGTCCTGGCGACCCGCAAGGCCTTAGCACGCGCCGGCCTGACTCTGGCAGATATGGAGGTTATGGAATTTAACGAGGCTTTCGCAGTGCAGGCTATGGGCTGCCTGAAAATGCTCGAGATTAATTACGAAGATTCACGGGTAAATTCCAATGGCGGCGCCATCGCAGTTGGGCACCCCCTTGCTGCCAGCGGAGTCCGTATTCTATTGACCGCCTTACGTCAATTGGAACGCACCGGCGGTCGCTACGGGTTGGCCACCATGTGTATCGGGATTGGTCAGGGAATCGCCGTTATTATAGAGCGTATATAACAACCACCGGCACCAACTAACGGTCATGCAAGACCTGGAGATAACAATGTCTACCGTAAATTATGAACTCGTTGGCGATATCGGCGTTATTCGACTTAATAATCCACCCGTCAACGCACTCTCCCACGGACTGCGTGAAGGTATCTGGGGCGCCATCAAGAATGCCCAGGGAGATGCATCCAAAGCACTGATTTTACTGTGTGAAGGCCGAACTTTTATCGCTGGTGCGGACATTACGGAATTTGGCAAACCGCCGCAGGCACCCGCATTATCAGAAGTTATTTCAGAAATTGAAAATTCACGAAAACCCGTAGTTGCCGCTATTCATGGAACCGCCCTGGGTGGTGGCTTTGAGGTGGCGCTGGCCTGTCACTATCGCTGCGCCCTGTCTTCTGCAAAAGTCGGCTTACCCGAAGTTAAGCTGGGTTTACTACCGGGGGCCGGGGGCACCCAGCGCGCACCACGTTTGGCCGGTGTTGCTGCAGCACTGGAATTGATTACCAAGGGCACTCCAATCCCGGCTGCAAAAGCTGAGAGCATGAAGCTTATCGATCGGGTTATCAGCGATGATCTATTAAAAGGCGCTCTCGCTTTTGCCAATGAATTGATCGAGCGGAACGCCCCTACCTGCCGAGTTCGGGACATCACTATAGATCCGGCCAGTATTCCGGAGGGGCTGTTTAGCGACTTTCGCCAGAAACTGGAAAAAAGAACACACGGCCAGCTCGCACCACAGCATATTGTCACTTGTGTTGAAGCCGCCGTTCAGTTGCCTTTCGAAGAGGGACTGGCGAAAGAGCTGGACCTATTTATAGAGTGCCTGCTTTCCAGCCAATCCGCTGCTCTGAGGCATATATTCTTTGCCGAACGCAGCGCAAAAAAGATCTATGGACTCCCTAAAGATACTCCCACCCGGGAAATTAACAGCGTCGCCATTATTGGTGCCGGCACCATGGGTGGGGGTATCGCCATGAATTTTGCCAATGCCGGCATTCCTGTCAAACTGGTGGAAATCAACCAGAACGCTCTTGACCGTGGCCTGGCCATTATCGACAAAAATTACAACATCAGTTTGAAAAAGGGGAAGCTGACAGAAGACCAAAAAACGCACTGCCTCTCGCTGATCGAAGGCACAACTCACTACGCTGATCTGACAAAAGTAGATCTGGTTATCGAAGCTGTGTTTGAAAATATGGCGCTAAAGCAGGAGATTTTCGCCAAGCTGGATAAAACCTGCAAACCCGGCGCTATTCTCGCAACCAACACTTCTTATCAGGATATCGACCAGATTGCTGCTGCGACCAGTAGGCCTGAAGATGTCATAGGGCTGCATTTTTTCAGCCCCGCTAATGTCATGAAACTTCTTGAAGTGGTTCGCGGCTCAAAAAGTGCCGATGATGTTATTGCCACCGCGATGATGCTGGCAAAAACCATCAAAAAAACTCCTGTTCTGGCCGGTAACGGGTATGGCTTTATCGGCAACCGCATGCTGGTGCCTTATGCTCGTGAAGCGCAACTGTGCTTGATAGAGGGTGCCACCCCGGAGCAAATTGATACGGTCATGCAATCCTGGGGAATGGCCATGGGGCCCATGGCCATGGGGGACCTGGCCGGTCTGGATATCGGCTACAAAGTGCGGCAGAACCTGGCCGATTCAGAAAAAGGCGACCCTAAAACGTACTGCATTGCCGATGCCCTGGTGAGCATGGGCCGCCTGGGCCAAAAGAGTGGAGCCGGTTACTACCACTATGACCCGGAAACCCGTGCTCGAAGCAACGATCCGCAAGTACTGACGGTAATCGAAACACACGCTGAAGAGCAAGGGGTAGAGCGCCGGGAAATTTCTGATACAGAAATTCTTAATCGCCTCACTTTCGCGTTAATCAATGAGGGAGCCAAAATTCTGGAGGACGGCATAGCCCAACGCCCCAGTGATATCGATGTTGTATACGTTTACGGTTACGGTTTCCCGCCCCACCGCGGCGGCCCCATGCACTACGCCGATAGTATCGGCCTGGCAAAAGTCTACGACGCCATTTGCGCATTCCGTGACCAGCACGGTGAACATTACTGGACGCCTGCGCCATTGCTAACCCAACTTGCGCAGGAGGGCAAAACATTCGCGAACTGGGCTCACAATCAGCGTTAAGACTCACCGCCACCGGGAGAATCGGTAACAATACTGGTTTTCCCTGTGGCCTGCTTTGATGCGATCCCACACTGGCGACACTATGACAAGGCCCAACACAAGAGAAGAACCGGAACTGTCGCTAGTACAGCAAGATCATTACGCCAGGGACGAAACAGATATTCGAAGGAATAACTGGAAAGGCATCGGCTTTGCGTTTGCCACCGCAATGGTGGCCAGTACAGCAGCGGCGGCAACTAAATGGATATCCTCTATCGTACCCGTACCCTTGATAGTGCTCAGCCAATACAGTGTCTGCCTGCTAATATTAATGCCCTGGTTGGCGCGCCAATCAACTCAAGAGCTGGTCACCCGACACTGGAAAACACACCTGCTGCGGGGCTTTGCGGGCTGGCTCTGTTTCTTCGCCTATTTTGCTGCACTTAGCCGAATCTCGCTGATGGAAGCCAGTTTACTCCGCAATGCCGCTCCAATTTTTGTTCCCCTTGTTGCGTGGATTTGGGCGCGTTCACAGATAACGCTAATACACTGGCTACCAATCATACTGGGGCTAATGGGCATTACTCTGATTCTCCAGCCCGATATTAACGGGATCAGTAACGGCCACTTTTTCGGCCTACTTTCGGGACTGACCTTGGCTGTTTCTATGGTGGGCACACGTATTCTGTCGCGCACTGACCGGCCCAGCCTTATTTTGTTGTACTACGTCATAATCTCATTTATTTGCAGCCTGCCCCTGGGTATCTACTACTGGCAACCGATTCCTATATGGACCCTGCCCTATCTGGCATTTAATGGCATTTCTGTATTGCTGGCTATATGGCTCTACACGCAGGCCTACAGCTATGCCAAACCCAGCGTGGTATCCCCAATCAGCTATTTTGGCGTGGTGATTGCCGGCTTTTTTGGTTGGCTGATTTGGCGGCATCTACCCAATACGGCAGCGGTTCTTGGAACACTATTTGTGATCGGTGCAGGGTTACTTACTGTGTATTTTTCTACCCAACACACTGCCTTCGCGCGTTCCTCACCTAATTAACTCTTAACAAGGCAACACTTAATGAACTGGCAACATAAAAAACAGCCGCCTTTTAACGATCATCTGGGCATCAAAATTGAGGAGTGGCAAGATGGCCGCGTGCTAATCAGTGCCATCGTTCAGCCGGAACATTTAAACAGCCATGGTGTACCCCACGGCGGTTTTATTACCACTTTAATCGACGTTGCCGGTTCTTACTGCGGACTCTACTGCCCTTATCCAAACCGCCGCCGTAAATCCCTCACGCTTTCACTGACCACGAACTTTACCGGTCGAGCGAAAACCAACCGGTTGACTGCGATCGGCAAGTTAACCAACTCAGGCCATAACATTTTTTACTCAACTACTGAAGTGTATGACAGCCAAGGGACTTTAATTGCCACCGGTCAAATGACTATGCGCTATCGAAGTGGCAGTGAGATACTTGAAGGGGAAGCCATTGAAGAGAAACCAGAAAAATCCAGATTATAAACCACGTACAATCTATTCTCTTGGAGTATATATTCCCGAACCCAAGAAATACTGGGTTTATGGGGTTGGACTGCCAGCACCCCCTTATAGACATCAGGATTAAACCACGCCGGAGTTTCTACCTGGCAAAGCATACTTTTTACAGTGCAAATTGAATCTAAGCTTTTACATTAATTTAAGGAGCTCTAATGCACAGGATATTTAAGCTCCTTCGCTATCACCCACATTTTGTGATTTGCAGGCATTTCAGATAAATAATTGATCGTTCGATAGATTAAGTGCTTTTCCATTTCATCAATACTTGAAGATTTTCCCCAACCTTCTGCAGCGAGCCTGTACATAAAGGTAACCAGGAGAAATTTCTGTTTGCTTGACAAACCATTTCCATGACCGTTGATCATCATATGCATGGATACCAGATCATAATCCAGGTCAAAGATAGACTCATCAACTTGTACAGATATTTGTGCAGACCGCCCGGATACGGAGTTCCCTCTGGCAATTACTTGCATTTCATCCAGGAAGAAGGATACATGGGCGTTATTGGCTTCAGAACTATTTTGATATCGGCCACGCAGGGCCAGATCCCTGATTTGGCGGTTCGACACCTCGCCTTTAAGCCATAGCTCCGTCATTTGAGTCAAGGGATCATAGTCTTCCGTTTGAACGATATACTCATCAGCCAGAGGGGACAATGAATAGAAGAGCGCGACAAGACAAAAACAGAACCTTCTTACGGTCATCTCAACTACCACTTAAAGTGAAGACCATGCCACGCGGCCAGATTTGACGGAAAATCAATTATTAATAAGTATAATCAAGAATCCTTATACCGGCATTGATCCGGGGGACAAGTACACGCATTTACGACTTTATCAATCGGCGGTTTAAACGCCGTATTAATACGCGCTGATTCAGCCAGTCTTTTCTTCCCGTGCCTACTCAAAGACTCCCTAAACATTGCGCTTATCTCTTCAGAGATAAATTTCCCTGCAAAAGCATCAGCCTCCCGGTCCAGATTGTAACTACCTTTGCCCATTCCATGTCGACAAGATGTGACAGTGCAGAAAAATTACTGTTTAATTTTATATAGATAGTGATGAAGTCTTCACCACCCGGGAGAAATTAACTTAAGTAAGTCCTCCCTTCTTTCAGCAAAAAATCTAACTTTTCCTGAATTCTCATTTCATCGAGATCGGTGGCAAGGACATAACAGCCCAGATTTTAGATCTTCAGCCAGTGTCATACCCAGTTCATAACCGCTTTCGTTTTCTGCCAAGCAAACAGATGCCGCTCCCTGTTCAGTACCCAGTCACGGTTAACCTCCTCATGGTGAGCATAGTCAGTCGCAAATAGCGCCTCTAGGGACTCACGAGTAGAATCTGCAAAAGCGGGCACGAAAAATGAGAAGCGCAAAAACATCCAGAACCGGGAAGGTAATGCCATATGGGCACCTTGTGATGCTTTAGGCAATCATATTTAACACTGAGGCTCATTAACTATCGTCAACAACTTTTCGCCGTTGTGTTAACGGGTGCTATAACTGTTGCCAAAAGATATCAAGGGTACGACGAAGTTCCGTGACTCAAATTCCAGCCTTTAAGGCAGACCCAATAACACCAGCGAGTCACGCCATGAAAGCAACCTTTGTCGAATGCACGATCACTGTTGTATGATTTATCAGTAATGAAAACCTACTCATCCACATTTCGCGCCAAGCTAATCGCAATGGCGGCCCTGCTGCTGCTGATGTTGCAGGTACAGACCGTGCTTGCCTGTGAAATGATGGAGAGCCCTGAGCCTGACGCAGAGTGTTGCTGCGACCATATGAGCAAAGGGGCAGACCCCGAAGATGAAGACTGTTGTGGCTATGACGCCCAAGTCTCCTTTAAAACATCTCTAGATGACCACCAAGTTGCACTCACTGCCGCTCACCTGAATCTGGAGCTGCCACAGCTGGCACCTCCGCCAACGTATCAGTGGCCTCAAATTCTGGCCCCACCAGTCAGCGCCGCTCATTTACCATTTACTCACAGAAACTCTCATTCCAGTAGCCGAACCTGGCTTGCCACCCTGCGCCTGCGTATTTGATCACTCCCTCTCTCTGATTAACGAAATTTCCCCCAGCCAGAAGGCTGACGGGGCTCAGAAAGATTGTTCCAGGAGTGAACCCTTTGATTTCCCAACGAACCGTTGCTGCCTTTGCCAAAAAAGTAGTGGATGGTGCCCCTGGCACCCCGATGCTTAAGATTTTCCTGCAGGGAGATCGCTAATGAGCCTCCCAAAAACACTGAGTTATATCTCCTTCACCCTGATGCTGGCGGCAGCAGGCGCGGCCTTCTACTGGAAGAAAACTACCGACCTGGCCGACGCCGATGGCGTGGACTTTATTCAGGCTGGCCCGTTCCAAATTGCTGTATCGGTAGATCCCCTAAAACCGCGCGCCGGTAAAAACCAGATTCGTATTGAAATTCGTGATGCAAAGGACATACCGGTATCTGGAGCGGATGTTCGCGCGGTTGCCGAGATGCCGGCCATGGGGGCTATGCCGGCAATGCGCGCCGTCGCAGATTTCCATGAATCCAGCCCCGGTATCTTTACCGGTGAAATAGAGCTGGCCATGGTGGGTTCCTGGCCCTTGGTAGTGGATGTATCCACGGGTCATGATCGCCATGTCGACCTGGCCTTCGACATGAGCACAAACCGTAAAGGGCTCCGCTTGAAATCAGCACCGCAGCCTTCCGATACTGCCTACTACACCTGTGCCATGCACCCCTCGGTGCGAGGCGCCGCCCCCGGCAACTGCCCCATCTGTGGCATGGATTTGCAACCAGTTAGTCATGACGAGCTGCAGAGTGGCAGTATTATGGTAGACAGCAGTAGGCGCCAGTCCATTGGCATCAAAACCGGTACCGTAGAAAGACAAGCCTTCACCCTGCCCATTCACCTGCACGGCCAGGTAACTTATGACGAAACCCGGCTTCGGGATATTAGCCTGCGCTTTGATGGCTGGATCGGCGATCTGGATGCGGACTTTGAGGGTAAACAAGTTAAGCGCGGCGAGCTCTTGTTTACCGTCTACAGCCCAGAACTACTTGCTGTTCAAGACGAATACCTGAGAGCACGTCGCCGCGGCGATGCTTTAGAACAAGCGGCTCGCAGGCGACTGCTTTTGTGGGGCTTATCTGAGGAGCAGATCGATTGGCTGGTTGAACAGCAAAAAGCGCAGGACTATATCCCGATTTTCTCTCCAGTCAGTGGCGTAGTGATTCAAAAGAATATCGTCCCAGGTTCGGCATTTGAAAAGGGCGACAACCTATTGCGTATCGCAGATCTGAGCCAGGTCTGGATTGAAGCCCACGCGTACGAGGATCAGCTACCGCTTTTGCACAAAGGCATGCCCGCTAAGGTGCGTCTCACTAACGTCTATCACGAGGAAATTTCGGCAACACTCACCCAGATCGACCCCTTCCTCAACCACAGCAATCGCAGTGCGCGCCTGCGCGTCACACTGCCCAACACCGATGGCGAACTGCGCCCCGGACTGTTTGCAGATATTATATTGAGCGCCGAACTCGGCAACCTTTTAGTCGTCCCGAGAGATGCGGTACTGATTTCCGGCAAGAAACGCATCGTATTCCGAGACTTAGGGCAGGGTCGCCTGGAACCCGTGCAAGTGCGTACTGGTTACGGTGACAGCGATAGGATTGTGATTCGCTCTGGACTCCAGGCAGGCGACAAGATTATCACCTCCGGGGTATTCCTGATTGCGGCAGAGAGCCGTCTGAAATCGGGAGCACAACAGTGGTAAATAGCAACCCCAAAGGGCTCATCGCCCGCCTGATCGGCCTCTGTGCTGGCAAACCGGGCATCACACTGATTCTTGTCGCAGTTGCCGCCCTCGCCGGCTACAGGGCCCTTATCAGTGTTCCCTTGGATGCAATCCCAGACTTGTCCGACGTCCAGGTAATCGTGATGACAGACTGGCCCGGCCGCAGTCCGGATCTGGTAGAGGATCAAATCACTTACCCTCTTTCCACCGCCATGTTAGGACTGCCCAAAGTCAAATATGTGCGTGGACAGAGTTTCTTCGGACTCAGTTTTGTCTATGCCATTTTTGAAGATGGCACAGATATTTATTGGGCCCGTTCGAGGGTGCTCGAATATCTCAACCAGGTGGCCGACCAACTGCCAGAAGATGTTCAACCTACTCTAGGCCCAGACGCCACCGGAGTTGGCTGGGTTTTTCAGTACGCACTGGTAGACCGCAGCGGTAAACACGACCTGCAAGAACTGCGCGCCCTCCAGGATTTCAAGTTGCGCTATTGGCTGACATCAGTTGAAGGCGTGGCTGAAGTGGCCTCCATCGGCGGCTATGAAAAAGAATATCAGGTTCAAATAGATCCCCACCGCTTACAAATGTTTAAAGTGCCTTTGGGTAAAGTGGTCGAAGCTATTCGCCGCAGTAACAACGACACGGGTGGGCGAGTGTTAGAAATTGCCGGCCATGAACATATGGTGCGTGGCCGCGGCTATATCCGCAGTGTCGAAGATCTCGAAGAGGTAGTAATTGGAGTCAATGCTGCAAAGATTCCGGTAACCCTGGATCAGGTCGCCGATATCACATTGGGACCGGCAATGCAGCGCGGTATCGCCGAATTGGACGGTGAAGGCCAGACTGTCGGCGGCATTGTAGTGATGCGTTACGGTGAAAATGCGCTGAAAGTCATTGACCGAGTCAAAGACCGAATCGAAGAAATTAAAGCCGGATTTCCTGAAGGCGTGGAGCTGGTGGTGACTTATGACCGCTCCCAGTTAATTGACAGTGCGATAGATAACCTCAAGAACACCCTGATCGAAGAGATATTGGTGGTTGCCGCGGTAATTGCACTCTTTCTTCTCCACGCGCGCTCTGCATTGGTTGCCGTGATCACTCTGCCTATTGCTGTTTTATTGGCTTTTATACCCCTCTCAATGCAAGGGCTAACCGCCAACATTATGTCACTGGGAGGGATAGCTGTGGCTATCGGCGCAATGGTGGATGCCGCTGTGGTGATGGTGGATAACATCCACAAAAAACTGTCTAGCGGCGGCGATAAGGATTTAACTTCCGGCGAACGCAAACAACTGATTATTCAAGCCATGCAGGAAGTCGGGCCAAGTATTTTTTTCTCCCTGATCATTATCACCGTATCGTTCCTGCCAGTATTTGCCCTGGAAGCGACCGAAGGCCGATTGTTCAAACCCCTCGCCTACACCAAAACCTATAGCATGGCCTTCGCCGCGCTCCTAGCGATTACATTGATCCCCGCCCTGGCCGTGCTGTTGATGCGCGGAAAAATCCGTACCAGGGAAAATCCGGTAACTCGTATTTTGATCCGCACACTACAGCCGGTGATTCACTTTTGTGTGCGCCAGCGCAAAGTGGTTGCTGCCCTCACTGTAATCGCATTGGTCTCCGTGGCCTACCCCATCAGCAAGTTGGACGGTGAATTTATGCCGCCGCTCAACGAAGGCAGTATCCTGTATATGCCCACCGCCCTACCCGGTATGTCTGTGACCGAGGCCGGTAAAGTACTACAGCAAATGGACGCAGAGCTGAAAACCTTTCCTGAAGTGGAGCGCGTATTTGGGAAAATTGGTCGCTCTGACAGCGCTACCGATCCTGCGCCACTTTCCATGGTGGAAACGGTTATTACCTTGAAGCCCAAAGATAAATGGCGCCCCGGTATAACCTGGGATGACTTACTCGCAGAAATGGATGAGAAACTGCACTATCCTGGCATGCCTAATATCTGGTGGATGCCGATCCAAACCCGTACCGAAATGCTCGCCACCGGTATGCGTAGCCAGCTGGGCATTAAGGTTTTTGGCGATAACCTGGAGGAAATCGAGCAAACTGCCCTCGGAATTGAGGAAGCCCTACGCAGCGACCAGCGTACAGCAGAAGATACCCGTAGCGTTTTCGCCGAGCGCCTTACCGGCGGTTACTTTCTCGACTTCGATATAGATCGAGCACGAGCGTCCCGTCACGGTTTGAACGTGCAAGACATTGAAGATGTAATTGCCGCAGCTGCTGGGGGGTTGGCTGCGACCCAAACCATCGAAGGTCGTGAACGCTACGATGTATTGGTGCGCTACGCCCGCGATTACCGGGATACGCCGGAGCAGCTGGAGCAAATCCTGGTGCCCGCCTCAGATGGCTCCCAGGTACCCCTCAATCAACTGGCCGATCTCGATTTCCGTACCGGTCCACCCATGATTCGCAACGAAGATGGGCAACTGGTAGGCCTGGTATTTGTCGACTTGAAAGGCGATGTGGGCGTAGCGGATTACGTAAGCCGCGCGAAGCAGGTTGTGGTCGATCAGGTGAACCTGATACCAGGACAGCGCATTGCCTGGGCCGGCCAATACCAATACATGGAACGCGCCAAGTCCCGTCTGCAATGGCTCGTACCTCTGACCCTGCTTGCCGTATGCTTCTTGCTCTACCTGCACCGCGGCAGATTATCCGACACCCTGTTCGTACTCGCCGCCATGCCAATGGCATTAATCGGTGCCTTCTGGTTGCTGTATCTGCTCGACTACAAACTGAGCGTGGCGGTATGGGTAGGCATGATCGCGATGGCCGGCCTCGCCGCAGAAATGGGACTCTTGATGCTGCACTATTTATCTGCCATCGGCGATGACAAATTGCGGCAAGGCAATAACGACACCATCGCAGTCGCCCAAGCCGCAGCAGGCCGTATTCGCCCAATGCTGATGACCAGCTTAACGCTATTAATTTCATTGATCCCAGTGATGGTTTCCAATGGCACCGGCGCAGATGTGATGAAACGGATTGCGGCACCGATGGTGGGCGGCACTATAACGACATTGCTATTTGTTTTGCTGGTGATGCCTGGTGTGTTTTATCAGTGGAAGGCTGATAATAGGAATAGAAAGGTACAAAGCTAAGAGAAGATATTGATAAAACAAGCCTTGGCGGCTCCAGCTGTTCCAAGGCTTGTGCAATCCCGACACTTTTAAACAGGGGATCTGATAACCTAAGAAATAATAGTCCAAATGCCGACCACTAAATTAAAAACCTCAAGTACATTATAGAACCAGTATGCAACAGGATCTTCGGCTCTTACCAAAGACAATCCGTATCGCCATAATGGAAGATCACTTTTCCTTGTGCTAAGCACCAATAAATGGTTTACAAAAAAAGAAAAACCACAAATATTAATTCAGTAACCATATATTCTATCTTAATCTCAAATATTCTCGGCTAATTGTTCTATTGTTGTTTTTATCTATATTGATTTGGACACATTCCAACTTGAAACTTAAATACATGCCGAAAAACCGCATCATCTGAACAACCCAATGCTTGCGTAACACAGGAAAATTTTATTGACAGGGTTAAGAAAAGACTCCGCGCATATTCCATACAGAGGCTATCGATAATTTTTTTAGGAGCTAGGACTATCAACTGCTTTAATCTTCGATACAGCGTTCGCTCTGATATCGACAACTCTTTTTCCAGAAACTGACTGCTCAATGGTTGGCCAAAGTGCTGACGGACTATATTTTCAACCTCCACCAAGAACTGCTCTTTTGAAACCCGATAGCCTTTTGGTACATGTAAAGTTTGCGAGCGTGGGGGGGGATCCACAACGGCAAAATCAGCCACTTTGGTTGCGACTTGATCAGCAGCTATCATCTAAATCACTTGCAGAGCCAAATCTATCCAAGACACAGGGCCACCTGCTGTCACAATATTGAGATCTACAGTAATCCACTGGCCCATAGCAGGCAGGCATGACTAAAACGAGAGTTCAGCTCATTGTGTAACCACCAGGTTGTCGTGCACTGCCGCCCATTTAATAGGCCCGCTTCACCCAATGCCAAGACTCAACTACAAAAATTCGCGATGATCGCCCCCGGCCTATACTGTGTTCGCAACCATTCGTGTGTCGATTTATCCAGCAGCTGTTCAGGGGCAACACTAAATTGGTTAGGCATAAACCTGGGGATTATCACTGCGTCACAGCAGGATAACTGTGACACCCCATGGCTTACATGCAAAGCACCTCCCCTGCGCGTCTCAGGTGTCAGCGCCATCAGCGCTGGCAACTATGATTTCGGGGGGCAGGGAGTGCTGGCTTTCAGATAAGCGAAGGCCACCCTGGGAAAACAGATCCTGAACGCCTGTCAATGCCGATGGTAGAGTCCCAGGCATCGCCAAGCTGACTATCTGGTTCATAAACTCTCAAGGAGGCGAAATTTAACCGATCATTGTCTTTTGGGACACTAATCGTCAAGCCTTAGTCCTCCTAGGGTACCCACTACCAAACAACAGGAGACAAAACAATGACTGAAGCTAAACTCGCCATAGTGGTATTGATCGACGCCAAAGTTGATAAAGCCGATGAAGTAAAGGCATTACTGAACTCGGCCCTGCCATTAGCAATGGAAGAGTACGGAACCATTAGCTGGTATGCGGTACAAATCAATACCACCCAGTTTGCAATTTTCGATACATTTAACAGTGAAGAGAGCCTAACCGCGCATTTAAACGGCAAGATCGCGACAGCGCTGTTGGGGAAAGCGGACGAACTACTCTCATCAGCGCCTCAAATTATGACTGCGGATATCCTCGCCGCCAAAGTTTAAGGGACTCGGATCAACCAGGAGCCGGTTATGGATACCCCTATTGTCTTTATCCATGGTACCAACGCCGGCCCCTGGGCGATGGAGAACTTTCACCAGCACTTTGCAAAGAAAGGCTTCCACTGCCACAGCCCAAGCTATCGCCACCATGAAAATCTTAACTCAGAACAATCGAAGCAACGCCTTAAAGGTGTAAGTATCGCTGATTACATTTCTGACATAACCGCATTTGTACAGGCTTTACACCAAAAGCCTATTCTGGTTGGCCATTCCCTGGGCGGAATAATTGCACAGAAACTGGCAACTATGGGTTTGGCACGAGCGATAGTACTACTTAACGGAAGCATCAACTGGGGGATACTCCCCACCACAGAGGAAGAACGAGCACTCGGCAAGCTATTTATGACTGCCGGAAAATTTTGGGAGGACGTGCTACTACCCGACTTCGAAACAATGGCAAAATTTGGGCTGAATAAACTCAACATCGATGAGCAACATAAAGTCTTCTACCGATTGGGGCCAGAATCTGGACGAGTACTTTTCGAACTGTTCTTCTGGATCTTTGATAACAACAAGACTACAAAAATTGATTATAAAAATATCAGCTGCCCCATTTTGATGGTCTCTGGTAGCGACGACCTGGCAGCCCCCCCCTCTACGGCACGCTTAATAGCCAACAAACACCTGGATAAAAAAACCACCTTCTATATTGCTGAAAACTTCGGTCACTATTTAATACTGGAACCCGAATGGCCTCGAATCGCAGAATTTTGCAGCAACTGGGTGATTCAACAACTCGAAAAATAACCTCTCGTCGCAGCCATCACGATTAATATCGTCAGGCCTAAATGCGGAAATTACTTAGCAGCAAGGCGGCTATTACTGAGGGGAATCTACGCTGGACACCCAACAAAAATACACGCTTGAATAGGCCGAGAGCCTGCCCATTTATCTGGAACTGATAGATTGGAATGTCCGTCAGCTGCATTTAAAAATCGGGGCAACATTCGTGAAACCACGCCCTCTATTCTCGATCGACCAGGCATTCCGTTAATGCCCATCGCTTGTACCTTCTTAATTGCCTTAAACCGTAGAAGGATGGCAAAAATAGCTAAGCGCACGGCCTACTTTTATTCTCCCTCCAAAATCAATGGGGGACTTGGGTTGCTTTCCCCTGGCATAATTAAAAATACGGCACAGTCACCTTAAAAACAAAAAGGATCAGCCAATAAAAATCTATATACGAAATAGTCATTACCAAAAAACTCAAATTAAGTCAACCTAACACAAGTACCAGACCTCCGTCTCATTTTTATTTTATACGTCCTGCATTCAACTTTGAAGTGCATCAGTTAATCCCCTGGAAAAGAACGGTCAGC
>NZ_JALBWM010000074.1 GCF_023895975.1 Microbulbifer okhotskensis
AAGTGAGAACCTTATTTTCTCAGTATCTGGCCGTGGTTCCTACCTATTTCGCCCTCTAAAACTGTCCGAAGTATTGCCTCTTTAGAGTTGGATTTTATTTTTTCTACCACATCAACTGTATACCTATAACCTCTAGAATCTTCCTTTCTGGCTACACTTTTTGTCTCTACGATACTGATGAATTTTGCGCCTTTAGAAGCTTTAACAAGTCCTAGGCAAAATACAGAGCCACTCGCTTCAGATCGCATAGAAATAAACACGATCAAAAAGAACAGAAAGAACAATTTATGCACTCTAAATTTCTCCAGCTTGTAGGGGGCATTGACGGAGGCCTAGAGGCACTTAACGCCTTGTATATATTAACAGCCCTTTCTCCATAGAAATTGGCTTTAGTCTCGGAAATTATTCCTCTCGCATGAGCCACCTCGTGGCCCACAGACAAAACTGCATGCTCGACACCGGATATAAATCTATATGCCAATCGCAAGCCCCTCGGGCGTCATCGTGGTACTCTCTAAGTACGCAGCAATTCCTGATCCCCGATAATAAACTGTCGCGTTGTCATTCACATAAGTAAGCGCTCCAAAATACTGCTCCCCAGCAGCCATTTCATCAAGACTTTGGATTTCGCGAATAGAACTTTTTATCACTCCTCCTCTACTATTCATTTTTCCCACGGCATACTTGTCAGAATATTCCCATTCATGCCCTTCCGGAATATCTATTCCAAGTTTCTCAGCATTATCGTAGGCATATTGTATGTTTTGCTTTTCTTGAATTGGATCTATTTCTTCAGCAGGGGTGGACGCAAAACCTGCTCTAATGTCCTCTCCTTGCAATGATCCCGCCTCAACCGCTATCGCAAACGCCGCATAAGCCGCCCCATTTGCAAAGTTTCCATCGGTCACCTTTGAGACTGCAGCCGCTACCACTATTTAAATTCGAATCGATAACGTCCTGGTCTTAGGCCTCCCTTAGACTCTTCAATTTCTACTAAAATCACAAGTTTCAGATTGTTAGGGATAGTTATTTCAAATGGATATTTGTCTGATAATTCAAAATTATTCATCACTGCCAGCAAGTCATCTTTCGTCACTAGAGCAACTATCAATTTGGTAGTTTTCTTATTAAAAACTAAAGAGCTAGATTGTAAAATAATTTCTCTATGATTTCCCCAACCACTATCAGTTAATTTTTTTGACTGGACACTTATTCCAAGTTCAACAAGATCATCTAGCTTAATATCACCTATAGTTTTCAAGTCAAGCTTATTAGCAAACTGATGAGCAACACAAATATCCCCTAAAGAAAAGCAAAGAAGAAATAGGCCTACGGCATACTTATTTATCATCTACGGGTTCTCCTAACAGCATCGAACTCTCTATTTTTCATTACATCTCCATGATTAAGCCCTATGCGATAGCCTGTTTCATGTGCAATAACACCAACATCACTTTCCACTCCGGTAAGATTAGTATATTGAGGCTGCCGCAAAGCAATAGCTTTGAGTAATTCACGAGAACCTTCTGGATAGGCAAGAGCTCTGTTAACTGTGGCTGCTGGATATATAGATATAGACCCATTATATTCAGTTCCTAAAAGCAATCCGTAATTTGAATTATTTTTCAAGAAGCTAATAGCCTCCTGTGTAGAGCTTCTATACCTGATGGTCTTGGTAGTACATTTTGAGGACAAAAAGCGTGGTTTGACTCAAACTCAACCCGTTTGTCTACGCCCAATTCTGATTGCTTTTTAGCTAGATCTTTACCTTGATTGAACACACCTTCTGGATCATCAGGTAAATTTTCTAAACTCTCAATACTCTGCTCATTTGTAGCAACCTATTTTGTGTTAATTGGGTCACCAGGTGCAAGTGCTTGAACTGCAAAACTGAATGCCGCATAAGCCGCCCCATTTACGAATTTTCCACCCGTCGCTTTGGACACGGTACCCGCAATAGTAATCCGTGCAACTGCCTTTCCTACATTGGCCCAACCACCACCTGCTTTTAGCTTCAAGCCCGGTGCAACAGCTGCACCAATACCTGCACTAACAAAGCCATGCCCAAATTTGCCTCCTTGAAGCACACTTATTATCCCCCCAACAACTCCTGAAGCAAGTACTTGTGCCCCAGCATTATCAATGCCGGGTATAGTCCCTTGGCCAATGACCGCAAAAGCAGCGGAAGAAACCCCCTGAATAACTCCAGCTTTAAGGGCATCCTTGAAACTGCCCCCTTGCATCATAGCATCTGCAAAGCCGGCAACGCCAAAGACGATACCAATTGCAAGGGGCCACTAATTGTACCGCTAGCAGCCAAAAAAGAAGTGGCTGAGATTTTCTTACTAGAATAAAGTAACAGGCTATTCGATTTTATTTTTTAAAAAATAAGATGGTTTACAGTAAGCCATCTAATTATTCCACTATGGTATGATTCGACCTACTATTCTCTTTAATACTTCTAAGACTCAATAAGGTAGCGACATAGCTATCTACACAGCTACCTAAATAGCTTCATAAGCTGTTCAACCACCCACATATGAAGCGGGCTATGATTAGATCGGCTATGCCATGCTGCAATCACTTCAAACTTTGGGGTTTGAGTATCCAAATTAAGAGGTATAACTTTCTTGTTCGGCAATAACCTTGAAGGGTAAAAAGTAATGGTATCTGTCGCGGAAATAATATCGGGTGCCGCTGAAAAGCAGGGTATAGACATCACGATATTGCGTTTCAACCCTTGCATCGCGAACCACTCATCGTGTGACCCTTTCAGGTTTGCCCGTGAAGGCGAAATAATCAATTGTGGAAGCTCGGCGACTTGCTCCAAAGTTAATGACTTGCCCTTCAGAGGGGATTTTTTGCCTGCAATACAGACATGCTGTTCTTCAAATAGCAGTTTGTAGGGCAGATCATCCGGAATGAAATCAGGGAAAGTAAGCGCTAGATCGATCTCGCCGGCGACCATAAGCTGATTCAGGTTGTCTGTTTCAAAATCCCGGACAATGACTTTAAGTTCCGGTGCCGATTTACGCACGACTTCTAGCAACTGGGGTAATACCGATTGAATGGCATAATCCGTAGCGCTGATACTAAAAATCCCTTTATGCGTTGCCGGGTCAAAAGTGATAGGCGTTAGTAAAGACTCTACTTCCTTCAGTATGCTGCTGATCTTGCTTCCCAGCTGTTCGGCAACCGGGGTGGGTACCATGCCGTTACCTTGTCGAATAAATAGCCGATCATCAAAGACTTCCCTTAACTTACGCAGCTGTTCACTGATCGCTTGCTGAGTCAGCCCCATCTTCTCTGCCACCCGCGATAGGTTCCTCTCTTGAAGCAGTGCTTCCAATATACGTAGCTGTTTCAGGTCCAGCCGGCTGAAACCATTCATAATTGTAACCAAGACAAGGAGTAGTTGTTTCTAATTGTACCCTTGCACCTCTAGTATTCCCACCATCGTAGGACACAGCCAAATCTGGCTGGGGCTATTCAGTAACCTTTTAAACCTCACTGCAATTAGCTTTTAGCAGGAAAGTCGTTATGAAAAATGAAGCACTATTTAGTGAGATCAACCTGGGCCCTTACACCCTAAAAAATCGTATTGTTCTGCCGCCGCTGACCCGGTCGCGCAGCACCCAGCCCGGTAATATTGCCAATGACCTGATGGCCGACTACTACGCACAGCGCGCTGGTGCGGGCTTTATGGTCACAGAGGGCGCTCAAATCGAACCCAGGGGCCAGGGCTACGCTTGGACTCCCGGAATTTATTCACAGGATCAGATCAAGGGCTGGAAAAAAGTTACCCAAGCCGTGCATGACCAAGGCGGTATCATCTTTGCCCAGCTCTGGCATGTGGGGCGCGTATCTCATACATCACTACAACCTGGCAATGGGGCACCGGTTGCGCCTTCGGCAATCCGCGCGGATGCCGTTAAGGTATTTATCGAAACGGGGCCAGGTGAAGGCGCTTTGGCTGATCCCAGTGAGCCTCGTGCGCTGGCAACCGAGGAAGTTAAAGAGCTGGTTCAGCTCTATGCCCAGGCAGCACGCAATGCGCTGGAAGCAGGTTTCGACGGTGTTGAGTTGCACTGTGCCAATGGCTATCTGGTGAACCAGTTTATTTCCCAGCATACTAATCGGCGTGACGACGAGTACGGCGGTAGCCTGGAGAACCGGCTGCGCTTCCTCAAAGAGATTGTTACGGCAGTATCAGAAGAAGTCGGTAACAATCGACTGGGTGTTCGGTTTGCACCGTTATTTGAAAGTACCGATGAAGACCGTGTCTATCTTGGACTGGTAGAAAGCGACCCACACACAACCTATATCGAAGCCATCAAGCTGTTGAGTGAAGCAGATATTGCCTATCTATCACTGGCGGAGGCAGATTGGGACAAGGCACCGGATTTACCCGAGAATTTTTATCGGGAAGTTCGCGAGACCTTTAATGGCCGCATTATGTACGCCGGCAAATATTCTCCAGAAAAAGCCTTGCGGGTACTGCAGGCCGGTAACGGAGATATCTTTGGCTTTGGCCGCCCCTTCATTGCCAACCCGGACCTACCCGCGCGTATTCGCAATGAGTGGCCACTCAACCCGGTTGACCCGGATACTATGTATGGCGGCACCGACGTGGGATATACGGACTATCCTCTCTACCAGCCGTGATCTTAGCTATTCCAGCCCAATAACTGGAAATTACAAAGATCGTTAGCTCGCAACAAAAAAATGACACCGCTATTAGCCACAGCCAAATTGCTTTCAGGAAGATAAAAAAAGCCCCAGAAAATACCGTTTACTGGGGCTTTTTTTTCAAAACAATGCGCTAATTTACACCACCTTTACGCGATAGTTCTTTCTTGGCTCAATCGACACTCAGCGCCACAGCAAGTGGATTCCTCTACAAAAATGGTAGCTCATCACAGATCGGCTATTAAAAACTAAATGTCCACTCAGGAATCCAATTCACCGCCCAAGCCTCCATCACTTTGTCGAAGCCACTCAGTACCATAATGCCGAGCAGCAAAAGGATAATGCCGAGTACCGTTTTGCCCCCAACGGCAAAAGCCCCCACTGAAGGCGACAGGCGGCTGTAAATTTTCCGCGACAGCCCTCCGGCCACCAGCAACGCTACACCAGTGCCCAGCCCAAAAGCGAACATCACCATAAACGACTGGCCCAACTGCTGGCCCATAGAGGCCAGCGCAATAGCCGCGCCCAGGGTGGGACCTACACAGGGCAGCCAGATGATGCCGGTAAGGAAACCAATACCAAACTGCCCGGCCCAGGCGCCGTCACCCGTAATCCCTGCCCCGGCAGTGATTTTTGACAGGCGCAGTGTCAGCCAATCTGAAAGCGGTTTGATCAATAGCACAAGGGCCACAGCGATAAGTAAAATAGCTGCGATATAGCGGAAGAGCTCAGGGTCCAGCCCCAAAGAAACCAGCAAGAAACTCAGCAGTGTACCCGCCAGGGCGAACGACAGGCTGAGCCCAGTGGCAAGCGCATAAGGACCCCAGCGTCCAGCGCTACTAGAGGCGCCGACAACCATTGGCACCAGTGGCCAAACACAGGGCGAGAGAATACTAAGCGTGCCAGCGATCAGGGCCAGAGGAATAGCACTGAGTTCAAGCATTTTCGCTGCAAGCCTGCACTGAATTGAAGATATTTTGGCGGATTACATCGGCCCGAGTTTCGGCAACACTGAACCAAACCTGCTCCTCCCCACGATAGAGCAGCAGGGTTGACTGCCTGGGCGCACGGAAGTGCTTTACCCACTCTTTTTGATTGTCGAAATCCACATTTAGGATTGTGAGGCCGCACTGGGGATTATCCTTTTGGAACTGCGCAAGAATCTTTCCCTGCTTTTTACAGGTGGGGCACCAATCTGCCCGCACATCAATCAATACCGGCTGCTTGGCGGCCTGCAATTCCATAAAGCGCGATTTTGAAAAGGGCTCTCCGGCTGATACGTGAGGCACGGCGATCAGGAGTGATGTTACAAACAAGGCACGTAGGAATAAGTGGAGAACTTTCATACTAATCATATCCTCAAAATAAGAATGCACACCCCAGTGGAAAGGTAAAATCGGGTGCATTGCTAACCTTAGTCGTAACAAGCCGAAAATCATTACACTCCTTGGTAAGAAATTTCATCGTGAATTCTCTATTGGTTGTTCTGATCTGGTGTTTTTCACATTGACCAGGGATTCGTTATAGTCCAGCGCCATATCCGATATTACTAGACAGGGAATTGATCCCGCTGTTTTCACCACTCCCCTTGTAAGTCCCAACTCAATAAAAAATGACCCAATGCTATAGTTTCGTCTAATAAATCGTGTATGACCATGCTGCGGTCAACCCGGAAATTATCAAAAGGAATATGATCAAAGCGAAATTAACGGCTTTTCATCTGCGGCCAATTTTTTTACGTATCACTAATATTATTAGTGGAATAATCAGCCAACCTACTGACCAAACCACAGGACTGATGAATGCAAGCCCAACAGTAATTACTGCGACGCTGGGCTCAGTAGTCGCACTTTTAAGCACGTTATCTTTTTCTTGATTGGTCAGGGAGGAATTAGCAAATCCCTTCTTTCGAGCATATTGCCAACCTGCAAGCCCAATAAAACCAGAGAGTGCAAGGCATAGGCTCTGTCCAACGGTGGACGAAATACTGACTAACTTTGGGTCACTAATCGCAAAATAGAGATAAAAACACACAACAACCAGTTGAAATAACACCAGGGCAGTATGTGTATTATTGGACTGTTCAATGGGCCCAAGTAATTTATGCGTCAGATTCCACTGTACCAGCGTTAGCCCAACAGCAATAAATAGGCGGAAAATTTCTTCGGAGTGCTCCAATAAAAGGCTAAGAAGACCAAATTCAAGCTTGGTCCAAGCCATATCTTCTCCGGAGGGGAGGTATAAGACGAAGTTGACGAATAAAAGGGCGTAAGCGACATCAATAAAGTTTTCAAGCCGTCGCAATCGGTTATGTCTTATTGCAATAGTTCCAGTGTCTACATGGTGCATAAAGGGCCCCGGCATTTAGCCATAATGAGTCTCGTTATAGCAGACACCAAACACTATCCGGGTCCTGGCAATCAACTGCGTGGGGAATAACGATTAGACTCCCCTTTGAAAAACACAAAAATACCTTTATTTTCAATGAGTTATAGTGGATTTACGAATCCCGCACCCCTGTTAAACGGAAAGTAAGAATCAAATTTTATAGGGCGACAAGCGAATAGGCCGAACAAAATACAAAGAGGACAGCCCTATAAAACGCGGCTTGGAAAATAGCTCTCCAGCTAGGGCCTGGGGCCCCGTGAATAGAGAGGACGTTATCAACAAGGTGCGTAGGAATAATTGATTAAAAAGGATACCCTCCCTATACTCAACCTAACTTCAGGATGTAGAGGGGAATAGTATCTAACGACATGGTCCGGAAACATATTTCTCAAAAAAGGGCTTATGCACCTCTTAACCGCGTTAGAAAAATTTAAAAATCGGGATCAAGTAGACCCACAAGAACTGCTTGAATTTTACGACACGCTCTCGCCCTTATCAATAAATTCTCTTATCGGCCGATGGAAAGCGCAAGGATTTAACACACAGCATCCTTTGCAATATAAAATGGATGCCGGAAAGCGCTGGTACGGCAAAGAGTTTATTAATCCCGAAACAGTCTACCCTTTACTTTGCTGGGATTCAGAGTTCAAAGCTATAAACACTTACGATGCTCCTTTGTTCTTCCGCACCCAACAACTGCATACAACCACAGAAGCTCAAGCGCGTCTGCGTATTTTAGAACACCGAGGAAAAACAAGTGCCACTATGATTTATGACACGATTCCTATGCATGATATGATGCGGAAAGTAGATGAGAATCATATTCTCGGACTTATGGAACGAAAAGGAATGGATGGCTGCATGTTCTTCACTATGGAAAATTTTAACCGCCTTTGGCGATAGCACTACAATTCAACCCTATCTAATAGATTCCTCCTAAAACCTATTCTACAACACAATCTGCGCTTTGCTTCATCCTTTAATAGTTAGTGGCCCATGCGGAAAGTAATGTAACTTAAGGGAATATATTTTCTTTCTTTATGCGTGTTTTTGACGTTTATTTTTTTACAGCTAGAAAGATATTAGTTACACAATTAGCCGTATGGAGCACTAGGGAAACACAAATAGCCCCAAGGAATCACTGCAATTGCTATCGGCCAGGTGTCATATACTGCTGCTATACCATTTGAAATTGATCTCTCCGCTGCAATAGCACTATCAGGTATTACTAATTTTCTACCAATTTTAATTTTTAGATATATTTATAAATTTATAGATATATTTTTAAAAAAATAAAAATTCTTAATAAGTATATCCGAAGCCCACAATCACCCCCAATGATGCTACACAGCTTGTACGAGTGTTTAGAGTGATTCTGCGTGGAGCCTCCGGGCCATTTCGGCTCAATATATTGGCCCTGAGCTAGGCCAGAGTGACTTGGCTTGAAAGTGAACAGGATTATGCATACAGCGAAAATAACTTGTTGGCGAATTCTGAACTCAGGATAAACCTCGCTATTTCATGGGCGCTGTTGATCGCCAGAAGAGAGTACCAATCCCAAATGCTCTGAAGCGGACCAGATAGTTCTGTTGAAGCCACCTTCGAACCTATCCGTTTATCTTCGGTAACCGACATTACACCAGTTCCATAAACACATGAGTTAATGACTACTTACATGGCGAGTACCGCTATGGCAGCAACCATCGAATGAACAGGCAACCATGATCATATAAGTGCTTGTCGCATGCATTAGCTCAAGGTAGCCTCGATAAAAAGTACTTAGAGCATGTTATGGAAAGTGAACTGCGATCACTTCGCGCTGAACTGGCCCTGCTGGAGCGGGACAACCGGCGGCGCCTGGCGTTATTTGAGCAGCGGCTATCAGCCCTTGAATCCCAACTCCAGCACGCGAGTGTTGAACCAAAGGAATCTCTGCCCAAGGCGGCTACAGAACTTGAGGATGCTCTCGACCTGTATATGGGGACTCACCCCGAGGCTTCCCCGGCTTCGCAGCAAGCGCAAGTACAAGCAGCGGCTGTAACGGCAACTGCGGCCCAAGCATCATTCACCCCCAAATCTTCCCCGGCGAAGCCGCATAGACATTCAGTCCCCTCCCGGTGGATAAAAGAGGAATTGCCAAGCTTGCTGGAACCCGCCCTGGAGCCTCTCAACCGGATATGGGAGCCTTTGATGGGCTTTTATCGCCGCTGCCAGCGCGAGGGTAAGGCACCCGTCTTCTTTATGACGGCCGCCGGCATCCTGGCACTAGTGTTTGGTTTTGCCTACCTGTTGCAGTTCTCTTTCAATGCCTACCTGGGTCCGGCCGGCAAAGTTACTCTGGGCTTCTTGGTTGCAGGCGCGACCACTTTTGGTGGTGTAACGTTCAGCCGGCGTATGCCACACATGGCAGACTACGGTTCCGGATTGATTGCGCTCGGGGTCATTCTGCTCTATCTGTGCGGTTACTTTGCCGGGCCCTACTATCAACTGGTTCCCATTCCAATTGGGGTGGGCCTGCTGGTGGCCACCACAGGACTATCCTACTTACTCTCTCTGCTATTTAAGACCCGGGTCGTGTCTATGGTGACACTGCTCGGCGGTGCCTCCATGCCGTTGGTGGCCAATCATTTCGACCCATCGCCAGTTATTTATCTCAGCTACTTATTGGCACTCGCCCTGGCCATGTTGCATCTGTCCAGACAAATACGCTGGCCACAGCTGGCGGTGGTGACCATGGCGCTGAGCACCGGTATGTTCGAATTCTCGATTTCAAACCTGAGCGAAGCCGCTCCAACCTGGGGCTTGCTACTGATATTACACGGCTTCTTTTACGGATTTGCCCACTACATTCTGGGCGGGCTCGATGCACAGGGATTGAATAAAAAACGCCTGGGCATAATTGCTGCAAACTTGATGCTGTTTATCCATGCCAGCTGGCTGTTGGCACCGAGCAGTACAGCACTGGGTATGGTATGGCTGCTCAACCTTCTGCCGTGGGCGGCTATCGCACTCTATTCACGCCGGCTATTTGGCTATAGCGGATCAGGTGACTCCGCACGCAGCGTGCTGACGATAGCTTTACTCCACGGTGGCCTGCTGGCGGGCTTGGCTATTCTGGCCCTATGTAGCCCCGCTTTGCTGGGAATCGTGTGGTGTCTTGAGGGTTTGCTACTGATTTTCCTCGGTGCCCATTTTGGCCTTATCAGCGTGCGTAGCGAGGGCTATATGGCACTCTTCGTTGCGGGCTTGACCATGCTTTGGCAAGCGCTGGCCTGGGTGGCCAGCGGTGTAGTTGCTGCCCCTCTGCTGCTGTCCCTGAATGCCGATGCAGGCTGGGGCAACTGGCTGGCACTCTGCGCTGCCGCCTTTGCGCTCACGCGCTTGTTGCGCCACTGCGCCCAGCAGCTCACCGCAAAAGAGCGCCAGTTAGCCATCCTGGCAGATAACGCATTCGGGCTGTTGTTATCCGCGAGTTTCTTGTTGTCGGTGGGTATTTTCTGGCCGCAGGGCATGTGGTTACTGGCACTTCTACCCATGGTATTCCTGATCTGGCGCGGCCAGCGTACAGGTTCGGCATTTTGCGAGTGGCTGGGACTCAGCCATTACTTACTGTTGTTTGTACCCATGCTGGCAAGTGCCTTCGTGGTGGGAAATCTCCATTTCTACGATCAAATACCCTATGGAAAAATAGCCAGCGTTGAAGCCTTCTTGGGGCTTTGGTTGATCGCAGAGCTCTACCGCCGCCTGGATTTTGCATGCTCACCAGGCCAAAAAACTGCGCTGTGGTTGCGCAAACTCTTTTATGCCCTGCTGCCGGTCTTCTTCCTACCGACGGTGTTCTACAAAGCCAGCGACTATTTCACTATCGCCGTATGGTTCTCTTGTGGTATCGCCCTGCTGCTGTATACACGCCTACAAATGGCGCACTTAAAACAGGAACTGCGCATTTTAATTCCTACTGCAAGCGCTATCGCAGTCTATGGTTGTTTGCTGCAGGAGTTTGGCGGCTGGCAGGGCAAGGCTCTGGAGGGGCTTTTGCTGGGCCTTGCCAGCTTTGCAGGGCTTTTGTGGCTCGGCCACGGGTTGCGCAGACGCGCTGCTGGTAGGCACTGGCGAGGGGTTATCCACAAGGCCCTTCAACCCTTATTCCCACTGGCCTTTTACTACTTTGCCGCAGTGCTGTTTATCATGAGCTATGCGCTCAGTCAGGGCTTCACCCTGTCATTGCTCTTAACCCAGCTCTATTTCGCCGGTCTTTTCTTCACCATGCCCAAACTGGCACCCCTGCGCAATCAGCTTACGTCTTTTTATAGGATCACTCTGGGTCTGTTTGAGCTGATCACGCTGGCTCAGGTCATTGCCGTCATCGACAATGCCTCCAGCGCACCCTTAATTGCGGGATACAATCTGATCGCTGTAGGAGTAGTCTCGCTCCTGGTTTATCACAAATCCCTGGCCACAAAAGCGGTATGGCCTAAACGACGCTTACTCAATTTGTGGCAGCTGCACATCACCACAGTTGTGGTTTATATCACCTTGCTATCGCAGCTATTGAACAAGATGTGGTTACCAGCGGTATCTTTTGCCCTGGTTGTCCATGCGACTTTACTGCTGTTCCAGACCCTGAGGCCCGACACCCAGAAACTGCTAAGGCTGTCACTACTGATGTACGGTGTAGCCGCACTGAAGATCGTACTCTGGGATATGCAGGACTTCTCACTGATACAAAAGATTGTGGTTTGTATGTTGGTGGGACTGTGTATGTTGGGCGCGGCGTTTCAATACCAACGACATTTATCCCCCCAAAAGCTGCCTGGATAGGCAGCTCAAATCCATACCGGGGAGGCCACGTGGGTCAGACAGCAAAGCCTCCCGCTTTTTTAACACCGATCGACCACCAAAATACGGTATATTTAAGGCAACATTGGATGGCCCCCCACTAAGGGAAGCCCTTGATTTGCTTGGATTAGCTACAAAGTGTGCTCCATTAAATCAAGCCACAATCCTGACAAACACCCGGAAAATAAACAGAATTATCTACTCTCCAAAAAATGAATATCTCCATAGATCTCACCAGCATTAACGATCAACTTCCTACAAATAGCCTAACTAGAGGAAAAGATTACCTAAAAAGAGGGAAAGTCAAGCAATTTAAAATTTCCTCCGATGGGACGACCATAACCGGGAAAGTGAGTGGTTCCTATGGCAACTACTACAGCCAGAATATATATGTTATCGGCGATACTATTTTGGGTAGCATGGAAATTGATGGTGAGTGCTCCTGTCCGGTCGGCTATAACTGCAAGCATGTGGCCGCCGTGCTCATGGCCGTGGTGGCACAACAAAAAGCGGTCCCGAAAAGAACATTCAATAGTTCCGTGGATAAATCCTGGGAGCATTGGCAGAGCAGGGTTGTGGAAAAACAACCTGTATTTCCATTCAACTCCTCCCTAAACCGAGACCTGTTATACAGCTTGGACTGGGATGATCAATATACCCCTGCGCATGTCAAAGTGGCCGTATATTCAGCCCGGCCTCTCAAAAAAGGGGGCTATGGAAAGATTCAGCGTGAATACTTCCATCTCAATAGTAGTATTGCAACATCAAAAATTGACCAGCAAATTTTTGGCCTGCAGCAGCTGCTTTCACAGTCATCGTTTAAAAAAACCATTTCTGGTGAGGAAGGCGCTCTTTTAATAAGAAATCTGTTACACAGCCAGCGTTTTTTCAGTGATATCGACAATTTGGTTCCGTTTCAATGGGGTGAGGCCGTCAAGCTAGAACTCAATTGGGAAGAATCCAAGAATAGTGCACAACTGGAATTGAATGTGCCGAACCTACCCAAAGCTTGGAAACTGATCCCCACCGAACCACCTTGCTATTTTTCACCTGAAAGGGGCACCATTGGTCCTATTGAAAGCCCGGTAGACGGAGGAGCTCTCAATGACCTCGCCTCCATGCCAAGTATCTCCAAAAGTAAAATGGCCGATGCTATAACCTTTCTCAACAGCCATTACGATAGCGAACAGCTACCCACACCAAAATCATTGCCAATCATTGAACTCAATGACGCTTTGAGGCCCGGTTTAACCCTTAAGTCCCTTCCCGTTCCGGGGGAAGATGGCAGCATCCATACAGCCAGTTTTCATTTTAATTATGGCCCGGTACAAATCAGTGCCGAGACAATATTTACTGAAGAACACTCGACCACCAAAATCTACTCCCAGAAAAACAAACTTTATAAATTAAGCCGGGATTTTCAGCACGAAGCTGAAACACTTGATACGCTTATGCAGTGGCAATGGAGCCTGGCAACAGATGATGCTGGAGCACCGATTCTGGTCTTCTCTGAAAAGGAGACCGGCCAAAACACGATAGAGCGGTGGCTCTTGTTCCTGAATGAGGGTATCCCAAAGCTTGAGGATGCTGGCTGGTTAATTGAATTTGAAGATAATTTCTCATTAAAAGTACACGAGGTTGAAGACTGGGAGTGGCAAACAGAGAAAGCTTCCAATGATTGGTTTTCCTTGAGTGCAACCGTTGATATTGAAGGAAAGCCTATTCACTTGGCGCCGCTACTTTTGCAGTATTTGGAATTGGGCCTTGAAGCCTCCGACAAAGAGGAAATTTTGATACCGCTCGATTCCGATCAATATATTCGCCTGCCCCATGAAATGTTCCGCAATCTCAGCGCCCTCCTTGAGGAGTGGTACAATAGCGAGACCCAAAGCATTCACGTGCCCCGCTTTGCTATGCCTAGCCTTCCCAATGGAAGCTCCATTTGGCGGGATAATAAAGACCTGAACGCCCTGGCCCAAGACCTGCAGAAAGGCCCCCAGAGTGTGAAGCCGCCCAGAGCTCTCCGGGCACAGTTACGCCCCTACCAACAAACAGGGTTTGACTGGCTCCAACACATGCGCAAACTCAATATGAACGGAATCCTCGCCGATGATATGGGGCTGGGCAAAACCCTGCAGGGTTTGGCCCATATACTCAAAGAAAAAGAGAGCCGGCGCCTGACCAACCCAGCCCTGGTAGTGGTTCCCACCAGCCTGGTCGGAAACTGGCTCAGCGAGACACAACGCTTCGCGCCGACATTAAAGCCGCTGCTGCTACATGGTAGCGAACGGCATGATCAGTTTTCACTAATCCCTGAGTCCGATCTGGTCATCACCACTTACCCTTTAATTGTGCGGGATAGTGAAGTATTAAAAGAATTCGATTTCCACCTGCTGATGCTCGATGAGGCCCAGGTAATCAAAAACCCGAAATCCAAAGCTGCACAATTACTCCGCACCATTGATGCGCAACACAAAGTTTGCCTGACCGGAACACCCCTAGAGAATCACCTGGGCGAGCTGTGGGCATTATTTGATTACTTAATGCCTGGCTTTTTACATAACCAGAAAAAATTTAATACGCTGTATCGAAACCCGATTGAAAAACAGGCTAACGAGGATAAGCAGCAAGGTCTCAACCAGAGAATTTCCCCATTTATTCTGCGCCGTACCAAGCAGGAAGTGGCCAAAGAATTACCGCCCAAAACAGAAATCATACAGCGGGTTACGCTTGAATCTGCCCAGGCGGCACTGTATGAAACCGTACGCTCCGTGATGGAGAAGCGGGTTAGAGACCTGATGAAGAAAAAAGGGCTTAATCGATCTCATATCGAGATACTGGATGCCCTACTGAAACTGCGGCAAATTTGTTGTGATCCGGGGTTGGTAAAGCTGGAGAAAGCGAAAAAAGTTAAACAATCGGCCAAGCTTGAAGCGCTGATGGATATTCTCCCGGAGATGGTCGATGAAGGCCGAAAAGTCCTCCTATTCTCACAATTTACCGAAATGCTGGGAAAAATTGAGTCGGAGCTGGAAAAGCACTCTATTCCCTATGTGAAGCTCACCGGGCGAACCCGCAAGCGCCAGGAAGTCATCGACGCGTTCCAGAATGGTGATACCCCCGTCTTCCTGATCAGCCTGAAAGCTGGTGGAGTGGGCTTAAACCTCACCGCTGCCGATACGGTGATCCATTACGATCCTTGGTGGAATCCGGCAGTAGAAAATCAGGCAACCGATAGAGCCCACCGCATTGGCCAGGACAAACCGGTATTTGTGTATAAATTTATTTGCGAAAATACCGTGGAAGAAAAAATTATTGATATGCAGGCGCAAAAGCAGGCACTGGCAGATGCCATATACAGCCAGGGCGAAAAGAAGGTAAGCATGAATTCTGAACAGTGGTTATCTCTTTTCCAGGAGTAACCAGCACCTGTAAGGCTCCGTAAAGGAGCCTTGATTCCGCCAGTACCAACGAGCTGGGCTATCAGGCGAGCCTGCCCACATCGGCACTAACTATTTGCCCGCGATGTCTCTCTTGGCCCAGAAAATCCAAAACAGTTTGAATCACCTCGATATCCCAAACCAGCTTGCGATGGCCCAACCCCGTTGTTTTAACCAGTTCCGCAGCGGGCCAGGTTTTGTGGATTCTTTCTCCATGGAAAATGGGTACTTCATCGTCTTCAGTATCGTAAATCATCAGCAGCGGAGTATCTTCCGGGGTATACATTTTACATTGCAATAACTCCTGCCAGGTTAACCCTATTTGAGCAGCGACCCTATCCTGGCATATCTCTGCCGTTTCTGGACTTACTTTTAGCATGGCCTTCATAATTTCGATAATAGGCAGGGGGGCGCTCGGTGAGCCCAGCACTACATAACGCTGGGCTTTAAGCCCAAACTCGCGTGCCCGCATGGCCATCATGCCGCCCATCGAGTGCCCGACAATAGCAAACACCTCGGGAAACTGGCCGGCGAGGGCATGAATATCTTTCGCCATAATATCGAAGTTGCAACGCTTTCCACCGGAGTGGCCGTGGGCGCTTGCATCCATGGCCACGGCCTGAAATCCCTGCCCCGCAATAACCATTGCCAGAGCCGCCATTTTTGCCGCTTTGGCCTCCCAGCCATGGCAGAGAATCACCACCGGCCCCTCACCCCAGGACCAGGCAGTATTTACCGTGCCCAAGGCACCTTGGTAGTGAATCTTCCTCGCTTGGTCAAGCTGTACCTTCTCACGTTCTGAATCCGGAAAGCGCCTGGGCCGGGAAAACAAATACAATGCAATACTTGCCGATAAATTTGGGGATAGACGCCCGGTTAGTTGCATTATTGCCTGTATTATCTTTAGCATATTATTAAATCTCTAGCTTGCTGTCTTAATCCATCATTGATAGTAAGTTTTTGTGCTGGCACTGAAAAATAAACTGATCAATAATCCCCAGCGACATATCATCGTAAAAAAGTAAAATAAAACAGGATTTATCCATCCAATAACTTTATCTATTCAATAGATCATCCTGGGCATAAGACGTTAGATCCCCGATCTAATGTCAGCTGTCAAGGATCTGGACTCCCCGATAAAAGATGGAGCTTTTCTGCTATAAACACCAAAGGTACCAACGATAGAATACCGCGCCAGGTCTTGGATTGATAACAAACCCAGACTATCAAGACAGCTACACTATTAATCGAACAGTAAAATATACGATTTCTCCGGTATCAGACTGCCGACTTTAAAGCCTTATTCGTTATTGAATCTCTGGAAACTTGGACATGAAAGGATTCAGACTGACAATAGTTTTTTGCGCAGCGCTATTAGTGACCATCCACGCAGTAGCCGACTACAAAAAGGGCGACTTTATCGTTCGCGTTGGCGCCGCTGCAGTTGACCCCAATGACGATTCCAGCCGTTTGAGCCTAAATGGCACCCCTTTAGACTACACCCGCGTGTATGTAGATACCGGTTACTCCGCCAGTATCACCGGCACCTGGTTATTTGCCGATCACTGGGGCTTGGAATTGCTGGCAGCTGTGCCCTTTAGGCACGACCTGGACGTACGCGGCCTGCCGGACCCGGATACCGGTGAGCCCCTGGGCCGGGTTTCCCTCGGAGATATCAAGCAATTACCACCCACCCTCAGTGTACAGTGGTACCCGGTATGCACCGAGTCCTGGGTGCAGCCCTATATTGGCCTGGGGATTAATTACACCTACTTTTTCGATGAGGATATCAGCCGCACGGCGCAAAACTACTTTGACACAGCACTCAGTGCGGACTCAGGCGCAAAACTCAGCCTCAGTAACTCCTGGGGACTGGGGGGAGAGGTGGGTGTGGACATCGCCTTTGGCCGCGAGAGCCGCTGGCTGTTTAATGCCGCCATCTGGTATCTGAGTATCGACAGCAAAGCAAAGATCCGCTTCCGCACTGAAGATAATGACTACGCCCGAATCAATGTGGATGTGGATATTGACCCCTGGGTCTATTCCCTGGGCATCGGCTATCACTTCTAAACCGGTAGCCCTGCCGCCATGCGATCAAACCCGCTGGAGAATCCGTTCTAATTTCTCGAACGGTTTAGCCTAATTTAACCAATTTTCATTCTATTGATCCTCTATAAACTGCCTCTTATCCACAGCAGCTACCCCGTAGCGATACCCCCCCAGTTTAAGGATCGACAAAATGAGTACATCCACTTTATCCACAGCCCAAGCTACCCCCGACAACCCCTTGCTTCCCGCAGTCGCAGACCTGGCCGGTCGTATTGGCCTAGCTGCAATCTTCTTACTGGCAGGAATCAACAAGATCCAAAATTACGAGGGCAGCGCTCAGTACCTGGCCTACGGCGGCCTGCCGGAAAACTTGCTGCCCTTGGTCATCGTATTTGAGATTGGTGGTGCGCTTGCGCTGATTTTAGGGTTCCAGACCCGCTTGGTTGCACTGGCATTGGCGGGGTTCAGCTTAATCACTGCGGCTTTGTTCCATAACAACTTCGCGGATCAAATGCAGTTTTTGATGTTCTTTAAAAACCTGGCCATCGCCGGTGGTTTCCTAGTGGTGGCTGCCCACGGTGCCGGCCGCTTCAGTGTGGACCAGCGGAACAGGAACGTTCACTAAGTTTTTTCACAAAACGTAAACTGGCCCTGGATTTTTCCGGGCCAGTTGTCATTATTTTTTGGAGTAAAACATGGGACTGTTAATCAATGGGCAGTGGCATGACCAGTGGTACGATACCAAAGACTCTGGGGGCGCATTTCAGCGGGAAGCGGCACAACTGCGCAACTGGATCACGGCCGATGGCAGCGCTGGGGCCAGTGGTAACAGCGGCTTTAACGCTGAATCCGGACGCTACCACCTATATGTGTCCCTAGCCTGCCCCTGGGCCCATCGCACACTGATTTTCCGCAAATTAAAAAAACTGGAACAACATATCAGTATCTCCGTGGTGAGCCCCGATATGCTCGATCAAGGCTGGAGCTTTAATACCGATGAAGGCAGCAGCGGCGATTCGCTGTTCGGGTATCAATTTATGCACCAAGTGTATACACGCAATAAATCTGATTATTCAGGTCGCGTTACGGTACCCGTTCTCTGGGATAAGCAGCAAAACTGCATTGTCAGTAATGAATCTTCAGAAATCATCCGTATGTTCAATACTGGTTTTGATGAGATTACCGGCGATACGCAAGACTTTTTCCCAAAAGAAAAAAAGCAGAACATTGAGGTAATTAATCAACTGGTCTACGAGAACATCAACAACGGCGTCTATCGTTGTGGCTTTGCCACCACTCAGGAAGCCTATGAAGATGCCTATCACCAGCTGTTCGATGCGCTGGACCAGGTTGATATCATTCTAGGTAACCAACGCTATTTGGTCGGTGAGAAAATAACCGAGGCAGACTGGCGGTTATTCACTACCTTGATACGCTTTGATTCTGTCTATCATGGCCATTTCAAATGCAACCGCCAGCGCCTGGAAGACTTTCCCAATCTGCGCAACTATGTGCGCGAGCTGTACCAGTGGCCCGAGGTGGCTGAAACCGTGAATTTCCAGCATATCAAACGCCACTATTACTTTAGCCATACATCCATCAATCCAACCCAAATTGTGCCTGTGGGTCCCGAGATTGACTACAGCAGGCCACACACGCGTAAATAAAAGCCCCTACTTCACCTCCAGGGGCAAATCACATTGCCTCTGGGTTTTAAATATGAAAGGCTACCTTTCCAGCGCCCAGAATATCCTAAATGATTAAGGTGCGCTGCTTCTGACATTCCGGACATCTTTTCAGCGACATTCAGTACAAACCCTAAGGACCACCCCATGCAGAAAACCACCCTGGAACAGTGGCGTATGTTTAAGGCTGTCGTGGACGCCGGCGGTTTTAACCAGGCCTCTTCTCGGGTCCACAAGAGCCAGTCAAGTATCCACAACGCAGTGAGTAATCTGGAGGCGGCTCTCGGTGTTAAGTTATTTGAGATATCCGGTCGAAAAGTAATGCTGACTGAAGCAGGAAATCTGATGCTACGCCGGGGTAGTTATCTTCTGGAGGAGGTATCCCGCATCGAGGTCATCGCCAAATCTCTCGGTGACGGTGTTGAATCGGAACTACGTATTGCTGTGGATGGCGCCTTTCCTCAAGGTGTGGTTTTCCAGGCACTAGAGAAAGTTTCCGCGATTTACCCTCAGGTCAATATCGATATTATCGATACCGTGTTGTCCGGTACCAATGAACTGATTCAGGAGGGACTGGTAGACTTGGGCCTTTCCGCCCTGAGTATGGACAATTCTCTCAATGACGAGATCTGCCTTATTGAATTTGTGGCCGTTGCCCACAAGGGTCATCCACTACACCAGCTTGATCACCAACTGACATACGATGATCTGAAATCCCATCGGCAAATTATAGTGCGGGACTCGGCGATACAGACAAACCGCGATTCAGGCTGGCTAGGGGCGGAGCAACGCTGGAAAGTAGGCAGCTTGCGTGCATCTTTAGATCTGATTGCACAGGGATTGGGATTCGCTTGGTTACCAATGCCATTAGTATCAGAGTTACTTAATAACGGGACTCTCAAATTGCTGCCGTTAATCCATGGGGGAACACGTAGCAATAGTTTTTACCTGAATTTTAAAGACCAGGACAAATTGGGCCCTGCAGCAAGAACATTTATGGGAGAGCTCAGGCTATTGACGCTCAATATGGACACTGCGGACCAATATCAGGGCTGAATACTCCCGGTTGAACAAATAAGCGATATCCTATGACGGGAATATACCGCAACTATCGACAAAGCCCCAATATTACTTGGTATACTGATCAATAGCAGATAGGTTTCACGGAATGATACAAACATTCATAACAATAGGTTATTAGACAGGGATTGAATAATGACTTTACAAAAACTGGGGGGCATGGCAGCAATTACTGAGGCTTTTACCTACATCTTTGGTTTTGTACTCTTTTTCGGAGTTTTGGATTCGACGGGATATGAGAAACCAGAGCTCTATCTGGAGTTTATCATCCAGAATCGGGATTATTTTTTTACCGGGTATTTAATCAGTGGTCTGCTATTTAGTTTTGTCTTGATTGTCTTAGTGCAGTCAATATACCAACGCTTTAAATCAGTTTCTCCAGAACTGATGAGGTTTACGGCTATTGTCGGCTATATCTGGGCTTGTATTGTTCTTTCCAGCAGTATGATTTTTCTTACTAGCTTAAGCGCTGTCGCCAAGTATCACAGTCTGGATCCAAACCAGGCATTGGCAATAAACCGCGCGGTCAACATTGTCGTTGAGGCTTTAGGTGGCGGAATTGAGCTGGTGGGTGCTGCCTGGGTATTGGCTATCAGTTATACTGGAATTAAAGGCAAGATATATAGCCCTGTTCTGCACTATTGGGGTTTTCTTGTGGGTATCTCAGGTGTGCTCACCCTGTTTTCCGGTATTTCCTTCCTCTCCAGCAATCCATTCTTTGAAATTACCACGGCCATCTTTGGGTTAGGTCAAATTCTTTGGTTTATTTTCTTGGGCACTGCCATGCTGAGAGAATTACCAGTTTCTGCGGTGTATCACTCTACGAAAAACAGCTCCTCTGAGGCATAGGGGATAATCACGAATCAACCCCGTGCCCATATTTGTCAGTGGCCGCCTGAAGGACAAGTGTCCAGGTGGCCACTCGCGCTCTCTACCTGGCCCCGGCTATGATCACCGTCTTGGGCCCCGATAGAAATCCTCACGCAAGAGAAAAGCATTTCCTATCGTCAGAAACATTGATGAGAGGTGCTTGCTCACCTCTGTAAAACCCATGTATTACTTCGTATTCAGCGAGCTTATCTATTGACAACACTTCGGACAGTTTCATGCAGCTATAGCCCCATAGTCACTGTACCGCTCGT
>NZ_JALBWM010000075.1 GCF_023895975.1 Microbulbifer okhotskensis
TAGACAAGATAATTACAGTCACGATTTAAGCTGATTTATATGGGACAGCCCTGGGTGATACCCCACTACCGGATAACCTCTATCCGGACCCGCGTCATAGAGAAAACTATTGGCGCTACCGCCGCCCAGATGGCTCCAACAAGATCTTCAAAGCATCCCTGGAAGATGCTCTGCGCATGGCTGAGCAGGCCAATGCTCACCGGGATGATAGCGTAAAACGCAAACCCATGAAGGTGCCAGATAGGGCCAGCTTTGCTCATCATGCTGCGCGCTATATGGAATGGCGGGTAGAGAATGACCCCCGATTACCCGGCAAGGCCAGCTGGCGCAATCGCTGTAACGCACTAAAGCGATTTGGCGAAGACTTCGAAGCCATCTCTATACACAAAGCCAAATTAGCCGATCTGCGTAAATGGTGGGAATCCCTCACCTATCACCAGCAGCATTCACGCCGCGCCGAATTTAATAAATTCTTTAATTACCTAATGGCTGAAGGCTTGTGCAAACTGGAAAGTAACCCATTCACCACAGCCGATGATCGGCCACGCCTATTAGAAAAAGGCAAGCCCATTAAGAAGCGCCAACGCTTAACCCTGGAAGCTTACTGGACCATCTATGAAAAGGCCGGGGAATTAGGCTATGAAGCGCTACAGGTTGCCATGGGTATCAGTATGCTAACCACCATGCGCCGCGCCGATATTTGTGAATTAAACTTTGAGAAACACCTACAGGGCGATCACTTGCGCAAGACGATCAATAAATCCGAAGCGCAACGGGACAGCCTCGCCGCCAGCCATTTAAGCTTTAATTTAAAAACGCACCAACAACTTGGCAAACTTATTAGCCGCGCAAGAGAACTCAGCCTAAGAAATTACCGCTGCCCCTATATACTGAGCCATACACCTAAGCAACGGCGAACGGGAAAAATTAAAGAGCATGTTTGCCAGGTAATCCCCGACCGGTTAAGCGATATGTTTACCGAGGCCCGCAACGCTACCGGACTCTATATCGGCCTACCCAAAAACCAAACTCCACCCAGCTTCCATGAAGTACGCAGCCTGGCTTCAGACCGATTCAAGAGAATGGGGTATGACGTTAAGTCGGTACAGCAGTTGATGGCGCATACTGATGAGCGGGTTACCCAGGCTTATCAGGCAGGGCATGGTATTGATTATGAGGAGATTAGTATCTATTTGGATGAGCAGGCTATTGGTAGGGTGTTTTAAAAAGGGAGTGTTTCGATCGGAAAAGGTCACTCTTTAACATCTGTATTTATGGCCGGTTTTGAGGCACAACGGAAACCAACTCAACAACACAGCATTTTAAATACAGCTTGCACGACAAACGAATAGCCCCCTTGCAAAGAACCCTGGCGATACTTATAATCATCAAATCTGTAATTTGCCAAGAATGACCAATATGCCCTATACAGTAATCGATTTATTTTCCGGCGGAGGCGGAATGAGCTATGGCTTCCATACTCACACCAACTTTGAAATAGTTGCGGCTTTCGATGCTCAAATAGGGAAACCGAGTAGCGCCAAGGGTAGCCTACAATGCAATCAAACTTATCAAGCAAATATGGGATTTGCACCATTCGAAGTTGATCTTGCCGAAATCCCAGAAAAAGAACTTCAAAAACTAGTTAAAAGCCGACTAGGTAAAAAAGAATTAGATGTGATGATCTCATGCGCTCCTTGTACTGGGTTTTCACGCGCAAAGTCAAACAACCATTTACTTGATGATCCCAGAAACTCCCTAGTTAAACGTTCAGCTGATTTTGTTGTAACCTTTAAGCCTAAAATTTTTATTATGGAGAACGCTAGAGAATTACTTCAGGGAAATTTCACAGGGCATTTTTTATACCTAAAAAAGAAACTTGAATCCGCAGGCTATAAGTTAAAATATTCCACACACTTTCTAAGTGATTTCGGCCTACCGCAAAAAAGAGAGCGAGCATTAATTATTGCCACCAATAGAGACTTTGAACCTTATGGCCTTGAAGATCTTTGGCAAGGATACACCGCAACCAAAGAAGCTATCTCTGTAAGACGCGCCATCTCTTGGCTCCCTAAACTAGAAGCCGGTGAAAAAAATGCAGATGATGCATGCCATAGCTCTCCCAGCTTAAAAAAAGAATCTCTTCAGAGAATTATGCACATCCCTGCTGATGGAGGGTCTTGGGTCGACCTATTGAATATTCGCGAAGGAAAAAAGTATTTAATTCCATCCATGCTCAGAAGCGTAGAAAAAGGAAAGCTTGGCTCGTATCCCGATGTTTATGGCCGAATGAAGTGGGATTTACCAGCAGCAACAATTAAAAGAGAGTGCGCTCACATTGGCAATGGAAGGTACAGTCACCCAGAACAGCATAGATTATGCTCAGTACGTGAAATGGGTTTACTGCAAGGATTCCCAAAACAGTATCAATTTAAATCTAGCAGTCTAGCAAATATGTACCGCCATATTGGAGATGCAGTACCCCCTCTCATCTCCTTTCAGATCGCAAATATTTGCAACTGGATACTCACCAATAAAAAACCAAATCTAAATCAGTGTATTCTTGAAGGGTGCTCCTTAGGACCAAGGGATATAATTAAAACGAAAGAAGTTTGTGGGAATTTAAATCTGGCAATTTAAAACCTAAACCGACACTGGAACAATAAATTCTGCATGAGTTATACACTCAGAAATTTTTATTCCAGTAATTGAAATTTTCTCCACACTCCCATCAAGAGTAACACCGAAGGCTTTTACACCATTCACCATGACGGGAGCCGAAGTACCTCCATTCCCCCGCAAGGGCTTAAATTCATCGACAGTAAGAAGAAGAGCCCTTTCAATTAGCTGCTTTGGTATCTCAAGCAAACGATAGCGAAATGAAATAACATCACCATCTTTTTCAATAGGCTGACTTTTTAGGCCTATTATACGATCATAGCTATTCAAATGATGACCGACAGTAGACCTAAACTCCTCGACTAGACCAGGCAAAAGCTCCTCCTCTCGCTTAGCGAGTAGCGCAGCTTTTATGCGAGCCTTATCCTGTTCAGTGCCAGCAAGGGATGGGATCTTGCGTTCTTCGACTTCGGTTTTAAAGTTTGCAATGAACCTAGCTTCAGAAAATTTTGATATTTTAAATGTGTGATTAGTTTTTTCACCCTCAGTCTTCAAGGATATCCTTTCGCCACCCCGATTCACATCCTCCCCCTGATTGGAGGAATTTTGGTTTATTTCACAATCGTATCCACTAGCAAGCGAGGCATATTTAAAAGCAAATTCAAACGATTTTTTTTCAAATTTATGCTCCGTAATTGAGTGGTAAATACTAAATAAGTTTGCAAAATAATCACTAAATTCTGATTCAGCACATAGGTCGCTATTTGAATTAACGGTAACTTCAACACCCGCCTCAAATGAAGAAATTATACGCTGAAGTAACTGGAGCTGAGCAGGCGATAGATTTTGGATGGATTCTAGAAGCTGAGCGTTAATTTCCATATACTTTAAAATTCTTCCATATCCTCTGCCAGAAGAATAATGTCGGACACCCTGCAATCTAGAGCAGACGCTAATTTAATGACATTATCTATGGCGATATTCCTTTCCCCTCGCTCCACAGAACCAATATACGTACGGTGCAATTCACTCTTATCAGCTAGCTCTTCCTGACTAAGCTCAAGCTGAACTCTTAATTGACGAATAGCTATTCCGAGGTTCTTTTTATTCAAAACGAAGGACACGAGTTGCTTTATGAAAGAATAAGTATCAATTTGATGATGACTATAGGTCTACAGACTATAAGTATCTTTAAGTTACGAGCAATAGATAGAAGGGCTCGGCAGTGACTACACTGAGCCACCCTTGATCGCAACTTAGCCCCTGACCGATTCGAGCAGACAGACAGACAGACAGACAGACAACAGAACCTAAAGTCTATTAGGCACCTACAAGGAGGTTAACTGGTTATCGATAGGGGGAGCCTTGAAGTGAAAAGTTTCAGACGAAAAAAAAGGGCCTAAAGGCCCTTTTTTCATCCCGCATAAGTTTTTGTGCGGGTTTTTGTGCAGTTTTTGTGCACCTTGCAGAAGTTGATTTCTCATCCTCCGCAACCCCTTGAAATACAAGGGGAATTTGGTGGAGCTAAGCGGGATCGAACCGCTGACCTCAACACTGCCAGTGTTGCGCTCTCCCAGCTGAGCTATAGCCCCAGAGTGCTTAACGTTTCCGTTGAAAGCGGGGCGCATTTTAGCAAGGTTTAGGCGCCTGTCAACAGAAAAAATAACTTTTTAATCAATTAGTTAGCTGCCAACAGCGCAAGCCCCCGGAAGCGGTCATTTCCAGGGGCTTGAGGGGCGCGCTGCCTCAATTGAGTAAGGCGTACTCCTTCTCCCAGCGTTTCAGCACCTTTTTCCCGGCGCCGCCGAGTAGATCGATGGCTTGGCGCAGGCGGGCGCGGCTGAGGTCTGGTCCCAGCAATACCATGGCTTCCATTACCGAGAAAGAGGCGGTGGTGCCACTGATGGCGACAAACAGCGGGGCGTTGAAGTCTTTCAGCTTGATCTCCATCGCGGTAGCCAGGGCTTTTACCGCCTGGAAAATGCTGTCTTTTTCCCAGGCTCGCAGTGCTTCCAGACGCCACAGAGCGAATTGGAGCAGTTTCTTCTGGTCATCCAGGGGCAACTTGTTGCCACTAAAGCTCTCTTCGGTGATGGGGAGTTGGCCGGATGCGAGGAAGCTCACCAGCGGGGCGAAGTCACCAAAGGTCTCCATGCGGCCTTGGGCATGGGGCAGTACCTTGAGCAGGTTTTCGCGGTTGAGCATCCAGTCGGTGAGGCGGTCGGCGAGCTGCTCATTTTCAAGCTCGCGGATCCAGAGCCCGTTCAGCCAGGACAGCTTTTCCACATCGAATACCGGGCCACCCAGTGACACACGCTGGATATCAAATTGCTCCAGCATTTCTTCCAAGGAGAACTTCTCGCGCTCATCCGGCATGGACCACCCCATACGGCCGAGATAATTCAGCAGGGCTTCGGGCATAAAGCCGGCGCGCTGATAGTAAAGAATGGAAGTGGGGTTCTTACGCTTGGAAAGTTTGGTCTTGTCTGGGTTGCGCAGCAACGGCAGGTGACAGAGCTCCGGCATTTCCCAGCCAAAGTATTCGTACAGCAACTTATGCTTGGGCGCTGAGTTGATCCACTCTTCACCGCGCAGTACATGGGTGATCTCCATCAGGTGATCATCCACTACATTCGCCAGATGGTAAGTGGGCATGCCATCGGATTTGAGCAAAATTTGAGCGTCGACTTGCGCCCATTCAATCTCGATGGTCCCGCGCAGCATGTCGCCAACGACACAAGTGCCCTCTTCGGGTACGTTCATTCGCACCACAAAGGGCGCTCCTGCGGCGCGGCGCTTTTCTATCTCATCTTCCGGCAGGGCCAAATCGCTGGGCTTCAGTGAGGTGCGACCGGCCTCCCGCAGGCCTTCACGCAGCTGTTCCAGTTCTTCCGCTGTGCGGTAGCAGTGGAACGCATGGCCCTTCTCTACCAACTCTTCACAATAGGTTTTGTAGATATCGCCGCGCTCACTCTGGCGGTAGGGGCCGTGTGGTCCACCGACATCCGGCCCTTCCTGCCAATCCAGCCCGAGCCAACGCAGGCTATCGAGAATGGCTTTCTCCGATTCCGGGGTGCTGCGCTGCTGGTCTGTATCTTCTATACGCAACACAAACTGGCCGCCCTGGGCGCGGGCAAAGCACTGGTTAAACAGCGCGATATAGGCAGTACCAACGTGGGGGTCACCGGTTGGAGACGGTGCTATTCGGGTTCTTACGGTCATGACAAACCTGGTTGAATATTAATGAAGGACTCGTTAAACCGCCGGATTATAGCGCTGCCCGGGCTCCGGGCACAGGCGGGGATTTCTCTGCAACTAGAATATTTACGCGCCATAAATCGAATAATCTGAGCGGATGGCGTGACATGCGTCACGAAAAAAGTATTATTGCCTCCATAAACAAGGAATGGCTTGACTAACGCACTACCCCAAAATTTTGCAGGGGTTTCCGCGAGCAGCTTCTCCCCAAGAACGATAACTTAATCGCTCAGGATGGCATACCATGCAAAAAACTGTAGTTCGCTCACTCTTCGCCGCCGTTACCGCAGGCGCTCTTTTAACTGCTTCTGCCGTCTCAATGGCTGCATCAGACAGCGCAAGCAGTGATATCACCCTTTCTTTCACGCCTACCATTGAAATTACCCGGGTCGATAATCTGGGGATTGCAAACCCCACTTTGGGCACAGATGCAATTGGTAGCGAAGATTTTTGTGTGGGTGGCTTAGGCTTTTCTACCTACAGCATCACTTTCGCCAGTAACGACGGTGAGAATGATACTGAGTTTTCACTCACTGACGATGGCACCAACCATGTCCCCTACAGCGTTGGCTTTGATAACAGCCTCTCCGGCACTTTTAACACGGTCACTGCAGGGGATGCGCTACAGGACCAGAGCCGCAATGCCTCTTCCTGCGGTTCCTCCGACAATGCCAGATTCCAAGTTACTGTTGCCAATAGCGATTGGGAAAACGCAACGATTTTGAACGGTACCAGCTATAGCGATACCCTGCTGATCACTGTCGCCTCCGAATAAAAGTGATGAATGGCTGGCTTTGCCAGTCATAGCGCACTATGGCAGGACGTCATCTGGGATGGTTTGTGCTGGCTTTTTGCTTGGCACAACCCTTTCACTCGGATGCCCTCGCAGCGGCCGCAGCCACTTTCCTGCTGGAAACTTCTGCTCCTGAAGGGTTTGATGAGTTGACCGAGCCCCAGCAGCTTGTAGTGGATCTCTACTACGGCGGCCGGGAGATTGGCGTTGCGCATGTCACTGTGGGCCCACGCTTTATTCACTTTGACTCCCCGTTATCGGTACTCGCATCACTGCCCGAAACACTGGACTACGGTACAACTCTCTCCGCGCTACAACGCCCGCTGGAAAAAAATAGCCATTATGTATGCCGTTCCAACCGGCAAATCGGCTGCGGTTACCTGACGCCTTCGGATTTCGCTGTAATTTACGATGAAAACCGCTACCGGCTGGACCTTTTCTTTTCCCCAAAACTGTTACCGCAGAAGCCGGCTATTAACAACCCTTACCTGCCGGCGGCCAGTTCCCAGTTTTCGATGGTGCAAAATATTCACAGCAGCTGGAGCGGCACGGAGAGTGACTGGGGAAGTGATAGCTATGCCGCCGCTCTAACTGGAAACACGATCGTCAGCTTTGGGGAAAGTGCACTGCACTCTCAATGGTCCATAGCCACAGAACAAGATCAACAAATTAATACCCTCCACTGGAGTGAGGACTATCGTGGGCGGGCGCACTCAGCCGGACTTTTACAGCCGCAAGGCGGCTTTGGCTATTTTAGGCCCCAGGCGGCGATGTACGGTGTAGAGCTACGCAGCTCCCAGCGCAGTCGCACCGATATTAGCCACCAGCATGGTGCGCCGGTTGAAATCAATATGCCGGTACGCGGACGAGTTGAGATTTATCGGGATAACCGCTTGATTCATAGCGAGTTGCTTGAGGCTGGCAATCGCCTATTAAACACATCCTCCCTTCCTCATGGTGCCTATGACATAGAAGTCCGAACTTATGATGAGGCGGGGCGGGTATTGAGCCGGCACATCGAGTTCTTTGCCAAGGATTCTCTGCTGCCCGCTGCTGGTGAGTGGTTTTGGAGTCTTCAAGCCGGTTTACCCACTCGTAATTTTAGTACTGGAACCTTGCCGGATCATTATGATGAAGGCGTGATCACAGGTTCATTCGCCCGCCGCCTGTCCACCGCCGTCGGCCTCTTTGCTTCAGCGGCTTCGTCAAAGGAGCAGCAAATTTTTGAGCTGGGCGGCCGATGGGTGGGGGAGAATTTTGAGTTGTCTCCCAGTATTGTGACATCTGATGATGGCCGCACTGGATATAGAGTACAGGCACAGATGACCACTCCCTACGGTACGGTGAGCGCCTTAAACACTCGCCTCAAGTCTGATTCCACTACGACCAGCACCGACTTATTTCCACTGTTACCCGGCAGCTATTCTCAACGCAATTTAAGTTTTCACGGCGCATTATTCGGTGGCCAGCTGTCCTTGCGATTTAGTGAGCGGGATCAACTCAAAGACCTGTTGCCGGGTAACCTGGATACAAATGATCAACTCTATGAACCACACAGATTAAAAACCCTGGAATTTCGCCACCCCATTTTTAAAAGCGCACATTGGCTTGGCAATGCCACACTCTCTCATAGTGAGGCAGATGGCGAACAGTACACCAGCCTGGAAATCCAATTTCGCGTTCGCTCAAAGCATTGGCAGCACACGGCCAATATTTATGGTGACAGCAGTAATCAGTATAACCACGGTGAGCGATTTGCTTTCCAGAGCCGCTGGCACGATCGCGATTTATGGGCGTCGGAATTTGAGCAACAACTCTCAGTAGAAAAAGCCTCAGATGCTTACTATCTGGAAAGCCGGACTCATTTGGCTGGCCATCGTGGATATCTGAACGCCACAGTCGGGGTTCACGATAATGAACAGGGCCGTGCTGTTAATTATCTCGGCGGATTTAGTACCAACTTAATCGCAACAAGTAATTCCCTAAGCTGGGGGGGCGAACGTGCTTTCGAGAGTGCCGTTATTGTCAATATTGAAGGCAGTAAAGAACAGAACTTCGAAATAATGGTGGATGGTAGTCGCCGTGGATATGCGAAAGGCGGAAAAAAATCAGTAATCAACCTGCCAGCCTTTCGAACCTATGATCTTTCTCTACGCCCACTGGACGAAGGTTTTTTTGACTATCGGGAAAGAGCGAGAACGATTACCTTATACCCCGGCAATGTCGGTACTACAAGCTATAAAGTTCTCTCGCAAATATTGGTGCTAGGGCGCTTGACTAGCTACGGGGAGGGGCTCGGTAACACCGACATTTCCCTCGGTGACCATTCGGCCACGACAGATCGTCATGGTGTATTTCAACTAGAAGTTAGCGGAACCCATGATAAGTTGCCTTTCAGCGCGATAACTTGGGGCAGCTGTCGAATGCCTGTCGATATTGCGTCTTCCGGTAATAAGTGGTTTAACCTGGGCACTATTGAACAGTCCGAGGCAGCCTGCGATAGCGAACAAATCACAGAGGTCATCCATGCCGGCAATGAGTAACTATTTGAAGATGGGCTGCCTGGCGATTCTACCTCTTCTCTTTTTGAATATATCATTACAGGCGCAAGTTAACTGCTCAAGTAAAGATGGCCTGCGTGCTTGTGGACTAGGCGATTCCCACACCTTGGATTACGAGATAGAGCCAAAAGAAATTTTGTTCACTACGCGCAGCCTCTGGGGCAACCTGACCCTGCCCTATGATATAGAAATTTCTCCACTCACAGGATCTACCTTTTCTCTATTCTCAAACAGTGGGGAACAACTGGATATCAACCTTACATTTAGAGCTAACGATGGCGAAATACAAAGTCTAACGCCAGGAAACACGTCCAATTTTTTTACCGGAACCGGTGATGATGCGGAGACATATTTAATTATTGAGCTCGTCACGAATCAAGTCCCCTCATCCAGTAGTTACTCTGCCAGCTTTGAGATGACCCTGAATAATTATTTCTTTATTTTCAACACCGGTACAGAAACAGTGGCATTTGATATCGTATTGAATGTGGAACCGAATATCGTGATTCGCAATCTTGGTGATGTCAATCTAGGCAATAGCGGCACCTTATTTGGACAACCCATTGAGGACAGAGAAGACTTTTGTATCGGCGGCAAAGGTTTCAGCAGTTACACCGTTAATTTATCCAGTATCAATGGTAGTACCGGGGGCAATGGAAATAGCGCCTACGAATTAACCGGATCTAACGAAACCATCTCCTACGCAGTTGCCTTTTCTGACAATCTGGCAAGCAACACCGGCATTGTACCGGGAAACCTGGGTGATGTTCCTGGCAGCTTCACACGGACTACTGATGAAGACTGCCTTGTGGATAACGCCAGAGTGTATATTTCTATAGCCCCTGTTGACTGGCAAAGTGCACAAGAGCCTATTTATACCGACGTGCTAACGGTCACGGTTAGCAGCCAGTAATTAAAACTAAATCTACCCCTCACCTACGTTCTCAACCTTATAAATTAACAATAATTATCAAGCCAAAAACTCGCATCACTTAATAACCGGCCACCTGTCCTGAGATAAATTTCCCATGAAAAATACAACACAATAAAACAAAAGCACTATTTCAATCATACAGCAGACATCTACCCTGTAAGGAACCAAGAAATAAGCCTCCGCTCACCACTAGGCGGACCTAGATATCTTGGTTTCTAACCAGCCACCGCTTTAATGATTTACGGCTCACGGAAGATGCTGTATGAACAGATGTACTTTTTTTTGTTCGTCTATTGTCGCAATTATCGCTCTCACGATAGGCACAAGTAGCAATACAACCGCTTCTACCGATAATTCAAACAGTCAAATTTCGCTAAGCTTCGGCGACGTTATTGACATAGCTCAGGTTGACGATATCACCATAACCGACCCGACACCGGGACAAAATGCGGTGGGTATCGACGAGTTTTGTGTCGCCGGCACAGGTTTCAGCAATTTCAGTATCACTTTTGAAAGTGTCGACGGAGTTTTTGACCCTGCATTTATAATGACTGACGGAAACATCAACGTTCCCTACAGCGTTGGCTTTGATAACGGTCTGAATGGAAGCTTTCACCTTATTGGACCTCGGATTCCTTTCCAAGGTAACTTGATCAGTGCGCAGTACTGCGACGACAATCAGGAAAATGTACGCTTTGCAGTCACTATTCTCAGCGGTGTATGGCAATACCCTCCTGTCAGCCATGGTGGCCCCTACCATGACACTCTAATGATTACAGTGGCTTCAGAATAGGCGCAGAGATCGCTATTTCATGATGTCACATTGGTAACAAACGCTTATTGGGCTATTTGAAAAAACCAAAGGTTCACCCTGGGAAATCTCTCCACGAGTCACCTATACCTACCCACTAAGGGGAGAGGTTATCTTGCGATAAATCAGACAAAAAAAGAACTGAGTCAACTCCTGCAACAATATAAAAAAGACACAAAAACCATCACAACACTGCCTCTATACGCCGCTTCCAAGCAAGCAAGCAAAAAATTAACAGCTATCATTGCTTAGTCAGCCGGCAAACGCAGCACTCTATTTACCAATATAACTGGCACCATCTATTAAGGTGCTACTGTCTTCAAGCTAAGGATAAAGCTTAATGAAAAATAAGAGTTTTAATAGCATACTTCTCCGCGGCACCATAGCCTGCCTTACCTTTGTGGTATCACCTATAATTTTTGCTGTTACCGATGCAACTTCTGCAGACATTTCCCTGCAGTTCACCGAAGTCATTGATGTTGCGAATGTAGGCAATGTACAGATACAAGATCCTGGAACAGGCACAAATGCGACTGCTATCGAAGATTTTTGTGTCGCTGGAACTGGTTTTTCCACATTTGAGATTAGTTTCGAGAGTGATGATGGGAATAACGATACCGTATTTGAACTTACCGACGGCACAAACAATGTTGACTATGCAGTTGGCTTTGACAACAGTACCGGCGGCGCGTTTACAAACGTTACTGAAGGCACCCCAATTATCGGACAAACACTTAACGATATAGCAGCCGATTGTACAAGTGTTGCGGACAATGCCCGCTTTCAAATCACCATCTTGAATGCAGACTGGGAAAACGCGACTATCTTGAGCGGTAGTAATTATACCGACGTTCTAACCATTACAGTAACGTCCTTATAATATCTAAATACTTACTAGGTGGCTGAACTAATAATTCAGCCATCTGCAAGGCATCCTATGACAATAAAAATGATCAAAGGGGTTGCTAGCATTCTCTGCTTACTTTTAGTGGTGTCCACAGGGGGCTTTGCAGAAACAGAGTTAGCATCAGAATCCAAAAAAATTCTTGAAACTGGAGTCCCCAGTGGATTTGAGGATCTCAGTCAACCGCAATTTATTGTGGCAGACCTCTACTATGGCAGCCAGCAGATTGGTACGGCGCAAATTACCGTATACTTGCGTCATATTGAGTTCAATGATCCGATCACAGTCTTTAATTTGCTGCCAGAATCACTGGACCCGATACTACTTAAACAGCTTCTTAGCCAGCGCCAGGATAAGAATTCACACCGGCTATGCCAGAATACCTCACAAATGGACTGCGGATATCTTATTCCTGAGGACTTCGCAGTTATCTACGATGATGACCAATATCGACTTGATATTTATTTCTCGCCTAACTTGTTGCCCCAGGAAGAAGCAATTGCTGCCCCCTACCTTCCCTCCGCCAGCAGTGGTTTTTCCTTGATACAAAACCTAAGTGCGACTTGGGCGGGCGTCAGCTCCAAGGATTACAATAATAATTATAGTGCTACTTTTAATGGAAATACTATTGTTGGATTTGGGGAAAATGCGCTTCGCAGCCAATGGCATTACACGGATGTACAAGGTCATCAAATCAGCAGCCTTCACTGGACAAAGGACTTCCGCGGTAAAACTTATTCAGCCGGACTCTTTCAACCACAAGGCAATTACAGTTATTTCAATACATCACAGGCTATTTTCGGGATTGAATATCGTAACTCCTATCGCACTCGTACGGACCTATCGCATCAACAAGGGGCGCTGATTGAAGTCAATATGCCAGTACGCGGGCGTGTGGAAATCTATCGGGAAAATCGCTTAATCCACACCGAATTACTTGATGCCGGCAACAGAGTCGTCAATACCACAACCTTACCCAGTGGAGCTTATGAAATAGATATACGTACCTTCGATGAATCCGGTAGGCCACTGAAAAATTTTTCAGACTTCTTTGCCAAAGATTTCTACCTACCTGCACCTGGGGAGTGGCACTGGAGCTTGCTAGCGGGTCTTCCTACCAATATCCGTAGCTACCAAGGCCTACCAGAATACTATCGCGAAGGTATTGCCCGAGCCTACTTGGGCCGCCGGATCTCGGATAACATCGCCCTATTTAGCTCATTTTCCGCTGCTGAAAATCAACAGGTAGTAGAAATCGGTGCACGATGGGTGGGCTCTCGATTGGAGCTCTCCCCCAATTTTGTAGCTGACTCGAAAGGTCAACAGGGTTACAGATTAGATGCTTTATTTACGACGCCTTATTTTACATTAAGTGCATCAAGTACCAAACTCAGTAAAGCGGAAGCATTTTATCTCTCTGAAAACTACCCATTACTCCGCACCGGGTTCCGCCAACGTAATATAGGCTTGCAGAGCCACATTTTGGGTGGGAATATTTCATTTAGATACAGCGAGAGAGAAAGCCTATTTACAGAAAATGAACATATTTTCAACTCCCCCACTAACACATCAAATAGTAATAAACTCACCACACTATCTTATCAACGCACAATACTAAAAAGAAGAAACTGGTTCGGAAATCTAACAATATCTTACAATGATGCCGACGGAGAAAAATATTCAAGCATCCACTTTCTCTTTCGCTACCGCACTAATCATTGGCAACATTCCGCCAGCATTCGCCATGAACTTGGCAATAATCTTACCGATACACCTCATAAATTTGCCTTTAACAGCCGGTGGTTTGATCATGATTTATGGGCACCTCAAGTAGAGCAGGCAATAGGGGGGGAAGTATCGGAAAATAGCCATCACCTTGAAAGTCACACGCGTATTTCTGGCCACCAGGGATTCCTGAATACCTCCATTAGCCTGAGCGATGAAGAGAGCAATCGTACGACCAATTATTTAGGTACCTTCAGCACTAATATTATTACCACTGGAACTCGTTTCGCATGGGGTGGAGAGCGCGCTCTTGAGAGCGCGATTATTGTCGATATTGATGGGAGCGACCGCAAGGAGTTTGAGGTACTTGTGGATGGTAAACGTCATGGCTATGCCATGGGTGGAGGAAAGTCGGTCATTAATTTACCGGCATTTCAGAGTTATGATATTTCCCTGCGCCCCCTGGATAACGGTTTTTTTGAATACCGGGAAAAGAGCCAGCTTGTTACCCTATACCCGGGTAATGTCACAGAGACCAACTACAAAATTCAGCCACTTTATGTCATTGTTGGGCGAATAATTTCCTATGGCAACGGTTTGCCTGAAACTCTTATTACTATCGATGATCATCAAGTGACCACTGACCAATTTGGTGTTTTTCAATTGGAAGTTCCTATCGATATTCAAGGATACTCTAATCTAGAAGTGAAGTGGCTCGACTGTCGTATTGAGGTCCAAGTTGAGGACTCGGGCGAGAATTGGATTAATCTAGGCACACTACAACAGTCCGACGCCTATTGCCTACCTGCTTTTAAAGTGAGCAAACACAATGAGCAGCCCTAAACAGCGATATCATTTCTGGCACTGGATTACGCTAGTACTCTCCGCAGCGGTAATCCTTCTATTTCCAGCAATAGCGTTAGCCTCCTGTTACGGTGATCTCAATCTCCGCAGCTGTAATCTGCAGGGCAATCACATTATCAATTATGATCTGAGAAAAAAAAATGTGAGTTTCAGCTTACGTAGCCAGAGGGCAGGTCATGCACAACCTTTTTCAGTGATGGTCACACCTGATGCCGGTAATAATTTTCAATTATTTTCCGACAATGGAGAATCCATCGATATTTCACTCACAATTTCCTACAGGAATAGTTTTTATACGCCGCTACGGCCTGGGGAGGCCAGCAATCCATTTCCAGGCAGTCTGAATGATACAAACGCTATGCTGGCCCTGGAGGTTAGCAGTTCCAGTATAATTTCATCTAATTACTACCAGGGTAGTTTTCAGATGCAACTGGAACAGTACATGGATTCGTCACCGGTAGATTCTCAAACAGTAACGTTTACTCTTGAACTAGAAGTTGAACCCAGGATTAGTATTCATAATCTCGACAATATCTATATCAATGGCTCCAACTTTGTATCCGGCCAAGACATTACAGGATATGAAGACTTTTGTGTTGACGGGATAGGCTTTAGTAATTACCTAGTCAGCCTATCCAGCAGAAATGGAATAACTCGAACCTCCAGAGGCGTATCCATGTTCCAGTTAAGCAGCCCTATCGAGAGCCTTCCCTACGCAGCAGCTTTTACCGACGATATGAATCTGCGAGTAGGTATCAAAACCCTGACTGCAGGACAGGTTCACCGAGGCACCATCAGACACAATCAGCGGGGATTGTGCCTGACAGACAATGCCAGGCTTATGGTCACAGTCCCCGCCGGCAGCTGGGAAAATTCTAAGGGTTCCTACTATACGGATGTTCTTACCGTGACTGTAACCAGCCAGTGACTCCATTGCGGTGCTAAAGAATCAATGGGCAGTAAAAACTTGGATGAGATGGTAACGAACGCAGGCTTTAGTCAAGACCTGCTTTTGTTCAGATCAACTATCCAGTGGAAAACGGACTCTTTCGCTGGTTTGCCCACGTAACAGCACTTCCAACTCACCATTTTCTGGCATATCAGCGACCTGAATACTGGTACCCGCATAAAGGCGGCCTGACACTTCAAGTTTTTCGCACTCGCCTTCAGACAAACAATGGCGAACCTCAACCACTTCGACATTGATATTGCCGCTATTGGTTAATCGGTATACATTTCCGTCTTCAACCAAGTCAACCTTATACTCCCCGTCATCAGGCTGTACAAACACCAAAGCCTGGTACGCCACGAGAATTTTCAACGCTGTTTGTTCCGCTTTAATCTTGCCAACCACGGGCTTGAAAGTCACACGGTAGACTTTTTCCTCATCCAGATTTCGATCAAGCGCCATCAGGCGAAAGCGCTTCCTCTCTCCGGGAGCCAAAACAGCCTTGGATGGGCTCACTAAAAGCTTGAACTCATCTGGGTTTACCACCCTAACCCGCTGTTCATTCTCCATGCCGGGATTATCCACACGAAAAATTTCTGTCTGGACGTAGAGCGTCTCTTCGTCTGGATTGCTGACCACAACATCATCCCGTGCATTGGGGCCATCTTCCAGATAGAGAACAATCTTATCCACAGACATGGCCGCCAGTACCGGCTGAGCGACCAGGAGAATAAATGCAATAAGTAGATTTTTCATAAGTGACTGAATATTTTGAGAAGTTCTTATTCTAGGCTCAATGTTTTAGGTAGCAGTAAATATCGGACGGTTTCACTTATAAGTCAAATCCTCAGCAGGATGGTTATTCTGCGGTAATTATCAACTCGGAAACCCCATTAAGTTGTAGCTCCGACAAGCACCCCTGCGCATCCAAAGCCAGTACTCTCTTGGCCCGACGAGTAGATTTCCACATCAAAGTCGACACACTGATGTGCTTGGCAGGCATATTTCGCAAGCAAAGCTCACGACTACTGCCGATCTCCGCCTGCCGCCAAGCGGTGCTCGGCGGTAGAATTAACACAATGCGGGATGTCGCAGAGGCTGAACTGCCTTCACTCGCTGCCTGCCCCTCAGAGGCATAGATTCCTCCCCAAACCACTGATACCACGGCCAGCATAAAGAGTTTCACAGGCGGCCCCTACTACTTAACAGCGCGGATTTACAACATCCCTGCAGACTTCAAATGGGCGATCCACATTAATTCTAGCCGGCAAACCGTAGTTGCTTAGAAATAGTCCTCTGATCTCGTATTTCCGCCCCAGCCTCCTTGCAACAGCGGGGGCACCGTCTATTTTTCCTGTATGACCCGACTCCAGTCAGGGGCCAGACCATCTCTGGAGCAAAGGCTTGGTTATAGCCGACACCAGACGACAATAACACCCGCTTTCGGACCAGAATCACATGTTAATTGCGCACCACGGCGACAAGACTCACCAGCCGGAAAATACTATCGCGGCTTTTGAAGCAGCCCACAATCTGGGGGCTTGTGCGATTCAATGCGATGTTCGCTTCAGCATGGATGGCACCCCCTGGTGTTTTCACGACGATACACTGCATATTCCCGGCAGCAGTAAAACTCACGCTTTCCATACCCTGAAGGACTCACAACTTCATCATCAGTCAATCAACCGATTTATTGAGTTAGTCGACTGGGCCAGCTGCCATCGACATCTCGACTGGTTTATCGGCGTCTCACCCGCCAATATCGCGAGCATCGGCTTTGTCGCCGCCGTAGAAAAAATGATGGGCTTGATGCGCAGTGAAAATGACTCATTCGCGCTGCTTACCGACGACTGCAGCAGCCTGAGGGCCGCACGCAATATGGGTTGGCACAGAGTGGCCTTGGAAATAGGCTGTGTATCGCGCTGCCTGTCGGCGGATATAGTGACTCTGGCACCAGAGTATCTTTTGATTCGCGACAGCCAGGTCGAATGCGAGGAGCTACCGCCAGGCCCATGGCAGTGGGTGGTGTATGAGATCAATTCCACCGAGGACGCTGTACTCTGGCGCAAGCGCGGTGCGCATCACGTCCTTACCGGCAACCTACCACTATTGATGCGCTCCCGGGAAGCGAGTGATGTCTACGGATTTTGATGTCCTCGTGGTGGGTGCCGGCATACTCGGTGCTGGCACCGCCGAAGCTTTGGCTGAAAGTCACCATTCAGTGGTCATATTGGAGCAACAGGGTATCGCTGCGGCTACCTCTTCACGCTCCTCCAAGCTAATTCACGGCGGCCTACGCTACCTCGAGAGCGGCCAGTTTCGACTGGTCTACGAGTGCCTGCGGGAAAGAAGCTGGCTGCTGCAGAACAAGCCAGATTTGGTGCGAATGGTCCCGTTCTATATTCCCATCTATCAACACAGCAAAAGGCCTGCCTGGGTGGTACGACTGGGGCTCAGCCTTTACAGCCTGCTATCCGGGCTGAGTAATGCCGACTCCCGCTTTCGTTCAGTGCCAAAACCTCAGTGGAATTGCTTGCCGGGCTTAAAGCAGGAGGCGCTCAAAGCCGTATTTCGCTATTACGATGCACAGACAGACGATGCTGCCCTGACCCGGGATGTGGTCGCCTCGGCAATCGCTCACGGAGCACAGATTATCTGCCCCGGCAGCTTGGTAGGCGCAGAAGTGACCGATGACGATGTTCGTGTTGATTATGTCGCCAATGGCAAACTCAACACCTTGCATACACGCGCTCTAGTCAACTGCAGTGGCCCTTGGGTCGCCAATACCAATGCGCGCTGCACACCACCGGTGGCCATTCCACCTATTGATCTGGTAGCCGGAACACATATTTTACTCCCGCTGTCTCTGGGGGACAAAATTTACTATGTGGAAGCCAATGACGGCCGCGCAATTTTTGTGATGCCCTGGCAAGATAAAACCCTGGTGGGAACCACAGAGCGCCCCTACTTCGGCGATCCTCGTGATGTAACTCCCACTATGGAGGAGGAAAGCTATTTGTTACATACCGTGCAGCAATATTTCTCACAGACAAGAAGTTTGAGGGAGCTCGATATTTGCGAAAGCTATTCTGGCCTCCGGGTACTCCCGGAAATGGAAAAGAGTCCCTTCGCACGCTCCAGAGAGTCAATCATCTGCTGTGACGATGACAAAAAACCACGCCTTTTGGCAGTGGCCGGGGGCAAGTTGACCAGTTACCGCGCCACTGCACGCAAACTGACAAAGAAACTAGAACCTACTCTCCGGGCTAGGCCCCCGACTACCTCCAACAGCAACCCATCAAAAACTACAACCAGCTCATCTGAACGAGAGCGCAACCTTTAATCACATTCCACTGAGCCCGTGTCTTCCCATAAACATCATAAAAAATACCCGGACAATTGCCACGCTTTCGCTTGATTGCCTGAATCATCAAAACTAAAAGTGATAAGTCAGCGTCATTGGCTAATATATGCCGGCCTCACAGCATTTTGACCATAAATGCTTGACGACCACACGGATCAGACCATCGTCAACAGTACTGGTATCAATAATTTTATGTGGAATTACGCTGCCGACTGGATGAATCAAAAATTCCATCATCAACTCATCGTGTTTTCAATCATCTCTTTCACTCTGGCATACCTTCAATAAATCCAATCAGAAGACCCCAGCGCACCCCCGCCATTCCGACGAACACCGAGATCCGGCACGCCAGCCCAAAGCAATTCAGTGGTGAAGTCACAGCGATGGTCTATCCATTTGGGCATTGAAATAAATCATCGCACGAAAATTTGTCGCTACGATATCGAGCACACCAAAATAGAAAGGCAAAGGCAATAAAATCGATATTGCCCCAGGCCCATTAGGCCAAAGGCGATTAAGCCTGTACCTAGCTGACCACTTGGATACCATCTTTCGGCCTAAATAACCAAAAGATATAAATAAAGCGTCAAATCGTATCCGCTGGGTATGACTTAATCGCACTTTCCTAACCATTGCCGTTGACTCTCAAGCGGCTTGAGAGTCCATGCTTTAAATAACACGCAGAAGGTGAACAGAAAGGCAGATTTATGTTTAGGATCGGAGAGTTTTCAAAAATAGCCCAAACCGCTGTTTCACAACTGCGATATTACGACCAAATCGGCTTGTTTCAACCCGCTCATACCGATGAATCCACAGGCTATCGGTACTATAGTACCATTCAGTTACCGGAATTAAACCGTATTATCGCCTTGAAAGAGCTGGGTATTTCTCTCGAGCAAATCAAAATGATGGTTCTTAAGGACGTATCGGTGCAAGAAATTCAAGGCATGCTGCTGCTAAGAAAGGCTCAGATAGAGCAAACCGTTCAGGAGCAAGTTAATAGACTGAAGATCATCGAAGCACGTTTAAAAGAAGTTGAACAGCCAGAGAGCTTGAACACCGATGGAATTATCCTAAAAAGGATGCCTGAGCAACCGTTTTATTCCACACGAAAGGTCATGCAAAATCTATTTGATACTATTCACTTGGTAACGGAGATGAGAGAATATGTGCCCGCTATAGCCGAAAAAAATCAACTTGGCCCGCTTACAATTATACTTCACGGTGATGCTTTTAGTATCGAAAATGTGGATGTCGAGGTAGGTTTTCCCCTCAAAAGCGAAATCGATAGTCCCCTATTGCTGCCAGGAGGGAATGAAGTCAAAGAGCGAATCCTCCAATCTGAAGAGAGTGTTATTTCCACTATCCGGGTAGGCGCCTTTGAAAATGGCTACGAGAAATATGCCCAACTAGGCAGATGGATAGAGAAAAGCGATTTCCAAATATCAGGGCCGGCAAAAGAGATATTTATAAAACCACCCTCGCAAGGCAACCCCGAGGACTGTGTGTGTGAAATTCAATTTCCAGTAACGAGACCAACCACTCTTATCTAAAACCACAACACACCCAGCTAATAGTTAGCAAGGGAATACCTATTGGTAAAATTTTTAGATCGATGGGAATTCCTGTTTAAGTCTCAAGGGTTCTTATGTCCAAAAATTGGCACGCTGTGCTGCCATTAGACGTTTCTTAAGACAGGAGAATGGAAATGAAAATTGTTAATAAAATTAAGATTAATGCGCCCATTGATAAGGTGTGGAACATACTATCTGTGGATTTCAGCAGGGTGAGTCACTGGACCAGCGCGGTCATCACATCCACTGAAAACCCAGATTTACCCAAGGGTGACGGTCGACAGTGTGAACTGCCTGATGGGGCTATTGCCAGTGAAACATTACTCAATGTGGACAATAAACGGCTTACTTTTTCCTATGAGGTAAAACTATCCAGTATGCCATTTTTTGTTAAATCAATGATAAACACTTGGCATGTTGAAGAAAATGGCAAAGGCCAGTCGCGAGTCACTTTTGAAATCGCCGTAACCTTATTACCCGTATTCACACAAATAATGGGCCCATTAATGAAAAAGCAGTTCAATAAACTCGCTAACATGATACTGGATGAACTCAAATATTTCTCAGAAACAGGTAAAATTCACCCACGTAAAGAAGAACAAAGAAAGACCAGTCTGGCCAAAGAAGCTTAGCAAATAACTCAACATGCATGTCAAATAGGCCGGGGAGCTAGCCCGCTATAGCTCCCTCTCATCCCAGGCAACTCATATACATAAGAGTATTTTTTGCCAGGACGTTTATTAGGTTTCAAGGGTTTTTTAATGTCGCCGACAATACATCTCAATACTTCGGACAGTTTTAGGGGGCGAAATAGGTAGGAACCACGGCCAGATA
>NZ_JALBWM010000076.1 GCF_023895975.1 Microbulbifer okhotskensis
AGCCCGCTGGAATTTCTAGTGGGTAAGCGTGTGTCGCTTATGTTGGCAATCTAGCCCGTATTTCATTACCCGGCACTCGACAGGGTTACCATGAGCGCCTACCTCGGCCTTACCTATACCAGTATTGACAGCGAACTCAGATTCCCACCCGGTACCGTTTCTATATATCCTGAAGTGGTAAACCGATCCAGCGAAGACGACTTCGACCTGGCCTACGGCATCGGCGTGAAATATGATTTTACCGATCGCTTCGCAGGCAAGCTGCAATGGAAGAACATCGATAACGATACCCTCAAAATAAGTGGGCTGCATCTGTCACTAGAGACTCGCTTCTAGGCCGACCCCAAAGGGGCTCCTGAGCAAGCAGGCACCATGCAAACACCCTCATCTTTCTGCCCCCCCCATCACCTTAAGTCACTCTTCAATACCATCGCCATCGCCATCGGCATTGGCAGCCTATACCGCCGTAGCCTCGTGGAAGTACCAAGCGTATAGCGCCAACCCCCATATTACCGCCGCATCTTGACAGAGGTGGGCCCAAGCGTACAAAGTTTAGCCAAGGCAATGATTTTTAAGGCTTTTCCTAGAGAGTGGTTGACTTACATCGGTCGCATCTATAATATCCGCACCCGTAACGCGCTCGTAGCTCAGCTGGATAGAGTACCTGGCTACGAACCAGGCGGTCGGAGGTTCGAATCCTCCCGAGCGCGCCACATACAAAAGGCTTGCATCGAAAGGTGCAGGCCTTTTTTGTTGTGATACCAATTGAATGCGGCAATCTAGCTTGCACCTTCCAGACGCCCTCTAGCTGCCACACCCGTACGCCAGCGAAAAATCCTGGCCGGCTACAGTTGACTAATCGGCTCCCTCACCCGCAAGCCCCCTCCTTCCAAATTGCTGACTCGCAATCATTCGAACCAGTTTTATAGCTGGCAGCAGTTAATTAGCGCTGGTTCCCAGCCGCTTATTCCCACCCTTACTGACAGGCCTCACTACGTCACCATCAACATCACAATTCACAATTCACAATTCACAATTCACAATTCACAATTCACAAATATTTATTTGGGCTGCTTCCGGATTCTCAATACGAAGCATCGTTCTATTCCGAGCATTCACACATTTCCACTTCGAGGACTGCTGATATGACTGTATAATTATGGACAAAATATACGTCACTTGGGTAAAATACAAGCACTGGTTACATTTTTCTAGCGCAAAAGAACATGCCTGGCTTTAATGAGGAGGGCAATACAGAAAAAATATAATTAAAGGCCTTTCTCTTCACATCTTTTATCAGCCGACTACTATCGGAATGATCAGAGTATTGGTAGTCGAAATAATTTTCATAGATAAAGTGTTCGATTTTAAATCCGCTATTTTTCAAATAGGAGGCTAATTCGGAATAAGTATACTCTCTATAATGGCCAGGATTCTTATGGTTTTCTCTTATTAATTCATAGGGGTTTTTTCCGAAAACCATCCTCACCCTTTTATGAAGTGCAACCGCATTCGGAGTTTGAAGCAAAAGAACCCCACCTTTCTTTAAAATAGCATTGAGAAATGCCAACACTTGATTGGGCGATATATATAGATGCTCAATAACCTCAGAAAACACTACCACATCATATTTCGGTAAGTCTTTACGCCATAGCTCTGTATCTCGGCAATTATTCAAGTCAAAATTATAATGATCCCCTCTGTTAGAGCTTTTTTCAGAATCAAACCCTAAAGAATCAACAGCTCTAAACCTGGAAATCAGAGCTTCAGTAAATGGTGACCTACCGATATCAAGAATAGAGATTTCATTGTTATAATAATTACACACAGTATCAAAAAGAGACACATACCGTGGCATATGATATCTAATATAACCACTGCATGGGTTCTTCTTCAGCATTTCTTGCAACTCAATATGCATACTACCCTCAAACTAGTAATGACCTGACAGCCGGATACCCGGGCTACCCCTACCCAGCCCCAAACGTACGGAACTACCGCATCCGGCCCTCAGCTATAAATTTGCTTACGTAAAACGCGCGCCCAATATCAGCTAGTAAGTATACTGCGTTTATATACCCTAGGTGGCATTTCGAAGCACAAATCCGGAACGCAATGCGAATAGATGTTGGCAGATATTCGACGAATCACGCTTTCTTACGGGGTCCTTGATTCTGATTTGCTAAATTTTTCATTGCCGCTTTGAACCACTGTCTGATTAATGCCTGCTGGAATTTGTCGTCGATACGAAGGGAAAGTATACCCAACAACCAGCTGCGATCCAGCCGATCGTAAAGCCTTGGATATTGACGTCAACCACAATCTCGCAACCAAGGAGAAGGGAACCCCACTCCCGAACTCCTTGTACCAGCTGCACTACACGCTACCCCATCAGCGCACGCTTCCTATGACCCAATACATATCAAGATGGTTACTTAGCCAAATATCCTGCCTCTGAAGTATTTCTAATTTCAACCTCCGCACAACATGCAATATCCGATACCAGTGTGACTAAAACTTACCAATAGGCTCTCTCGTACCATAAAATATAGATATCAGAATTACAGTATCAATACTAACATCCACCTCTAAATATTTGGCATTAATCATCCGATGAAAGAAAGGGAGGGAACAATAGGGCAGCACTATCATTTTATAGGGTGACTTCAACTCTTAACACCCTCCCCTCGACAATTTCTTTTCAGGTGAAAGCACACCTCTCACCCCGGGATAGCTCAGCTAAAATAATACCAAGCATAAAAACCACAGGGACTAAACCCAGAGATTTTTCTCAAGCTAGAACTCATCCAGAATTGGGGGCTCGCATAGATTATAAATATTATTTAAGCCAGATAGATCAGAGAGTAGTAGCACAACTGAGAAACGGATATACCCCATAACTATTCCCCGACCTGAAACCAAAGAACTACTGAATTTTACCTACATACAAGAGATCAATTCAAGCCATTTTAACTTCAAACAACTGACATCCTTATGATTTTCCCTGGCCAGAACAAACAACCTACTCAATACCTATAAAAATACTTCGGACAGTTTCATGCGGCTAAGAAGACAGACATAATACCCAAGGTTACAATCATACCCTAGACTCGCCATAAATTGTGCGACCGACACCATAAGGACAACCACGCTTATGCAGCAAGTAACGGCAGTTGCGCTAAGATTACTGGCAATATGGCTTCTAATTCAACTTATTATAAACCTTCCAACCCTAATTTTAATTTTCACCAGCGTACAAAAATACCAGCAGCGGGAAATCCCAATAACCGCTTATGTCGGATTAATTGGGACCTTCCTTATTGTTGGTTTAGCCGCCGTATTTCTAATCAACAAATCGGCAACCTCTATTTTGACGCGTACAAAATCTGATCCGGAAAACGCTTTGAGCAAAGACACCCAAGCAATATTATTCCAAATTGCGGGCCTTTATTTTGTAGTCAACTCTCTAGCCTATCTACCAAGATCACTCTCATTTATTCCAAGCACCATAGATGCCTCAATGTCCAGCTTAATGTGGCCAATTGGCCTGTTGTTTCAATTGTTCATTGGCCTGTGGTTGATTACCAACACAACTTTTTGGCTTAAGCTATTTAATAAACTGAGAGGTCGTAATTAAACCCTCATCAACCCGATTCACTTCGCTCTTCTACAGTTAATCTACCTGTAAAGCGAAATTCTGCGACAGTTACCCAGCGAAAATTCTCCCTCTGCAGAATATTCGATGATTAAAGATCCAATCGTCGGTACATACACCCTTAATATTTTATTTAAAAGATCCATCGATGCCCCCAAAAAATCGCTTAAACTCTTTTCAAATGACGCCTCAAGCTCCACCTCCACTACGGATACTTCGACCATTGATATACTCTTAGAATTCCCCTTATGTTAACCACCAATTCCCAACTTACTATCCACAGGAGGTAAAGTGAGAAGGATCTCAATTGCGGCCGCGGCTGTACTCGCTTGCTTGATACTGATTGGCAGCAGTTTTGCTGAAACACGGATATCCCGCGGCGCTATCCCCATTATTGACAATGTGAAACTGAGCCAAGTGGCTGGCCCTATTGAATATCCGTGGGGAATAGCACTACTGCCCGATGGCACTTTAGTGATCACTCAGCGCAATGGCAAAATCCGTACCATTAAAGAGAGTGATCTGTCCGACCCCATAGCTTTTCCTGTCCAGGTTTATTTCGAAGGCCAAGGTGGGCTACTGGACGTAGCGGCCAGTCCTAATTTCGCAAGCGACAACCTACTCTATTTCAGTTACTCCATTGGGAATACGCAGAGCAACCGGTTGGCTATTGGACGGGGTAAATGGAAGAACGGAAACTTGGCAGACTTTGAAGAGATATTTAAAGCCGCTCAAGGCAAGACAAACGATAGGCACTTTGGTTCGAGGTTTGGCTTTCTGGCAGATGGAACCCTCTTGGCGACCATCGGCGATGGTGGTAACCCTCCCCAGGACTTCCTGGATATTTTTGCTCGCGAACAGGGGCAAAATCTACAAACGCACTTCGGCTCGGTAATCCGAATCCAGCCGGATGGCTCGGTACCCGATGACAACCCCTTTATTCAAACTAAAGGTGCTCTCCCTGAAATTTGGAGCTTTGGCCATCGCAACCCCCAGGGGCTCGCTATTGATCCCGGCACTCAGCAAGTCTGGTCCAATGAACACGGCCCCGCTGCAGGAGATGAACTGAATCAGCTAAGAAAAGGCGGCAATTTTGGCTGGCCACGAGTCACGTTTGGGAGGGACTATCGCGACGGCTCAAATATTGCTTTCAAAATTGCCGACCCGGAATTTGTGTCTCCTATTCTCGCCTGGATTGATACACACGCTCCCGGTGGGCTCACTATCTACACTGGCAAAGCCTTCCCTCAATGGCGCGGTTACCTTCTTTCAGCGGGTCTGGTGACCCATGACCTTCGGGTAATTGATCCAGAAGGCGATGCTCTTACCGGCGAGCAACGTATCGTAGTTGGTGAAAGAGTTCGCGATTCGGAAGTCGGCGCAGATGGCACACTCTACATCCTTACCGATGGACCACAAGGTAAACTGTTGCGTGTGGATCCCAATTAATAGGCTCAACCAGGGTTCGCTAAGCGGGGGGCTTGCAAGCCCCCCGATACCTTCTTTTCATCAGGCGTTAAGCCGCCATAGAATAGGGGACTATTAAAACAAAAAGGCTTTCCACCATGCGACTCTCCCGCATCCTGGCAGCAGGACTCCTCGCCGTCACCGCCATCAGCACTCAAGCGGTCACGGTAATCCATAATTTTTCAGGCTATCAAACCACCGATACTGCTCTCCTTCAGTTCAGTGCTATGGCCTTTGACCAGGGAAAAGTACTGGAGACCGGTAATCTTACAGCACTGGACATAAAGTACCCCAAAGCAAAAAAAATCGATGCTGGCGGGAAAACATTGCTGCCAGGGCTGGTCGATGCCCATGGGCATATGCTGGGCCTCGGCCAACTCAACACTATGCTGGACCTGCGTGACCAATCCCTTAAGGACACCCTGCAGTCCATCAAGCAACACGCCAAAAGCCTGGAGCCCGGAGAATGGCTCCTTGGGCGAGGCTGGAACCAAGTCACTTGGCCCGGTAAGCAATTCCCCACCCGTGCCCAACTGGACACCCTGGAGCTCAACCACCCTATCTGGTTGCGGCGGGTAGACGGCCATGCTGGCTGGGCTAACTCCAAAGCTTTGCAATTGGCCAACATAAGCAAGAATACCCAGGCTCCAGAGGGCGGTGAAATTCTTCGGGATAGCAAAGGGAAGCCCACAGGTATACTGATTGACAATGCGATGAGTTTGCTTCAAAAAGCAATCCCCAGCCCTACCCTGACCCAAGAAAAAAAATCACTGCAAAATGCGTTTTCCAAAGCGCTCACGCTCGGCCTCACCAGCGTTCATGATGCGGGCATTAACGAAAAAACTCTCAACGCTTACAGTCAACTGGCCGTGGAAGATGCCATCCCCATACGGGTTTACCCCATGCTCTCGGTAGACAGCCACAACTACGCCAAGCTGCTGCGCGCCGGCCATATTGGCACCCCCGCAAAACGCCTTTATATGCGCAGTATCAAGTTGTCAGCCGATGGCGCCCTGGGCAGCCGAGGTGCAGCACTCATCGAACCCTACCATGACCGCCCTCGGGAGAAAGGACTACTGCTCTACCCTGAAACAAAAATGTTAGCGCTACTCAAATTGGCCACCGACAATAATTTCCAGGTTAACGTACATGCGATTGGTGACAGAGCTAACCATATAGTGCTGAATCATCTGGAGACCCTGAACAAAGCAAAGAGCCAGAAGGAACACCGCCACCGTGTAGAACATGCCCAAGTCATTGAACTAAAGGATATACCCCGCTTCACTCAGCTCAATCTAATCGCCTCCATGCAGCCCACCCACGCTACCAGTGATAAAAATATGGCCGGCGACCGCCTGGGCGAAGAGCGCCTGACAGGCGCCTACGCCTGGAAGACACTACTGAAACAAGGTACCCCCATTGCCGCCGGATCCGATTTCCCGGTAGAGCCCGCTAACCCCCTCTTCGGCCTCCATGCAGCTATCACCCGCCGAGACCGCCAGGGCAACCCCAGCAAAGGTTGGCGCACTGAAGAAGCAATGACCTTAGAGCAAGCCCTGCGTGCCTTCACCCTCGACGCCGCCTATGCCAGCCATCAAGAACAGGTAATCGGCACCCTCGAACCTGGAAAATTCGCTGATTTTATTTTGCTAGACAGGAATATTTTTGAGATGAACCCCCAAGAAGTCTGGCAGGCACAGGTATTAGAAACTTGGGTTGAAGGGGAAAGAGTTTACCGTAAAGCCTTATAATCCAGCACCGATCCTCACCATAAGAACGATAGTAAACACACATCATACCGGTGAAAGCCGGTATCCAACCTCGCCAGTCAAAACATCCCCCAATCACTCCCATAAAAAAGGGTATCGATAAAACACATTACAAAAATTCAATTATTTAGACTTGTCAAGGATAAATACGGAAAAATAACAATCATCGATAAGTTGAATACCAAAATGCCGGACTCAAAAATAAGCTTATCCGACCATGTGACTGGGTTAGCCATAAAGGAATTTATTATGTTTTCTCACGAAAAATTATTCACGTTTTTATTGTTAGTTATGATCACATCAAACACCTATTCACTTCCCTCTGGCATTAAAATATTACCTGATATTCCGTATGGTCAAGATACAGACCAGGCCCTAGATGTTTACATTCCTACCAAAGCAAAAAATGCTCCAGTAATATTCATGGTACATGGCGGCGCCTGGAGTGGAGGGGATAAAGCAAATAAATCGGAATTTGAAAACAAGGTTGCTCACTGGGTCGGTAAAGGATTTATCTTCATATCTACCAATTATCGGACTCTACCAAAAATCAAACCGGACAAACAGGCAAAAGACATAGAAGCAGCATTGCTTTTCGCCCAAGAAGGCGCACGTGAATGGGGAGGTTCTTCTGACAAATTTATTTTGATGGGGCACTCTTCAGGAGCTCACTTGGTTTCCCTGATATCATCCAATTATAAAGCCATCACGAAGGATCGAATAACCCCTTGGCTGGGCACTATTTCACTGGACATCTCTGGTTACGACATCGTGAAAAAAGCAACCGGCGAAAACCCTTCTGGGTTTTACATAGAGAAATTTGGCAACGATTCCAACTATTGGGTAAAAGCATCTCCATTCCATATCCTCAGTGACAAAATCCCTCCGTTTTTAGCAATATGCTCACTACGAAGCGATGATGCATGTACGCAAGCTAAAACGTTCACTGACAAAGCCAAAAAACTTGGAGCTTATGCAGCAATAATACCCATAGATCTCTCTCATGGAGAAATTAATTCAGAACTTGGGAAAGACGCCTGCTATACGGCTAGCATTGATGACTTCCTCAAAAAATTGAGCCCTGACATAGCTAAAATACTAAAAAATGGAGACACTCAGCCCCAACAAAAATGCGCCGACACTTTAAGTGTAGCGACCGATTAAACTATGACAATACTATGGGGGCTCAAGCGAGGCTTAGGCTCACTATATTATTTAACGTCAAAGATAAAACAGGAAGTAGAGCCATTCGGTACCAAAGAGCTCTACCAGCCGCATGACTGCTATCAGCTCCTCTTTCAGTAAGCAACATTCTACCAGACACGCTCGAAATCAGAGTAGCCATGAACAGTCACATACCAAATACCCGCTTGGGGCTCGCTCACATCAATGGTTTCATTGCTGCTCCAATTTTTAGATGTGTATTCAGCGTGCAAACTAGAAACCGGTTCACCAAAGTTGACATACAGGCCTGTATCGCCAGCTGAACTAATAAATGAAGATCCAGTTGTTATTGAAAGTGCGGCAGCCCCTTCTGGCACTTGAACCCTAAAGTTTCGCTGCTCACCCACCTTGCCACCCAAATCTTCAACTGTCTCATCGGGGTTTAAGGATTCAGATGATAACCCCCCAAAAGACTCCATTAAAGAAACCTGCTCGAAGTCCGTATACCCCATCAGCATGACATGCCAAACACCCATCCTTGAATTCACAATTGAAACAGTTTCTTCATTGCCACCTAAAAACGGACGATAGTCATAGACAGGCTCAGTGGGCTTATCACCAAAGCGCACATACAGATTGACATCTCCACCGCCGCCACCCATTTCAAAATTAAGGTCAACGGCACTTTCCGGGACAATCATAGAATAATATAATGCCTCACCAGTATTGGCGGACAACCCGCTAACCGGTTGATTATTAATGATTTCTTTGCCTTGCTCTTCATCCAAAAAGACTGTCGTGGTTAAATCCACACCTTCAAAACTGCATTCAACCGGTGATAGCATTACGTACCAGCGACCTGAGTCAGTTAATACCACTTATATGTATTCGACATTACCTCCATTTTCAGACTTGAAATCATAGTCCGTCGTGCTGCGTTGATAATCATAAGCAACATATACATCCATTTCACTGCCAACTTCAATTCCTGATTCCTCTGTTTGGACCACCAAATTCAAAGCATTTTCAGGTACATCGATATGGAACGTTTTTTCACCTTTACTTCTCAGATCGGCTCTTGTTTTTTATAAATAAGCGTTAACTCTGCCCCTGCATCACAGGCTGGCGCTCCACCACCCTTAACCGGGCTAAATTGGATATTTCCCCCGTCTAACACACCGCTAATATTTGAGTGCGCTTCACATGAATATACATCCAACAAGCTATCTGTAACGTCTAGATTTTTTATAAAAAGTTTATCTACTGCCCACTCAAACTTTACGGCATCCAAGTAATTACCTGACAGATTTAAGCTTCCAATCGTTTAGGCAGCTCAGCTATCGCAGTTAACTTTTCATTTGCAGCAGTCAAGTATTTCAGATCTCGAAACAAACGGATACCTTCAAGCGATTGTATTTCGCCATTTCCCGGTGTGCGAATCTCCTCAACCTTTGCGGCTTCCAGTGTATTAATCTCATCATCGCCATCTGTATCAAAATATGTCGGCAAATAAGATTTAAATGCCAATTCTGGAATACTGATATTCACCGCACCGTAGTGTGAGGCCACACCAACCTGATCGCCACCACCCAGATCGATATGCATAACCATTTTTCGGAACAATTGCCGCTTGTCCATTATTAGCATACGCATAAGAGGAATAATGCATAATAGACAAAAAGTCATAGTCACTGTAATAATGAATGGTCCGAAAGTCAAAATTATACTTCGCACCAGATACCCTGAAAAAATTAATGCTCCCCAAATTTGACATCTTATAAATTTCGCTTCATGCGAAAAAATACAAACCTGCCTTTATCACATGGATAAAAGCCGCCCTCCAAGCCCAACCAACTATGACGGGACTCCGGCTTTCACCGAAATGAGGATGGGGAAATGTAAAACACTCATCACGCCGGCGCAGGCCGATGCCGGAAGGTCGACCCTCGGCGGTCGCTCTACCTAAGACACCGAGTAGGGCTTCAACGCCTCAGACAGAATCATTCGCAAGGGCTCCAGCTTGGACTCAAAGTGCTTCCACTGATCTGTGCCGCTACGGTAAATAGGTTGGCGTACCTGTTCCGCACTGGGGGTACGTACGGCTCGCTCGGTGCGGTGGAATTGCAGGCACTCTTCGGCAAAGGGAAGGTCGCAGTAATCCAACAGTCGGCGCACCTGCCCTTCAAGGTCTTCTACTACCGCTTCGTACTGCACACGCAATACTTTTCCAGGCAACACCTTATCCCAGTGACCCATCAGCCGCACATAGTCCCGGTAGTATTCGCCCATCTGCCCCAGACCATAAGTGAACTCCTGACCCTCAGCAAATAATTGTTTAAATCCACTAAAGCAGCAGGCCATGGGGTGGCGGCGGGCATCGATAATTTTTGCGCTGGGAAGTATCAGCTGAATCAGGCCGATATGGCGAAAATTATTGGGCATCTTGTCGATAAATAATGACGATTTGCCACGATGTATTGCGGTTTCTTCGATATAACGCCGCCCTATTTGCTCTAGCTGATCGGCGGTTAAATCATGCAGAACCGCAGGATAGCGAGCGCCCTCAGCCGTGCGGCGGCGGCCGTCCAGGCGGCGCGCAGACGCGATAATATTATGCAACTCAAAAGTGCCATCCACCTGAGGATGGGAGGCGAGTATCTGCTCCAACAATGTGGATCCGGCACGGGGCAGGCCCACAATAAAAATGGGGTCGGGCACATCAAAGCCAGAAACGGGATTTTTATCAAACAATTCTGGCGTACAGTGAGTAATCTCTAAGTCGATATCCCGACGATTGTCCTCAATACTGTATTGGCATTCTTCCTGTTTTAATGCATTGCCTTGTTCATACCAGGAAAAAGATGCCGCGTAATCCGCACGATCTTCCAGCGCTTTTCCTAGCGCAAAGCAGAGGTGGTAACGATCAACCCTGGCAGTAGCTGCCAGACCTTGTAATTCCCGCATTTTGGCGATTTCGTCATCACCAAAGCGGTAGATTTTCATATTGGCTAAGCTCCAATAGGCGTCGCCAAAATCTGGCTTGGCACGGTATGCAGCCTGATAAGCTTCGATCGCACGGGCCGATTCACCCACTGTCTTTAAAACATGTCCGCGCTGCAACTGCACGCCATGTAATTCTGGGGACTCAACAATGATCTGATCATAGATTTGCAAAGCGGCTTGATAATCTCCAACCATCGCACTTTGGGTGGCGAAAAGAATATCGCTCTGTTGTCCGCCCTGTCCGGTGCGCAAAAGACTAGCCTGCTGCAAAGCTGCGGCAAACTTCTGACGTTTTCGTAGTATCCCAATATAGTCGAAACGCGCTTGATGAAAATCGGGATTCATTTCCAGGCAGCTTTCCAACAAAAAATCCGCATCGTCGAGCACCCCCAGTTCCGCACCGATTAACGCCAGTAAACGCATGGCTTCGGGGTGATGCTTATTTTTTTGTAAATAGCTCCGGCAAAGCTGCTCTGCTTTAAGCAATTTTTTTTCATACATCAAACTTGCCGCACTGAGCAGTACTGGTGGCACGGTTTGCAATTGCTGGAACTGATGTAAAGCTTGGAGAGCTTCGGCCTCTATGCCCTGCGTACGCAACCCCAAAGCCAATCCCTTCCAGCTGGCATGCAGTGCCGGATTCAGTTCCACCGCGCGACGGTAGGACTCGACCTGCTCCGGTAAACAGCCCTGCTTTGCAAAGTTATGCCCCTGCTCCTGATATGCTCGAGCATGCTTTATATCCAGGCTCAGTAATCGTGTGATGGCTGCCTGGGCCCCGCCAACATCACCCGAATATCTCAAGCTCACAGCCAACAGATAATAACTCTCGCAATCTTCCGGATAGTCTTCCACCTGCTTTTTTGCCATCGCGGTGGCAGTGGAATAATCCTCAGCCTTGAGGGCACTCCGAGTTTTTTGCGCAAGTTGGGCTTGGTTTTTTTGTGATTGAGAGGATTCAGATTGGGAGGACAAAAAATATATCTCACTAAACCGTAAATACAACCGGATGCACAACTGGCGCACCCGGCGGGCCGAAAATTATGCCCCCGCCCATAATGGAGAGGGGCTGGCGGTCAGAAGTCGTAGGTAACGCGCACACCCAATGTGCGGGGGCGGTTGGTGGTAATACGCTTCGAATTATCTAAGGTGTTGATAAACAACTCCGCGCGCTCGTCGGTCAGGTTCTCAACATAGAGTTCCGTACCCCAGTGCGCTTCGCGCAGACCGAAAGACGCATCCACAGTCGTGTAGGCATCCTGTTTGTAGCGATCATTCGGCTCAATCACGATAGAACTCCAGGCTTCGTCACTATAGGAGATACCGGTCTGCCAGTATGCATCTAAGCCGAGTAATTCCCACTCATAGCGGGCGCGCAAATTCAATTGCAGTGGCGGTGACAAAGCCAACTCACTCCCCTCTGGAGCCACATTCACCGCACTGTCGGGCGCACTGGTAATCTCGGTATCGTTGTAAGACACGGCACCGATCAACTGGAGGTTCTCGGTTGGCAACCAAGTGACATCGGCCTCAATACCCCGTATTTCCGCGTCCAGGGCGTTTTCCAGGTAGAACAGGAAGTAGACATCTGGATCGAACACCGCTGTTTGAATATCACTCCACTCCACGAAGTAGACACTACCGTTAAATTGCAGACTCTGATCCAGCAGGGTGGTTTTCCAGCCAGCTTCATAGTTGTCAACGGTATCGGTGGTAATGGTATAAGGCACAACCGTTGCTTCATTGCCGTTACCGCCGCCACGATTATATGCGGGGGGGCGGAAGCCTTCAGAGTAAGTTGCGTAAAGCAGTACATCATCATTAGGCGTATAGCTGAGGGTGAATTTGGAGATTACACCGCTCTCATTCATCGGCACATCAATTCCAGCTTCCTGCCACTTGGAGTCCAGGTTATCTCCGTACATGTCTACATCGATCCCGCCCGCATTACCAAATGAGGAGTTGGCGGAGCCCAGCAGTTTCACATCGATATCGTAATGACGCAGGCCGACCGTGGCGCTGAGCTGGTCATTAATGTCGTAAGTCAGCTCGCCAAAAAAGGCTAATTGCTCTTCCTGTCGGGTGATATCGTTAAAGAAGGCCACCCCGGCTGGGCGCGCACTGGAGTCTATCGCCGTGGATTGTACCGGGTCGGTAGAGTCCGGGGACCAGCCGCGCGGATAATTCTGCGGAAAGCCCAGGTCGATCATTGACGAGTAAACAAAATTGCCACGATCAAGGATTTCGACATCCTCGTAAAAAGCGCCGACCGTCAGTCGCAGCGGGTATTCCTGCGGCGTAGTGAGGCGCAACTCATGGCTGGTACGGGTATTTTCAACGGTCCCGACATATCCTTTAGCCGGATCGTAACAGGCATCAACGTAGTTACAGGTGTAGTAGGCCACGTAGTTGCCCACATCGTTATAACCGGTGTAATCCATGGATTGCTCCACCTCGCGGTCGAGGTAAGCTCCGGTGTATACAATATCCAAAGCGGCTATACGGCCCTCCAGGGTCCAGCTTGTCAGGTCGAAGCTGTCTTCCAGGGAGTCCTCGAAAAAGCGACGCACTTCCAGATCGCCGACTTCTTCTGGATCGTGGTCAAACACCCCATCCGCTTCCAGGTCCTGATGGGTGTGCTGAAGCAACAGTGACCAATCGTCATTGATCACATAATTCACCCCCAGGCGGACACCCTTGTAGCTGGAATCATTGAAGTCTTCCTCTACAAGATCCTCATTGGAGGCGCTCTCAACAGGCAGACCTTCCCAAGCCGAGTTAACTGCCGCATCCGGCGTATAGGTGCCGGCCACATTATCGATATACCCCCCCTCATTGGATTGATAAGCGGCCACACGCAGGGCTAGCTTATCTTCGATAAGAGGGAGATTGATCATGGCCTCCAGGCTATCGGACAGATCACCATCTTTGGTGGTTGCCAATCCGGCCTCGAGTCTGAGATCAAACTCGTCCAACTGCGGCTTATTGGTAATCAGGCGCACGGTTCCGGCCTGTGAGCTGGCACCAAACAGGGTGCCCTGTGGGCCTTTAAGGACTTCAACCCGCTCAATATCTGTGACGTAGACATCCAGGTTCCTGCCGCCAATACTTACCGGCGACTCGTCCAGGTAGAGCGCAACATTCGGCGCAGTACCATTGGCTTGAGACAGCTGGGTCGCAATGGTTTCAGTGGCCATACCGCGGATATAGATGGACGACTGCCCCGGCCCACGACCACCGGCAGTCACATTCGGCATAAAGCGGATATAGTCATCAAAGTTTGAGACATTCAGGTTCTCCAAGCTCTCCTCGCCGAGGGCCTGCACCGTCACCGGGATATCCTGAGCGCTTTCGGCACGCTTGGTCGCCGTCACTGTTACTTCTTCAATTTGCCGGGATTCAGCGAATGCCGGCTGGCCACCCAATACCGCCGCACTGGTCGCCAGAATGGCGCAGTGTAGTTTGCTTTTCTCAAACACAGAGATCTCCTTGCGTCTATTTTGATTTTTACCCAACACCCAAGACCAGAGAATGGCCCCCCCTACATCAGCCGCCATTTACTTAGTGCTGTAATTATTTGTCGCGAGAGACAGTGTTGATTTAGCTTCATTACAAACGGGTCTAATCAACGAAGAGGGGCTTAATTGCGGGGAAATGAGGTCACCGGTACAAAATTTGTGCGGAATTCTATACAGAATTCTTGTAAAGATAAAGTTTGTACAATTTTTACCCAATAACTGCTGTAAAATTAGGCCTGCAACCTCATTCTACTTGTCGGCAGTTTTTAGGGATGTAATATTTTGAGGTCAAATAATTAATAAGCTGGCTAAAATTGCAGGAGAGCTGTCAGAAATACCCAAAAAAAGCGCCGACGGATGCTAAGCTGGCGCAAGAAGCCAGTGAAGAAATACCACCCAACAAAAAAGCCGCATCCAATGACGCGGCTTTTTTGAACTTAAGATTGAGACAATCGATCAGTTCTTAACGGCGACAGTACCCGCTTTCTTCTCCGATATCGGGAAACCGCGATCGCGCATCAGCGCTTCAATATTGGCATCACGGCCACGGAAAGCACGGTAGGCGTCAGCGGGGTCTACTGCGTTGCGCGGTGCAAAGAGATGCTTCACCAGCTTGGCTGCCACATCCTTATCGTAAAAACCCCCTTTGGACTCGGCAAAAGCTTCCGAGGCGTCGGCCGTCAGTACATCGGCCCACATATAGCCGTAGTAGCTGGCTGAGTAACCTTCACCAGAGAAAATATGACCAAAGTGCGGCGTCCGGTGACGCATTACCAACTCTTTTGGCATGCCCAGCTTATCCAGAGTTTCACGCTCAAACTTATCCGGATCAATCCCTTCAGGATCGGCGGTGTGGAACTTCATATCTATCAGCGCGGACGCCAGATATTCAGTCGTCGCAAAGCCCTGATTGAATTTGGCAGCCTTTTTGATCTTGGCAACCAGGTCTGCAGGAATCGGCTCTCCGGTTTTGTAGTGCACCAGGTAGTTATCGATCACTGCATCGGTGGACAACCAACGCTCCAGAAGCTGGGACTGGAACTCGGTGTAGTCGCGCACACCACTATTCAGAGTCGGATAGGTCACATTGGACGCAAGGAAGTGCAGTGCGTGGCCGAACTCGTGGAAGAAGGTCTCCGCATCATCCCAACTTACCAGTACAGGCTCGCCTGGCGCGCCCTTGATAAAGTTGGAGTTGTTGGAAGAAAGGACATTCTTCTTGCCATCAAAGGTGGAGTGATCGCGGTACATAGTGGCCCAAGCACCGGAGCGTTTACCCGCGCGAGCAAACGGGTCCAAGTACCAAAGGCCAATGTGCTCACCGCTGGTCTTGTCGGTTACTTCCCAGACTTTAACGTCTTCGTGGAACACCGGTACAGACCCCTCTTTCACCGGGGTGAATTCAAAGTTGAACAATTCGCCAGCCACATAGAACATTGCCTCGCGCAGGTTATCCAATTGAAGGTACTGCTTAACCTCATCTGAATTCAGGTCGTACTTGGCTTTGCGTACTTTTTCCGCATAGTGACGGTAGTCCCAGGGCTCAATGGTGATATTGGCTTTCTCAGCATCCGCCACAGCCTGCATATCCGCCACTTCTTCCTTCACCCGGGCAACGGCTGCCGGCCATACCGCTTCCATCAACGCCATTGCGCGATCAGGGGATTTCGCCATGCGATCCTGCAGACGCCATTCCGCGTAGTTATCGAAGCCCTGAAGGCCAACACGCTCATCACGCAGTTTCAAAATCTCGGCGATGATGGCATTGTTATCGTGTTCATCTCCATTGTCGCCACGGCTGTAATAATTGGTCCACACCTGTTTGCGCAGCTCGCGGTTATCGGAGTAAGTCAGGAAGGGGTCCATGGAGGAGCGGCTGTTGGTAATTGCAAATTTACCTTTTTCGCCCTTCTCTTCCGCCATCGCAGCAGCTGCCGCAACAAAGGAGTCCGGCAGACCACCCAACTGATCCTCACTCAGGAAAATATCATAACCTTCTTCATCCGCCAGCACGTTGTTGGAGAACTTGGTGTAGAGCTCTGCAAGGCGCTTATTAATTTCTGCGTAGCGCTCTTTCGCCTCACCTTCAACTGTGGCGCCATTGGTTGCAAACTGGGTATATACCAGCTCCACAACACGCTTTTGCTCCGCATTCAAGTCAATCGATTCGCGCTGATCGTAGACTGACTTAATACGCTTGAATAAAGCCGCATTCTGGTAGATTTTGGACTCATAATCAGCCCAGACAGGTGCGAGATCCTGTTGAATTTTACGGAATTCAGGAGAGGACAGGTTGCCGGCCCAGATGCCGTAGTAAGAAGATGCGCGGCCCAGCTCTGCACCACTGCGCTCCATCGGTACAAAAGTATTGGCAAAAGTCGGCTTGGCGGGGTCAGCGGCAATTACTTCCAGCTCAGCCAGGTTCATCTCAATGCCCCGCTCGATCGCAGGCTTGAGATCCTTGAGACTCATTTTGTCAAACGCAGGTACACCACTATAGGGACCGGTCCACTCAGCCAGAAGCAAGTTACTGGCGTGCTCTGAACTGACAGCCATAGACTCTTCAGCTTTCACGGTATCTTTGGCAACCTCAGCTTGCTGTGCCTTTTCACCACAACCGCCCACGACCGCCAAGGCAGCGGCTACGGATAGTGCGATCATTGTCTGACGCATTTGCATCTCCTCTAAGATAGAGCTTTGTAATAGTTTTAAGAGCCGGAGTTTAACCCCTACCGGCCCGCACCCGCCAATATAACTGCTAGCTACCGCCACCACTGCGGCAGAGTGAAAGAAATACGCGACAACTTCCCAGCTAATTGACCAAATAGTCGAAATAAAGCCCGATACAGTCACCCGCATCAATAGATACCGACTTTTTAAGTGTATACATTTTGCGTTTCTACATAAACGACCAAAATGTGGTATCGCGGAGCGATTCAAGTTCTTCCCAGTCGCTTGCCATCAAACAAGAAACATCAACCCAATTACAAAACACAATCCTTGCCTGGCAATCGCAAGACCTGACAAAGTGCCTACACACCTCAGCATTGCACAACTTCGCCGACCCACAGCCGCTTTACTCTTTTTAAGACTCAGAATTCCAGATCGCTATTACACCCATCATCCCCGTAAAAATCACCAAGCCCACGACACAATTAACCGTTTAGCTTCCAACGGAATCGATCGTAATTAAATAAATACAAAGCGGTCTATTACCAAACATAATTACCGGAAAACCTGGATCACTAACAACCCCTTACCGAGCACAACCGGTTAAATTAAATTTTATCTTTCACAATTCCTATCAGACACGATAGATAAATCAGCACCTCCAAAGGAGCGAAATATTAACAAGCCATCTTAATACACAAAAGCAATAACGGTTTTAACGCCTAAAGGTATGCCATTCTCATAGACGATTTTTTATAATCATTCCCATTAAAAATTTCTATCGAAACTTCAAAACAATATTTAACTAACCAAGATATATCGGGCAATATTCAACCGAAAAGCAGGTGTTCTTTTCAGGCACAATAATTTATCCGGAAATCTGGCTTTCAGTTAACACATTAAACAACTCAATCAACTGATTAATAGTTAGGGACAGACTCATGCAAAAGAAAACTATCTTACCTCTTAGTGCTGCTATCGCATTTTTATCGATGGGCATTGCCGCCAATTCTCAAGCACAGTTGGTGAGCTGTGGCGACGTAATCACCACACCAACGACCCTGGATGCAAATTTGGTTTGCCCCATTGCCGATGCAGACTCGGTAGCCATTGTTATTGAAGGGCCTGGGGGCAGCCTTTCCATGGGGGATTACAGTCTTACCTGCTCTACCAGTGCGTTTGGGAGCGGTATCGTTTTACTGGGCCAAGGCGCACGGCTCAGCGGGGGAACCGTGACTGGCTGCGGGGATGCTGTCACCTTAGGGGGGGATGGCTCACACTTTGTCACTAATGTTTATATTACCGATTTTGGTGACGATGCCGTCTACATCGACAGTAACAACAATGTAGTCACCAACATGGAAATTGTTGGTGATGACTGGGATTCTGATGAAGGTATTGATATCGCAGGGCATAACAATGTTGTCAATTTTAACTACATAGAAGGTGCAGGTGATGAAGGTATTGAGATTGCAGGAGACTTCAATATCGTTTCTTCTAATGAGGTTTTAGGTTCTGCCAACGATGGCATCGAGATAGATGGGGCCTTTGCAAATGTAACCAATAATTATACACACCATAATGGCAGTAGCGGTATTGAAGTAGATGGTAACTTCGGCACCATATTTTCAAACACCGTCGCGAACAATGATGGAGGGGTCGATCTGGATCAGGGTACCAGCAACGTCATCAACAATAATACTGTTTCAGATAATGGCACCTATGGAATTTTTATTTTTGATGCAGAACCAACCAACAACACTATCTCCAACAACACATCACTAGGCCATACCTACGACTTATTTGATGCGGTTGATTTTGACTGCTCGGGAGACAATACATGGGAAAACAATACATTTTCAACTTCCCAGCCGGCCTGTCTGGAATAGCCGGTCACCCCTTTGCACAGGGCGGTGAACAATTGGCAAGTCACGCCCCTTAGGCGCTATTACAACTTCAATTTATTGTAACTTCGAACAGATGATCCTCTTTCAATTCACCAAAGGGGATCATTTTAAGCATTTGTAACAGTACAGTTAAATTATTTCAAATAACAGCTCTGTAAAATGTCAAGCTCGCCACCAAGAAAACAAATATTTTTCAGTAAGTAAGTTACCCTTACAGACAGCTAGCCGCGAGAAATTCACCCTTCATAGCTACATTTAAGTATCACTAAGCACGGCGTCCACCTCAATTCCAACCAGGCAATCTGCCTATAAGCATCGTCAATGTATACGATTGTACCCGATGAAATAAGTACCGCACCCAATATCACAACCTGGTTCCCAACCCTAAATAGGCTCCTAGAGATATAAACCAGAACTTACTAACGGCCTCACAAAACGCCTCGCAAAATTGATCAAGATATAAATATGATTAGATTATTACCTTTAGCCCCCTAAAACAGGCACCATTAAAAGAATTGGAATTTCTATATCCGGGAACGCCTTCAGACAGCCTTCAGATCCAATCCATCTACAACGGCTACCTATTGCAGCGCACGGGGGAGCATTCTTGTATCTGGGGCGTTCTTCCTCGAGCACCTTTTATACCGGCGGTGAAGCCGGCTATATCAACTACCCTGTAATGCCATAATCCCCTCACAGCGAGTGCGTAGACTAGCCAGTTAACCTACGCCGCCCCGCCAAACTAGTGGAATCACTCACCCTAACCTTCACAGTATTTACCAGTGAAACTAAAACAAAGCTCAGCAGCATTAGTAGGTACCAGGAACTCAGCTTTGCAAAGGAGACCATCTCCCATTGGCCCGATTGGTTGGGATAAATCCAAATATTTGCAAAATTTGCAATATTTTCAGCGAACCAAATAAATAGGGCCACCAGGAACCAACCCAAAAGAAGCGGCATGTGGCGATGCCGCTCAATGACCTTGAAGTATATATTGGTACGAAGGAATATAACTATTGTGCCCGCCAGCAAAGCCCAGCGAAAATCCCAAGTATAATGATGAGTGAAAAAATTAATATAAATAAGTAGCACTAAAAAAACGGTGACTGGCTTGAAGGGATAATGGGAGTATTCAAATTCAAAGATTTTCCATACCCTGGCAATATAACTGCCAACTGCGCTATACATAAAACCGGTGAACAGGGGCGCGTTACCAATACCGAAGATATCAGGGCTGTCCCATATAAATCAGCTTAAATGGTGGCTGTAATTATCTTGTCTAAA
>NZ_JALBWM010000077.1 GCF_023895975.1 Microbulbifer okhotskensis
CGAGCAGTACAGTGACTATGGGGCTATAGCTGCATGAAACTGTCCGAAGTGTTGACAGTGAACGCATCATAGTAACGAGGTTTTCAGGAAAGGCTACTTCAAGTTCACCCCCTATTTTGGCAACTGCTTCGGCATCCTGTGACTTCCCGTCGAGACCTGGGCCATACAGGTCAACAAGCCCTAGGTTGCCATTAAAAGCTACCTTATGGATAAGAACATAGCCAGCGTGAATAAAATATATTTTCTTGGAGGTTTGTCCCTGTCGGAATAATATCGTTTCTTTCCTGCAACCTATTCTTTTTGTTTTAGTGGTTGTTTCTTACAATTTAATAATGCCTGTCGGTGATTTTGAATTATGTGGTTTGATTCTAGGGCTTGTTTAGTTTGGGCGGATTAATGTTGGGACGTTTGTGGAGAAGGTATATGCCCAAAAGATAATTTAAAATACCCCGGTTCCCAGTGTTTTTTGGAAGATTAACAAATTATGGTTTCGTAGTCCCAGTAATTAGCCGAACAATTATTGTGGCAGTCTAACGCACAAAGCGTCGGTATCATCGAAATATTCCCACTTTGCTGCCAAGTATTGGGCTTAGAGTTTTCCCCGGCCTAATCGAAGGCAACCACTGAAAACAGCTAGGCTTGTTTAATTTCCCTTCACGTTAACGCTAGGCTCAACGCTATGTGCTCCGATACAAGCCGGACTGACCGCCCAGATTATGATCAGGTAATTCAAGATATCGCCGATTACGTTCTCAACTACAAGGTTAATTCAAGTGAGGCTTGGCGTACGGCACGCTATTGTCTGATGGATTCCCTGGGTTGCGCATGTTTGGCGCTAGGTTTTCCCGAGTGCACAAAATTGTTGGGTCCTGTGGTAGAGGGAACTTGGGTGCCCAATGGAGCTCGTGTGCCGGGCACCCAGTTTTGTATGGACCCAGTAAAGGCTGCATGGAATATTGGCACCACAATTCGTTGGCTGGATTACAACGATACCTGGCTTGCTGCGGAGTGGGGCCATCCATCTGATAACCTCGGTGCCATATTGTCGGTTTGTGATTACCTGTCCCAGAAGAGGTTGTCACATGGAGAAGAGCCGCTCAAGATGCATACAGTTCTGGAGGCAATGGTTAAAGCCTATGAGATCCAGGGCGTCCTGGCATTGGCTAACAGCTTTAATCGTGTGGGCCTCGACCATGTACTGCTAGTGCGGGTAGCTTCTACTGCAGTGGTGGCTTGGTTAAATGCGGGCAGCCGGGAGGAAGTGATGGCTGCAGTCTCTCTCGCCTGGGTGGATGGAAGTGCGCTGCGTACCTACCGGCATGCGCCTAATACCGGTTCCCGCAAGTCCTGGGCTGCAGGGGACGCTACATCCCGGGGAGTGTGTCTGGCTGAAATGGTTTTACGTGGGGAGATGGGGGTGCCCGGTGCATTGACGGCTAAGCAATGGGGTTTCTACGATGTTTCATTCAGTAAAACCAATACAGATCAAAAGATAAAAGCGCAGGAGGACCGTGAATTTAACATTCCTCGTGGTTATGGCTCTTACGTTATTGAGAATATTTTATTCAAAATCTCCTATCCAGCAGAATTCCATAGCCAGACAGCTTGTGAGGCAGCAATTATTCTGCACCCAAACATCAAAGGGCAAGTTACAGAAATTGTTAAGGTTGTAGTAACTACCCATGAGTCTGCAATTCGTATTATTTCTAAATCAGGCCCCTTGGCTAATGCTGCGGACAGGGATCATTGCCTTGAATATATCGTTGCTGTGGGCCTGTTGTTTGGAGATTTATCCGCTGGGTGTTATGAAGATGATTTTCATCGGAATCATCCGGAAGTTGATGAACTACGTAAAAAAATTGAAGTGGTAGAGGATAAGCGTTATTCCAAAGAATACCTGGAGCCAGAGAAGCGATCTATTGCCAATGCGGTTCAAGTGTTTTTTAAAGATGGCAGCAAGACCGATCAGGTTGAAGTCGAATACCCATTGGGGCATAGGCGTCGACGTACGGAGGGTATTCCGTTACTGGAGGAAAAGTTCAAATCAAACCTACACTCGCGCTTTCCTAGCTATCAGGTAAGAAAGATAATTGATATCTTTGAGGGGCAACAAAAACTTGAAGAAATACCAGTGAATAGATTCATGGACCGGCTGGTAATTTAGCGAGTTTAATTTCCACTTTTATCAGGTACAGAAAAAGCGGCCAGAGGCCGCTTTTTCTCAAGCTCTCATCAAAACACGGTGCTCAACTCAATCCCAATTTGGATGACCGCCGCATAAAACGGAATTAGAACTTGTATTCAGCACCGATACCAGCGTAACTGCGATCGTAATCGTCGTCAGCAGTTTCGTCGGTGTAGAAGCCGAAAACTTTTGCCGCACTGTTGAACTTGTAGTCAAGGCCCAGGCTGTAAGTCTCGCCACCTTCTTTCTTGATATCAGACTGGCCGTACTGAGCTTTCAAGGTCCACTGTTCAATTTTGTAGGCAACGGAGCCCATCCATCCATCAGCGTCTTCCTGGTCTTCGAACAGTGCGCCTACCTGTACCGGGCCGATGTTGTACTGAGCCACAAAGCGCTGAACATCGGTATCCTGACCTTCAACGTCCTGATCAACAGCGTAAGCCATATAAACGCCGTTGTTATCGTAGGCAACAGATACGGAAACGCCATTGTTGCGCTCTTCACCGGTGTCATCATTGATCACTTCATCTTTATTGCTGATATAAGCAGCAGCTGCTTTGAAGCCAGCAAAAGACGGGGTAGTGTATTGCAGTGCATCTTCTTCACGGTTGTCGCTATTGGTGATCAGACTCTTGATGTCGCCTTCCAGATCGTTGAACAGGTCAACTTTCTTTTGGGCAACTTTCTGGGGGGTATCGAACTTACCCGCGATTACCTGACCGAAGCCGCCTTCCAGCCCAGCGTAGATATTGCGCTGGGTGAAAGTGTCGTCAGCGTCGCCGTCCATATCTACTTGGTATTCCATACGGTAGATACCTTTGATGCCATCAGTCAGAGCGATCTCGCCCTTGACGCCCAGGCGGGAAGCATTGCTCTGAACGTCGGTAACTGAATCGTCACCTTCGTCAGCAGCCTGGAAGGTGACGTTGGCCTTGCCGTAAAAGTCGATTACTTCGCCTTCATCTTGGGCGTTGGCCAGAGCGGGTACCATGGCAACGATGGCCAGAGAGAGAGCGGTCTTGTTCATATTCGTCTCGCACAGATTATGGTTTGTTGGTTGAGAGGTGCCTTCCTTTTCGTCCTGGTTGGCTGTCTCTCGAGTTGGTGCGGATTCTGCGTTTTGAATATTACAAACATGTTAAAAATGGCATTTTTCTCAAAAAAATATGACCAGTGAGTGCCAGCAGTGTCAGTTTAGTGAGCTCTCCAGCTGTTTTGGGCGCCTTGTGGTGAGGCTAGCTTGGGCCCATGGAGCCCCTGTCTGACCGCTCGAACGGTGAATGAAATATGTACAGGGAGTACTTGGGTGGAGCATTTGACTGAGGGGGTAAAAACACTCTGCCACCTATTGTTCAGGGTGGTAGCTGGGGCGAATTGGGCTTCTGATCGGTTGGGGCCCACTACCTACTTATGGGTTTATTCGGGGGCAATTGTCACTCTTGGGTGTCTACCGGAATTGCCTGATAAAAGCAGTCTGGCAGTTTTTTTTATTTTTACACTGGTTGTGACCTGGGCTTTATTGCGTCGTTGGCGATATGCCCTGCTACCTGTTATCGCATTTCTGGGGGCGGGCTGGGCTCTGTGGTGTAACGAGACGGCCCTAGCGCAGCGCCTTCCCCTAGAGGCGCACAGCTCAGACTTTGTGCTCAAGTTGAAAATAGTATCGCTGCCGGCGGTTAAGGTTGCGCGTAGTTTAGATGGGGGGGCGCCAGGTCAAAGTGCACGATTTCGAGCGCGTGTAGTGACGGTTGTCCCGGACACCCGTCAAGTACCCATTCCCTTGGGGAGTCTTCTCTATCTCACTTGGTACAATGTCGATAGCCAGACCCTGCAGCGCCTGCGAGGGGGCAGTGAGTGGGTATTGCCAGTACGCCTCAAAAGCCCTAGAGGCAGCGTTAATCCCCACACCTTTGACTATGAGGGCTGGCTATTGCGGGAGGGTATCTATGCAACTGGTTATGTACGTCCCAATGACCACTCTCCCCAGTGGCTGAGCCAGGGGAGGGGGCTGATCAATGTACGTTCGGCACTCCGGTCTCAATTGCAGCAGTTGCCAGTGCAGAGATTGGATTTAATCAGTGCCTTGTTATTGGGGGATAGAAGCTGGATATCCAGCGATGACAATGAGCTTCTCAGGAGGACGGGTACTGGGCACTTGATCGCCATTTCGGGGCTTCATGTGGGGATGGTTGCTGCTTGTCTGCTGCTGCTCGGCACCCTGCTTGCAAAAAGCGTGGGTGTTTTCTCCGGGGTGACCCACTCGGGTTTGGCTGTAGTGCTCGCCTTGTCAGGGGCCTTGGTCTATACCCTCTTGGCCGGAGCGCCTCTTTCGGCACAGCGCGCAATGGTGATGACTTGGGTATTCTTGTTGGCTTGGTGTTTGCGGCGCAGAGTGGGAGTGGGTTTTGCTTATTTCTTGGCACTGGCAACTGTACTAACTCCGCAGCCCCTGGCGTTTTACAATGCGGGTTTTTGGCTGTCTTTTGTTGCGGTTGGGAGTCTGTTGCTGGGTTTTAGTGGGCGAGTAATTATCAATAAAAGACAGGAAAGGCCACCAGGGATGGTCGATGAGCCTGTCTCAGTTTCCCGCTTTATTCCCACTAAACCGTTGTGGCAATTGATCCGCAGCCAGTGGATCGTGGCCATTGGCTTGTTTATCCCTACGGTTGTTCTTTTTTCTGGGTTTAGCCTTTCAGGTCTGTTAGTCAATTTGGTGGCTATCCCCTGGTTGGGGCTAATCATTCTCCCTGCAGTGATGCTGGGTGCCTTACTCATCGATACCTCTTTGGGTGTCTGGTGTTTCCAGTTTGCCGGTTGGCAGCTGGATTTGTTGATGAGTGGGCTGGCGGTATTTGACCAATCCCTGCCGAGTTGGCTGCCCCTTGCCCTTCCAAACCATTTTTTTATTGTTGCGATCACTGCTCTGGGTGCGGTATTACTACTGTTGCCAAAAGGCATTCCAGGGCGACCTTTGGGCTGGCTATTTATGCTGCCTGTTTTATATCCCTGGTTTGCGGGTTTCTCGGTACCTGAGGATCGCTTGGATTTTTCAGTTCTGGATGTAGGGCAGGGATTGGCACTGGTTATTCGCACTGAAAACACCCAAATTGTTTATGATGCCGGGCCTTCGACACCCTCGGGCTGGAGTGCTGGTAGCGCCATCGTGGCTGCATACTTACATGGAGGGGGGAATACTGCGCTCGATGCATTGATTGTCAGCCATGGTGACCGGGATCACTCAGGAGGTGTGGAGGGATTGCTTAGAACTGTAGAAGTTAATCGATTCTACGCACCTGGAAAATTGGTGGACAATCTACCGGTGCCTGTACATGGCGGCACCGACTCCTGTATGGCTGGGCGAATTGATCAGTTTGGAGAAATTACCCTCAGTTGGCTGTGGCCACAAGAGCCTGTGTTGGACGGTGAGGTTCTGAACGGTGAGGAAAACGATCACAGTTGCGTCGTCTTGGTTGCTTGGAATGGGGTGCGTTTATTGCTCACTGGCGATGTCAGCCAAAGGGTGGAGCGTCAACTGAACGAAAGCTACCCGGATTTTTCGCCAGTCGACGTACTGATAGCTCCTCATCACGGTTCGCGTTCTTCTTCATCGTCGGCATTGCTTGAATGGGCAAAGCCGAAACGGGTTGTCTTCAGTGCAGGGTTTCGCCATCACTTTGGGCATCCGCACCCCGATGTGGTGCGGCGCTACCAAAAAGCGCAGGTGGCTATTTTCAATACCGCCGATAGCGGTGCTGTGGAGTTTAGCTGGCGCAGCGGTGTAAAAGACCCGGTGATTTATCACGCTCGATGGGCACCGCGATTTTGGTATACGAGTCACATCGGCGGCCAAGGAAGTTCGGGAGGACTTAGCCGCCGGGATTAGCTGTGATAAAGTGCTGCTCTGCGTCGATGATGCAGTAAGAATTTTCCAAAAAAACCTCTGGTTGTCTGGGGCAAAAAAAGTGTTAGATATCTTTAAATCCGGTGGTTGGCTGATGCTGCCAATCCTGTTCTGTTCTATAGCGGTTATTGCTATTTGTATTGAGCGCATTTGGACCTTGAGCCCACGGCGCATTGCCCCGCGCACCCTATTAGGGGATGTGTGGGGGTGGCTCAAAAATAACCAGGTCAACGCGGATAAGCTGAAAGAGCTGCGCGATTCCAGCCCGCTGGGAAGAATTTTTGCCTCAGGCCTGTCCAATTCCCGTCACGGTCGTGAGGTAATGAAAGACAGTATTGAGGAAACCGCGAGCCAGGTGGTCCATGAGCTTGAGCACTACCTCGGAGCTCTCGGCACTATCGCCGCTGTGGCACCGCTGATTGGTCTGTTGGGTACTGTGCTGGGTATGATCCAGGTATTCAACGCGATTATGCTTGAGGGCACTGGTAATGCGGGGGTTCTGGCCGGCGGAATTAGCCAGGCTCTAATCACCACGGCAGCGGGCTTGGCCTGTGCGATTCCGGCACTGATGGCGCACAGATATTTCCAGCGTCGTGTCGATACGATTGTAGTGGCGATGGAGCAGGAAGCCGTAAAGCTTGTCGATGCTTTACATAGCGACCGCAAAATCGAAGATGCAGCCTGAGCGGAGTAGCAACCCATGCAATTCCGTCGCCAAGCCAAAGAGCAGGATGGAGTCAATCTGACGCCGCTGATTGATGTGGTATTCCTGTTACTGATTTTCTTTATGGTGTCCACCACCTTTACCAAAGAGAGCCACCTCAAGCTGAACTTGCCGGAGGCTGCAGGCCCCCAGGCAGAAGAGCAATCAATAGCTGTGGAAATTTTGATCAGCGCCGATGGTTCTTATGCGGTCGATGGTCAAGCTTTGATCAACAAAAAGCTCAGTACCCTTAAATCTGCGCTGTCGGAAGTTTCCGCTGGCGAGTACAATCGCCCGCTCGTGATAACTGCCGACGCCACCGCTCATCACCAGGCCGTGGTTCGAGCAATGGATGCCGCTGGACAGCTGGGTTTTGTCAACCTGAGCATTACGACACGGCAGCCGGAAGAAAACTAGCGCGGAGCCCTTAGAGGGGCCTGACTTACCTGGGGTTTCTGCGCAGACTCGCTTCATCTGAAGTGGGTACAGCTATTGGTCTGTATGAAGAAAGTAAATACGCCCCCGAGCAAACCGCAGCGGGGGGCGCAAACGTATCGCCGCTTGCTCGTTTATGCCCGTCCGCACCTGGCTATTTTTGGGGTTGCGGTACTGGGTTTTTTCCTGTTTTCCATTATGGGTGTCAGTCTGATTGCGGTGACTGAGCTCTTGCTCGATGCCGTGGGCGCTGGTATTCAAGAAAGTCGGGGCTTTTTATCGAGAGTCGTTGCCTCTCATTACCCCGCTGGGGTTATGCCGCAGGATACAGCCCGCTGGCTGGTACCCTTTGCGATGCTGATCATCATCGTACTCAGAGCAATTGGTAATTTTGTCGGTAGCTATGGTATGGCCTATGTGGGGCGCGCGGTGATTCACCAGCTGCGCGCGCAGTTGTTTGAAAAAATTGGCCAGCTGCCCAGCGCTTATTTTGACCGCTACACCAGTGCTTATCTGATTTCCAAGGTTTCTTACAATGTGGAGCAGGTTACCAATTCCATTACCAAAGCAGTGAAGGTGTTATTCCGGGAATCTTTTACGGTTATCGGCCTTTTGACTTACTTGCTGTTGGTGAATTGGAAGCTGACTTTAACCTTCTTCATCTTCGCACCATTGATCGCATTTATTGTCCGGATTGTGGGCAAGCGCTTCCGTAAATTAAGCCACCGTATCCAGAATTCCATGGGCGATGTGACCCATGTCACGCAGGAGGCAATTAACGGCTATCAGGTAGTGCGCATGTACGGGGGGCAGGATTATGAAAAATCACGCTTCCATTCGGCCAGTGATAACAACCGCCGACAATTTATGAAGCTCGTGGTGGCCAATAACACCAGTGTTTCTGTCATCCAAATTCTGGTCGGGTTTTCCACAGCAACCATTGTGTGGTTGGCATTGGCGCCCGGCATGGTGGAATCCATGACGGCTGGTGTTTTTGCGGCTTATATTGGTGCAGCAGCGTCCCTGGCAAAACCTGTGCGTAGCCTCTCTGAAGTTTTTGCTGACATTCAAAAAGGTATTGCGGCAGCAGAGAGTATTTTTGAAGTGATGGATGCGCCCAAGGAGAGTCAAGGTGGGGATTTGGCGCTCCCCAAACCGGTGCGTGGAACCGTAACCTTTGAAGCGCTTGAATTTAGCTATGACCCTGCGGCACCTAGAGTATTATCTGGTATCAGTTTCTCAGTAGAGCCCGGCGAGACCGTGGCACTGGTAGGTGCCTCTGGTTCAGGTAAGAGTACGCTGGTGAGTTTGCTCGCGCGCTTCTACGAGCCCACTGGCGGTCGTATCCTGGTGGATGGCGCCGATATTTCTGCGGTCCCCCTTAAAGAGTTGCGCCGCCATATCAGTATGGTGTCACAAAATATTGTCCTATTTAACGACAGTGTCTACCGTAATATCGCTTACGGTGAACTGGAACATGCGCCCAGGGAAAATGTACTGCGCGCTATCGAACAAGCGCATGCGTCTCAGTTTATCGGGGAGCTGCCGCAGGGGCAGGATACTGTGCTGGGTGATAATGCACAGATGTTGTCTGGTGGCCAAAGGCAGCGTCTATCGATTGCCCGCGCCTTGCTCAAAGATGCACCCATACTGATTTTGGATGAGGCTACTTCGGCTCTGGATAATGAATCGGAGCGCCATATCCAGGCGGCGCTGACGGAAGTCATGAAGAACCGCACTACGTTTGTTATCGCACACCGTTTAAGCACGATTGAGAATGCCGATCGTATCCTGGTGATGGAAAAGGGCCGTATTGTGGAGAGTGGTAATCATGCAGAGCTGCTCTCACAGGGCGGGAGATATGCTTCTCTGCTGCAGCAGCAAACAATGGGGTAGGGCACCTGGATGTCACTGGAAGACTGGTTTAACAAACGCTGGTACCCCGAAACCGGCGAGGGTCGCTCACTCTCTCTGCTCACGCCACTGGAATTGCTTTACGGTGGAGTCAGTAAGCGGCGGCGGGCGATGAGTTCCCGTACGCCACCGGAACCCCTCTCGGTACCGGTGATTGTGGTCGGCAATATTACTGTCGGTGGCGCAGGTAAAACGCCGCTGGTGGCGGAGCTGGCTCGCTGGTTGAAAGAGCGCGGTTGCAACCCCGGTATTATTAGCCGCGGCTATGGTGGGCGTGCCGAGAAGTATCCCTACCAGGTAACAGCGCAATCACACCCCCTGGAATCTGGCGATGAGCCTCTGATGCTGCACTTGATTACGGGGGTGCCGGTGATGGTCTCCCCCAAACGCACCGAGGCAGCCCAGGCACTGATCGACTACCACCAGTGCGATGTTATTTTGTCGGATGACGGCCTGCAACACTACAGTCTGTGGCGCAGTTTTGAAATTTGTGTTGTCGATGGCCACCGAGGTTTGGGCAACGGTCATATGCTGCCCAGAGGCCCTTTAAGGGAGCCCGTGATGCGTTTGCAGAGCGTCGATATGCTGGTGAGTAACGGAGAGCCTGATGCCAGGGTCAAAGATCAATGTGGCGGGCTGTTGCAACTCCAAATGACATTGGAACCCTCCTGTTGGCATCAATTTAACCTCGATCAGACTTCAACACTACACTTGCCGTCAGGGCCGCGGCCGGGGCCCTGTCATGGGGTTGCGGCCATTGGCAACCCGCAGCGATTCTTCCGCTCCCTGAGTGAGCTCGGATTCGAAGTGACGGAGCAGCCATTTGACGACCACCATCAATTCAGTCCGCAGGAACTGCATTTCGATGGGGAAACACCGGTGATTATGACAATGAAAGATGCGGTGAAATGCCGTGATTTTTGGGAGAGCCACTGGTGGGCTCTTCAGGTACAGGCCAAACTGCCAGATCTTTTTTATCAGAAAGTGCACAAGCACTTGCAACAGTTTTACGAAAATGAAAAGTAATTGTTCCTTCGACGTAATCATTCCCGCTCGCTTTGGCTCCAGCCGTCTGCCGGGTAAGCCACTGGCAGATATTGGCGGAAAGCCAATGGTGCAACACGTGTATGAGCGCGCTTGTGAGAGCGCCGCTGAGCGCGCGATTATTGCCACGGATGATAGCCGAGTGGCGGAAGTCGCTCGCGGCTTTGGTGCCGAAGTTTGTATGACTTCACCTGAGCATGTGTCCGGCACGGACCGCCTGCAGGAAGTGGCGCTCAATCTCGACCTCGCCGATGATCGTATCCTGGTCAACGTGCAGGGCGATGAACCGCTGATTCCTGCAGAGGTGATTAATCAGGTGGCTGCGAACCTAGCGGCGAGTGAACGCGCGGGTGTAGCGACACTGGCTGAACCCATTCATTCAGCTGAGGATTTCTGCAACCCGAATATCGTCAAAGTGGTTGCGGGTGAGACTGGGTTGGCTAGATATTTTTCCCGTGCTCCCATCCCCTGGCCCCGGGATGCTTTTGCCTTGGACAGCCGTGAGTTGCCTGAGGGCTTGGAACCACGCCGCCATATTGGCATCTATGCTTACCGTGTTGCTTTGTTGCGGCAATTTGTTTCCTGGCCAGTGGCGCCGATAGAGCAATTTGAAGCTCTGGAGCAGTTGCGCTTCTTGCATCACGATCAGGAGATTCACGTTGCGGATGCCTGTGTTGAAGTTCCGGGAGGTGTGGACACCGAGCAGGATCTCCGACGCATGCGGGAAATACTTGCCTAGTCCAGAAACCAATGATTGAAACCAATACCGATTTGCAGCCCCACAATACCCTGGCTATCTCAGCGAGGGCTGCTTTCTTTGCTCGTATACAAACTCTGGATGAGCTGCGTGAAGCGCTGAGCTTTGCGAAAGAAAAGGGTTTGCCGATACTACCTCTGGGGGGCGGCAGCAATATCGTGCTGACCGGTGACTTTCCGGGGCTGGCTATCCAGGTGAGCTTGCGTGGGCTTTCCCTGACGTCAAATGGCCGTGGTGGTTATATTGAGGCTGCGGCGGGGGAGGGGTGGCACCAGCTGGTGATGACTGCTGTCGAGCGCGGTATAGGTGGCCTTGAAAATCTCGCATTGATTCCCGGTAAGGTGGGCGCAGCACCGATTCAAAATATTGGCGCTTATGGAGTAGAGCTGTGTGATTGCTTTGTTGGCCTGCAAGCGATGGAAATTTCATCGGGGGAGCTGCATACCTTTTCTGCATCGGATTGTGAGTTCGCATACAGGGATAGTGTCTTCAAAGGGCGATTGCGCGATCAATATATTATTACGCAAGTCAGTCTTCGCCTTTCCGATAATTGGCAGCCGAGAGTTTCCTATCCGGCTTTGCAGCAATTGATTGTCAGCAGCCAGTGGGATATTAACGATCTGACTCCCGAACAGGTTGCCAGTGCGATCATCGATATTCGAAACAGTAAGTTACCCCTACCAGAAAAAATTCCCAATGCGGGCAGTTTTTTTAAAAACCCAGTAGTGGCTGCGGACATTTATCACAATTTAAAGTCGACACATCCGGACCTTGTGGCCTATGCCAGTGGTGATGGTTGGAAGTTGGCTGCAGGGTGGCTTATTGACCGAGCCGGTTGGCGGGGTAAGCGCTACGAGGCTGTGGGAGTTCATCATCAGCAGGCGCTGGTTCTGGTTAATCCCGGCCGCGGACGGGGGGATGAGGTAACTCGACTGGCCGAAGCAATTGCCTCTGACGTTCAGGATAAATTTGGGGTTACCTTAGAGCCGGAACCACGTTACTACCCTTAACCCCCACTGGATGTTTTGCGAGTGCGGATAGCCATTGGGTTGTCGCTGCTGCGCTACTTTCCCTATTGATTCTTTTTGATTGGCGCATTGTACAGGTAACCAATAGCAGGCCTTTTTTCTACGAATTTGGGGGCGAACAGCCGCGGTGATTGCCAATAGGGGATTGTTCTAGTTGTTGCGAATTTTTCTGTTATAACTGTTTATTTCGCCATGCTCTTGTTTATATTCCAATTCTTTTTCTCCATATTATCTGCGATAAAATGAGGGCATCTTTGCAATTATTGCGTAATAGCTCGTTCGTATCGCAGAAAAATCAATTGTTACGTTTTTACGCTATAATTAATCGTTATATAGGTAGTAAGATCCTGTGGCCAAATGTCTTTTCGGCAGCATTTGAAACGGCGCTTCTGCTTTGCAGTAGCGTTTTTGTCTGGTATGTTGCGATAGGGTTCCTGGGGGAACCTGCGCGAGGTAGTTTCCTCGTGAGAAAAAAAGAAGAACGCAGTTTATAGGGCTCGTGCGATGGGGATGTATGCGCAGCGCAGCCACTGCATTTATCCGTAGTTGGGGATAGCTTGATCAAAGTCTTAGTGGTGGATGATCACGATCTTGTGCGAATGGGTATTTCGCGCATGTTGGGTGATGTTGAGGGTTTAGAGGTTGTCGGGGAGGCTAACTGTGGCGAGGAGGCGCTAGAGTTTGTTCGTAAAACTGAGGTTGATGTCATTCTGATGGATGTAAAAATGCCGGGCATGGGCGGCTTGGAGGCAACTCGAAAGCTACTTCACCGTTGCCCAGAGGCCAAGGTCATCGCGGTGAGTGCGCTCGATGACGATTTGTTCCCGGGCCGATTGATGCAAGCGGGTGCCATGGGCTATGTGACCAAGGGCGCTGACCTGGAAGAAATGGTCCGCGCAATTCGCACGGTGATTTCCGGCGGTGTATTTATCAGTAATTCCATGGCTACTAAAATGGCGATGCGAGGTGTCAGCGGGCAGGATGATCAGCAATCCCCCTTCGAGAAACTTTCCAAGCGTGAGTTGCAGACTGCCGATATGATCGTCAATGGTGCAAAGGTTGCAGAGATTGCAAAATCTCTGTCGGTCAGCCCGAAAACGATTAACAGTTATCGTTACCGAATTTTTGAGAAGCTGAATATTAATAGCGATGTGGAGTTAACTCTGCTTGCTGTTAAGTATCAGATTCTCGATCCAGAAGCCGCACTTTAAGTGCCCAGTGGGTGATTTCCCCCAAATATTGATACCGGTTGCCAGATGTTTGACAGCAAGCGTTTCCTCGCGACGGTAACTCGCAAGCCTGGCGTCTATCAGATGTTTGACGCCGATAACAAGATTCTCTACGTGGGGAAGGCGAAAAATCTTCGCAACCGGTTGTCGAGTTACTTCCGCAGCTCCGGCCTCACCACCAAGACCATGGCGCTGGTACAGCGTATTGGTAATATTGAAGTCACAGTTACACGTAGTGAAACCGAGGCTCTGGTACTTGAACAAAGTCTGATCAAGGCCCAGCGCCCGCCTTACAATGTGATGTTGAAGGATGATAAGGGCTACCCTTATATTTTTCTCTCCAGTAATGACACCTTCCCCCGAATCGCTTTTCATCGTGGAACCAAGCGGAAAAAAGGCCGATATTTTGGCCCTTTCCCCAATGCTTCCTCGGTTCGGGATAGTCTGAATTTTTTGCAGAAAATTTTTCGTATCCGCTCTTGTGAAGACAGCGTATTTCGCAATCGCTCACGCCCTTGCCTCCAATACCAGATTGAACGTTGTACCGCGCCCTGTGTGGAATTTATTTCTGAGGCGGACTACCGCGAGGATGTGCGCCACGCCGAGATGTTCCTGACCGGGAAAAGTGACAATATTATTCGCGAGCTGGCCGATCAAATGGATGAGGCCTCCAGGGCGCTCGAATTTGAAAAGGCGGCCCGCCTGCGGGATCAAGTGTCTGCTCTGCGACGCTTGCAGGCCGATCAGGTGGCAGAGGGGGCTAGTGGGGATGTCGATGTGTTGGGCATCGCCAGTGAGGGGGGCAGCTGCTGCGTGCATGTCCTGTTCGTGCGGCAGGGACGGATTCTTGGCAGTCGGAGTTACTTTCCCAGCGAAAAGCTCGGACTAACGCCTGCGGAGCTATTGTCGGCGTTTGTGCCGCAGTTCTATCTGGGCGGGCCGAGAGAAATCCCTCGTGAGATCCTGGTTTCAGAGTTATTGCAGGATTTGCCTCCTCTGCAACAAGCAATGGGTGAACAAAGTGGCCGAGAGGTGCGTATCACCCATAAGTTGCGCGGAAAGCGAGCGACTTGGGTTGAGATGGCGCAGCAGGCCGCGCAGCAGAACTTGAGCAGCCGTACTGCAGCCCAACAGAAACTGTTCAGCCGTTTTGAAGTCTTGCAGGAGGTACTCAGCCTGGAGCAACTACCAGAGCGTCTAGAGTGCTTCGATATCAGCCATTCTTCGGGAGAGGCGACAGTCGCTTCCTGCGTGGTGTTCGATACCGGTGGCCCAGTCAAATCAGATTACCGCCGATTTAATATCGAAGGCATCGAGGGGGGTGATGACTATGCAGCGATGTCTCAAGCGCTGAGGCGTCGTTACACTCGACTTTCCGACGGCGAGGGCAAGTTCCCCAATATTCTGTTGATTGACGGTGGCAAGGGGCAGGTGACACAAGCGGTAGAAGCGCTAAATGACTTGGGGGTTGTCGGTGTACAGATTATTGGCGTTGCCAAGGGCACCACACGCAAGGCGGGCTTTGAGATCTTGCATGTGGTCTCCAGTAACAAAGAACTTGTACTCTCCGCCGACTCCTCAGCTTTGCACTTGATTCAACAGGTGAGAGATGAAGCGCACCGGTTTGCCATCGCCGGCCACAGGGCCAGACGGGATAAAAAAAGGCGCGAGTCACCGCTGGAAGGTATTGCTGGTATTGGTCCGACCCGCAGGAGGGCACTCTTACGACATTTCGGTGGGCTGCAAGAAATAAAGCGGGCAACAGTAACGGAAATCGCCAGTGTGGACGGCATCAGCCGCAAACTGGCTGAGGATATATACTCGGCACTGCACAACGAGTAGTAAACGAACGGACTGCCGACAAATTGGCCAGTTTTTTAGAAAGCGTTTCATTTTGCGCGGCGGCTTGATAACGTACGCGTTCCGTAAAAATAGAGAAAAGTATGACAATCGCCAATCAACTGACACTACTACGCGTTGCATTGATCCCTTTTTTCGTTTTGGTTTTCTATTTACCGTACAAGTGGAGTTACATTGCTTCTGCTGTCATTTTTGCGATTGCTGCAGCGACAGATTGGCTGGATGGTTATCTGGCCAGAAAATTAAATCAAAGCACAGCTTTGGGAGCTTTTCTCGATCCGGTGGCAGATAAATTAATGGTTGCCACTGCTTTGGTTCTGCTGGTGGGATTGCACAATAATGCCCTGTTTACCATTGCAGCCGCAGTCATTATTTGTCGGGAGATTGCCGTTTCCGGGTTGCGTGAGTGGATGGCAGAGTTGGGGCAGCGAGGTAGTGTTGCGGTGTCCTATGTCGGGAAGATCAAGACAACGGCTCAAATGGCGGCAATTATTGTATTGCTAGCATTTGATGTGAGAGATTTTCCCGTTATGGAAACCATCGGTTACCTATTACTCTATATTGCAGCGGCGCTTACCCTGTGGACTATGGTGATGTATTTACGCGCAGCCTGGCCTGTGCTGATGGCAGATAGCCACGGTAAATAAGAGCGGTACGGTTATTCTTTTTGACGTAAAGTGAAGTTGAGCGAATTTAGCGACAAGTAGGGGGTGCCTCCAACAGCACCCCCTACTTGTGATTTCCCCCGTCCATAGAGGCGTTGCAATCCCACCAAATGTCCTACGCTCCTCTAAATTGGTAGATGATTTTCTACGATTTTAGGGAAGTGCATATCCGTGAAAAAGCTGCTTATTGTCCTCTGGACGTTACTCATTTCCTTCAGTACTCAGGCCCAAGTCACTCACGACGCTGAATACTATATTCTCAAAATGCAAAATGGCGATCGCTGGGAGCAGGAAGATGCTGAAATTCAACAACGGCTCCAGCAGCTTCGGCAAAAGTATGGCCAGCCTCCCAATATTGTATTTCTCCTTTGGGACGACACCGCTTTTGGCGCAGTAGGTTTTCCGGCACTACAAAAAAACTTCGGCTATTCGACCCCTAACATCAATAAAATGGCTGCGGAAGGTATTAACTTTACTCGTATGTACACGGAGCCCTCCTGTACGCCAACTCGTGCTGCCGCGCTGACAGGCCGGCATCCCGTGCGCCATGGCATGGGGGAAGTCGGCATGCCCCATGAGTTTTCCGGTCTTCGCGCCGGTGAAGTCACTATTGCAGAAGTGCTCTCCAAAGCGGGTTACGCGACAGGCTTCTTTGGCAAGGGTCACCTAGGGGATATTGAAGAGAGTTACTTGCATAATCAGGGTTTCGATGAAGCCTTGTTTACGCCCATGAATCAAATTACTTCTCTGTACAACCCGCAGGCTAATGCGGCCAATGCAGTGTTGGGGATGTTTCCTGAAATCTATCCACCAGACCCCTATCAATTGGACAGCCCCGGCTTGATACCTGCAGGCTGGGTGATGAATATAGAGGGCCGGAAGGGACAAGAGGGGCGGGAATGGTGCGGAACCTCTAATGAATGTTTTGCCAAATTCGACCCGGAAGCTGAGCGGAGGACGCTGGCATTTATCCGCCGGAATGCCGAAGAGAAGCGACCATTTTTCGTGGCTTATTGGCCCAATTTCCTAAATTTTATGGCGAGGTACAATCCTAAGCCTTCGGTTGCCGGGTTGATGGTTGCCGATGCGTTTCCAGCCGTGGACCAATTTGTTGGAAGTCTTATGGAGGAGATGAAAAGCCTGGGTATTGCTGAGAACACTGTTTTTGTAGCATTGGCGGACAATGGTCCTATGGTGCACAGCCCACCGGCAGGGTGGGGGATGTTGCCCATGTTGTACCGTGGCGGTAAAGGGGATTTTACCGAAGGGGGTGTCCGTGTGCCCGCGTTTGCCTGGTGGCCTGGAATGATCAAGCCGGCGCAAACCGTGGGCGATATTATTCATATTACCGATCTCTATACGACCTTTGCGAATCTGGCAGGTGCCGAGCGATTTATTCCCACTGATCGCGTGGTAGATGGACTGAATCAGACCGCCCTGTTTCTAAACGGCGATACCCACAGTCGGCGCGACTATGTGTTTATCTATAGCGGTAAGGAGCTGGGAGCGACGGTAAAAGGCCGCTATAAACGCCACTGGTTGGGGGCTGGAGACGTTGCCGCCTCTGGAATGCCGGAGGCGTACTACGACTTGTACATGGACCCCCGCGAAGAGCATCCGCAATTGGTGCCTCTAATTCATACTCAGGGGCAATTCAATCATATGGTTGCGCGCCATCAACTGTTCAAGAGAAAGTATCCGGATGTGCCTAGCGGTAAGGGTATACCCTATACCGGCCTTGCCAATGCGCGCCCTGAGACAAAGGCGATTGCCGAGCGGGTCAATGCCGTTATTGAGGCTATGCCTTTTACTGTGAAAGAGTATTTGCAATACCAGATTCCAGGGGCTGATAAGGTCGGTGATTGGGGGCATTGAGTCGTTGCTCAACGCCCCTCGTCAGATTGGAATTTGATCAATTATAGAGGGGCTGATACTGGCCTAAGCGAACCTTGCCACTGCGACGGACAGTAATTGACGGCACTATGGACCTGCTGAGCCCCAGCTTTGCTTGAAGTTCATAGGGAACGGATTGCTGTCCCCGGTTAATCAACTCTGCCGCCGCAAATAAAGACCCCATCCAGCTGGCCGTAGCATCTACTGAGATATCATCTTGCCCGTAAGGAGCAACTGGCAACAGGTTGTTAGAGGTCCCAGTCATGACCTTATGCCCAGCGAGGCTGAGCTTATAGTAAAGTCCAGAAAGGGCCAGCTCATGGTTGTTAGGATTGAATACTCGCAGATGAATTCGAAAGCGTAATTCAGTACCAGCTACGGAGGGAAGTGGCTCCAATCCAACGATTTCAATTTCAGGCTGTTGAAAGTTTGGGGAGAGGGCAGTGCAACCACCTATGAGTAAACTGATTAGTGCCAAAAGGCTGAGGTGAAATAAATTTGTCACTGAATGTCCTTGGTATTTTTGTCTTCCGGTAAAACCGGCGATAGGTTCTTCTTGAGTCTGCACTTTAAGCCTTCCAGTAGATAGTTGGCGTTGAGGGGCACTCGGTTCCTCGATTTCCGTTGTTTGTAGCTAGGCGCAAGACACTGCCTCGCGATATAAATTCCCCTATGACTATGAATGACTGGAAAAGACCCATGAAAAAATGGCTTATCACTCTGACCACAGTTGTCGCGATATTATTCGCGGGCTGGAAATGGCTATTACTCCCTGGAGTTGAGCAAACAATGAACAAAGTGGGTGGTATGCGGATTTCACCCCTGTCTCCAGAGGTGCAGGCTCTGCATGGGTCCTTGCTGATTGGTGATCTGCATGCAGATAGCTTTTTATGGGCGCGGAATCTGCAGTATGAAGCAGACTATGGCCACTTGGACTTGCCCCGAGCTCGCAAGGGTAACCTTGGAATCCAGGTTTTTACTGCGGTAACCAAGTCTCCGCGAGGTCAAAATTACAGCAAAAACTCCAGTCAAGCGGGAGATAACATCACGTTATTGGCAGTTGCTCAGGGTTGGCCAATCAGTACTTGGGGTAGCCTACTTGAGCGTGCTCTCCATCATGCTGATCGAGTCAAGCAGTTACAGAAGTCCGTGCCTGAAGAAATTCGCATCATTGAGAGCGCTGCTGACTTACAGGCAGCGCTATCGGCAAGAGAGCGGGGCGATAAGCTATTGGCCGCGCTACTCGGAACAGAGGGCTCCCACCCTTTGGAGGGGAAACTTGAAAATATTGGCGTCTTGTATGACGCCGGTTTTCGAGTGATGGGCTTACAGCATTTCTTTGATAACCGACTTGGTGGGTCGCTGCATGGTGAAAGCGGGCAGGGCTTGAGTGAGTTTGGTCGTTTGGCAGTCAAGGAGATGAGCAGGCGATCAATAGTGATCGATGTGGCGCATTCATCTGAGCAAGTGGTTCGGGAAGTCATAGCGATCATCGATCGCCCTCTGATTATCTCCCATACCGGGATGCAAGGAGCCTGCGATTCGCCACGCAATATCAGCGATGATCTGATGAAAGAGATTGCAGCAAACGGCGGCTTGATCGGCATTGGTTTTTGGCTCGGTGCCGTCTGTGACGCTAGCCCGAAACATATTGTTAAATCGATCCGGTATGCAATCGATATCTTGGGGGTTGATCATGTCGCGCTGGGGTCGGATTACGACGGCAGTGTTAAGGTCACGTTTGATGTGAGTGAGCTGGGGGTGCTCACCGAAGAAATGCTTCGCCAGGGGTTTGCAGAAACAGAAATTCGCAAAGTGATGGGAGAAAACCTTAGGGACTTTTTCCTCGCCCAGCTTCCCCAGTGAAGGTGTTTGCCCAAGCCGAGAATTAATCGGTGTGTCCGCTACTATTTTTTATCAGCGTCGGTGGTGAGCCGGCGCAAGCTTAATTAATTCTAGTCGATTACGTATAAATCTGGCTTTATATTCTTTCTCAGGTAAGCTCAAGTTACTTCCAAGACTGTTGAGATTCCTGTTGCATCTACTCGGGCATCACCGGCATGAACTGGCCCCTTCAGGCTAAGAGTTTGCTTTATCTTTCCTTTTTGGCTTTCGCACTATTCAGCTCTCAGTCTTATCTAAGGCTAAAATTATGTGCACTTCAGTTAGGTGTTTTTCAGAGAGAAGCTTAATTTAAAGGGGTTGATGCTACATAGGTCTGTGCCGTTGGATGCCATGTCACAGGAAAATAGATATTTAATGTTTTTAATTGCAATACTTCGGACAGTTTTAGGGGGCGAAATAGGTAGGAACCACGGCCAGA
>NZ_JALBWM010000078.1 GCF_023895975.1 Microbulbifer okhotskensis
CTGGATACGGTGATGATTAAGAATGAGCTATTGGAAGAATTGGCATAGGGTTAGAGCAAAATTTCGGAATTTACTGCGCATGGCTGTGAGTGAATCGCTGGCAGTTACCTGTGGTTCGCCCAGTAAAAACTACTGGCGAAGCGCAATAACTGAGGGCATTCACATTGCACTTAATAATGAATTTTTCGAAAATATGGGTTTGATCATGTTACATGATCGCTGGGTAGAAATTCATTAGGGATAGGGGGCCGACTATTGCGGACCCGCACGATGGGTGGTGTGGGGGCTGGTAGTTAGAAACTGCCGGCTACCCGACCTGCATTCAATTATGCCGCTGAATTGGATGATTGAATTCTGATTTCTTACCCTTATCCCAGTACTTATCCCTGCCTAATATTGGGCCTTTAAAGCCAAATTATCTCCAGCAAAAAAACCTGTAGCACAATTATCTACTACGCCCCCCGGAGGGAGGATGTGCTTTCAGCGGCCTCTTATTAGCCTTTCAAGAGCCCAAATGGCCGTATCTTCGGGTTTGCAGTAGCACAGTAGCTGCTTATTACCGCTGCTGTTCGGTATTAGTTCACATATTGCTCGTATTTATAATTGTTATTGATGATATGTGGATATCTCAGGATGAGTGATCAGTCGGGTGAGATTGCACCCAACTGGCCTGATGATGTGTGGAATAAGCGCCCAATTATTTGGTTTAAATTGTAAAAATAATAATGGTCACCAGTGATGATAAGCCTGAATTTTCCCGCGTCGCCTGCGGCGTTCCCAGTAAGTTCTTTTATTGATATTGGTCGTTCATCAAGCGGTCGTGTCGTGTTAAGTGAATTCTTCTGAACCCTATCTACGGGAGCTGTGTAAATAAACTATTTGTAGTCGGGGGTTATTGACCGGGAAAAGGCGTGATTACAGGATGAGTGTATTTATGTAGGAAGGGAGAGCCTTAAGTTCTGGTCGGTTAATAGCCGCTTAGCTCCCTTTTGTTATGAAAAAAAATAACGACTAAAGATGAGAGAAAGAGGAAAACTAAAATGAAAAAACAATTTCCATTAAAGGGGCTGCTGGGAGGTGCTGGTATTGTACTTGGCGCTTTCTCCAGTACCTATGCCAGTGCTGGTACAGCCTTTGTACACCTGTTTGAATGGAGTTGGAATGATATTGCCAGTGAGTGTGAAAATTTTTTAGGTCCGAAGGGTTTTGATGCGGTACAAATTTCGCCACCCCAAGAACATATTTCTTATTATACCTGGTGGGCACGCTACCAGCCAGTAACTTACACCAATCTCACCAGTCGTAGCGGTACCGAAGAAGAATTGCAGGATATGATTAATCGCTGTCATGCGGTTGGGGTTAAAATTTATGCGGATGCCGTGATTAATCATACGGCGGTCTGGGAAGGGAGTGGCACAGGCTGGGGCGGAACTGAGTGGTCCGAGGCTAACCACCCGGAGTTTTCCTCATGGGATTATCATGATAGCTGTAGTATTGATGGCTATGGTGATGCTAATACCGTTTGGAATTGTAGGTTGGAAGGCCTGCCAGATCTGAACACAGGCAATGACTATGTTCAGCAAACAATAGCGGAGTACCTGAATAAGCTACAGGGTATGGGTGTTGATGGATTCCGGGTGGATGGTGTTAAACATATGTCCCCCAGCGATATGTACGGAATAATGAGTAAGGCCGGCAACCCGTGGATTTTCTCTGAGGTAATCGGTGCTGCCGGTGAAGCGGCCGAAATACAGCCATCTAACTATACATTCCTTGGCCATGTGACAGAATTTAAATATGGCACTGATGTGGCCAGTAATTTTAATGGGCAAATTAAAAATCTAATTAGTCTTGGAGAGAGCTGGGGATTACTTAATTCTGGCGATGCAGTTACCTTTATCGATAACCATGATCGTGAACGCGGCCATGGTGGTGGGGGTAACCTCACTTATAAGGATGGGGCGAGATACAACCTGGCCAATGTGTTTATGTTGGCACACCCCTACGGCTATCCCAAAGTGATGTCCGGTTATGACTTTACCGATGAAATTGCCGGGCCACCTAGCGATGGTCCTGCTAGCTGTGATAATGATGAATGGGTCTGTCAGCACCGCTGGGGTAATATCGCTAATATGGTAGGTTTCCGTAACTATACCGACGGCACCAATATGGCGAATTGGTGGGATAATGGTAGTAACCAGATTGCCTTTGGGCGCGGTAACAAAGGATATGTGGTAATAAATAATGAGAATAGCTCGCTTAACCAGACCCTATATACCGGTTTGCCTGCGGGAGACTACTGCAATGTAATGGCAGGAGAGGATGAGTGTAGTGGTGATGTCATCACGGTAGATACCAATGGCAATGCGACTTTCGATGTTGCTGCTTATTCTGCGGCAGCCATTCATGGCGGACAGCTGTCAGGCCCCTGTAATGATGATTGCTCCGGCTCCGGTTTTCCCAGCCTGTATTTCCGTAGCACCGCCAACGACTGGGAAACTACGGCCTTTGAATTGGTCGCTGATAATACTTGGCAATTAGTCGTGAGTTTTGATGGTCAGGCGGATCAGCGCTTCAAGCTGGATATCTACGGCGATTGGACCGAAAACTACGGTGATGATGGTGCCGATGGCGTCTTGGACCAGACGGGTGCTGATATTTACACGGCAGTATCGGGTAACTATCTGATTGAAGTGAATGATGAGACCCTGGCATATACCATCACTGAAGTTTCTTCGCAGCAGGCACCGACTGCGGCTGTGACTCCAGTATCCGCTACCATTGATATCAATGAGGATGTCACCCTGGATGCCAGCGGTTCTACTGATAGTGATGGCAGTGTGGTTTCCTATAGCTGGAGCAGTGGTGGGAGTGCTTCCACTACCGCTTTAAGTTTCGCCAGCGCCGGTACTTACACCGAGACTGTTACTGTGACGGATAACGATGGCCTCACAGACAGCGCAATGGCAACCATCACGGTTACCGATCCTAATGCGGGTTATGCACAAAATTTCAGTGTATTGAATTTCCGTGGCACTCCCAATAGTTGGGGCACCCAGGCGATGTCTCTGGTTGCAGATAATACCTGGCGTACCACGGTGGTGTTCGATGGCAGTAGCAACCAGCGCTTTAAATTTGATGTGAGCAGTGATTGGAGTGAAAACTATGGCGATAATAATGCCGATGGTTCTTTGGAGCAGGGGGGGGGCGATATTTACTCCAGTGTTTCGGGCACCTATATTGTTGAAGTTAATGATCAGACTCTGAATTACAGCCTGACTTGTGCAGACTGTAGCAGCTACACGTCTAATTTTTCTTCACTCTACTTCCGTGGTACTCCAAACAACTGGGGCACTGATGCCATGGCATTGGTCGCTGATAATGCCTGGGAAATCCAGGTAGACTTTGGTGGCCAATCCCAGCAGCGTTACAAATTCGATGTCAATGGTGATTGGAGTGAAAACTACGGCGATAGTGACTCTGATGGCGACCTGGATCAGGGGGGGGGCTGATATCTACACTTCTGTAATGGGTAGTTACAAGGTGCAGGTTAATGATCAAACTATGATTTATAGTGTGACCGCACTTTAAAAGATAAATCAATCAGGCTGGAAATCCAGCCTGATTGATTGTAGCAATTATTCCTGCCGGGCATTTACTAAGCCTTTAATACCCAAATTAAGTTTCTATTACTCTCCTATATGAAATCTACAAGTCTTCAGCCTGCAGATAACTACTTTATTTTCTTTTAAATACCGATTGTACTGATAGCGGGGTTTGCCCAGGGACAGTTTAAAAAATTGAAGCGAGGAGATATGGAGAAGAAATACCCCCTCCATAATCATTGGGTAGGTTAGTTTTGGGGTTGCTCGGGAATCCGCAATATATAGCTCTCAAATGGCCCCAATTTTATTTTCATAGATCCTAGGTGCTCTGTTACTACCAGATCTACAACTTCTTGAGAGAGTTGACCTTCAGTCAAAAACAATCCCTGCTCCAAATCCCAGGACTCAAGAAGCTCTTCCGGCAGTTGAAAATCAAATCCCACAGTCTTGGTGTCAAAATTAGCGAGTACCAGTAATTTTTCCTGCCCACTCCAGCGAGCAAAGGAAAATTGTTTCTCTCCATAGGCCGTATTTTGCTTTCGGTTGTAGGCGTGTAAATCCATATAGTGACCGCGCAGAGCAGGACTCCGTTTGGAGAAGTTGAGCAGGCTTTTATAGAAGCTTCGCAGCGCCTGTTCTTCTTCGGTTAGCTGTGCGGTATCAAAAGTGCCCCCATTGTTCCAGCGGCGCACGCTGGGTACGGACCAGTAGTCGAAAATGGTGGTGCGGCTGGCTTTGCCGAAGCCGGCATCCTGGTTGGCGGGCTCGCCCAACTCCTGGCCAAAGTAAACCAGGGTGGGGGCTGCGGAGAGGGCGGCGGACACCAACATTGCGGGCTTGCCCGCTTCAGGGGTACCGGCAAATTGTGAGCTGGCGATACGCTGCTCGTCGTGGTTCTCCATAAAACGCAGCATATGAGAGGAAATATCTACCAGGCTTGCCTGCACCTCTGCGATTTTATCTGTGCTGCCCTTGTTCTCCATGACCGCGCGAATAGCGTCGTAGGTGCCGACTTTATCGTAGAGATAATCCATTTTGCCCAGATGCAGGTAGTCACGATAGCGCTCTGGAGTATAGATTTCGGCGAGAAGGAGTGTGTTGGGATTGCGCATTTTGATAGAGGAGTTCAGATAGCTCCAGAATTCTACCGGTACCATACCGGCCATGTCGTAGCGGAATCCGTCCACGCCAAAGTCCAACCAGTAGTGGGTGATATCGCGGAATTTTTTCCAGGTATCGGGTACTTCCTTGTCCGCCCAAAACTGGGCATGAGCACGGTAATCGCGCTGGGCAAATTCTTCTGGCAGTTCTGCAAAATTCTTACTGCCATCGGGGCGAACGCCAAAGTTAATTTTTACCGTTTCATACCAGTCGTGCATGGCCGGCTGTGCACTGCGCGCGCCATTGCCGGTCCACTTGGCAGGCCGCTCTACAAACTGCCCATCGGCAAGATTGTTGGATTCGCCATTGAGTGTCTGGTAGCCGTCTTTGGCTAAGGGCACGCGAAAGTCTTCGCCCACGACGTAGTAAAAATTATTGTTGCGGTCGTAGATGACCTGGGTGTTGTCGTCGTTACCAAAATCCCGCGCTCCCTGGGGTTTATGTTGGGATTGGTAAGCGCGGGCCACATGGTTGGGCACTATATCAATAATCACTTTCAGGCCGGCCCTGTGGCTGCGCTCTAGCAGTGCACGGAATTCCTGTAAGCGATCAGCGGGGTTATCGGTCAGGTCCGGGTTTACGCTGTAGTAATCTTTGATGGCATAGGGGGATCCGGCGCGGCCTTTGACTACATCCGGATCGTCGTTACTGATTCCGTATTCGGTGTAGTCGCCTACGAGTGCGTGGTGCAGGGCACCGGTATACCAGATATGGGTGGCCCCCAGTGCGTGGATCTCTCGCAGGGCCATCGGGGTAAAGTCGGAAAACTTGCCCACTCCATTTTCTGCAATGGTGCCCCAGGGCTTATTCGTTTTGATGGTATTGCCAAACAGGCGAGGTAGCACTTGGTAGATAACTGCTTTTGCCTCAACCACCTCTTCAACGGATTTGGGTGCATTTTCCTGGCTACAGCCGCTACTACCGAGTAGAGCTGCACCCAGCAGGGAGGCCAAAATAAGCTTGGGAATAAGCAGGGAATGTAACTTCTTCATTGTTTCCTGATTACTTTTAATTGTCTTGAATGATGAAAGTTGTTCGTCGAATTATGGATTTTTGAATGCTAAATCCAGCAGATCTTGATGCCAGTCAAACTTAACCCGCAGCATCTGGTTGCGTTTGTGGTACCAGGCTCCACGGCTGGCCCGATTGAATTCTTTTTCACTGTTAAAAATAGGCAGGGACTCACCGTTAATAGCCAGTTGCGCCGGTGCCTGTTGCCAGTTGTGGATTTTTAAAGTGACTGCGCGGGATTCTGGCATGCCGGTATAGCCCTCACCTTCGCGCTTAAAATTAAAAGTTAGTCCTTGTTGTTTGCGCTGAGCGGAAAAGTACAGTTTTTCGTATTTCCCTTTTTCAAAGGCTTGTGCGGTAGCGCCATCATCCTCATACACATAGCGTTCGGAGTTTGCTGCTGTTTCGTGGGCGTAGTAGTCCAGGGTCAGGTTTTTACTGGAGTAATCGCGACTGCTGTGGATTTCGTCGATAGTGGAAATAATGGCCCCAGCACGAACCAGTACCGGGATGGTCTTCAAGTCCACTTCCACCAGGGCTTGGTCGCCAGAATGTTGTTCGTCAGTCCAGTAATCGAACCAGGTACCGCCGGGCAGTTTTACTGCAACTTCATCGACATCCGCTTCTACCACTGGGGCGACGAGGAAATCTTTACCCCACAGATAAGCATCCTTGTAGTCGAGTAGCGATAGATCTGTTTCGTTTTCGAAAAATAGCGGGCGCATCAACGGCATGCCGGTTTGGCTGTTTTCGAAAGCAAGGGTGTAGTTGTAGGGCAGCAGGCGATAGCGCAGTTTGACGTATTCGCGCAGGATATCGCGGGTGCGACGGTCGTGGAAAACCGGTTCTGAGGCGATATGTTCCTGGGCGTGGGGGCGGTAGACCGGTTGGAATACGCCGTACTGTAACCAGCGGATATAGAGTTCACGATCAAATTTCTCACCGCCGGCAAAGCCTCCCAGGTCCGAGTGGGTGTAGCCAAAGCCGAGCAGGCCCATACTTAGTGCCAGTTCTACCTGCGGTTGCAAGCCGCCCCATTCGCGCGCGACATCACCGGTCCAGGGGATCATGCCGTAGCGCTGGGAGCCGGCAAAACCGGCACGCATCATAATAAAGGGGCGGCGCTCTGGATACTTTGCGGTTTGGCGTTGGTGCAGAAGCTGTGCCCAGGCATGCCCGTAAGCGTTGTGGACTTCATCGGCCATGCCGATTGCGTGCACGGTATCGGCGGGGTGAACTTCCGGCTCACCCAGGTCGCCCCACCAACCGGAGACACCCTGCTCCAGTAAGCCGTCGTAAATATTCCAGAACCAGTTGCGACCTTCTTCGGAGAAAACGTCGATCAGGCCGGTATTACCGAAGTAGAAGTCAAAGCGCTTGGGTTCCCCGGCTAGGTTTTTTGCCAGGGCATTTTGGGCTACGGCCTCCTGCCAGCGCTCGGAAGTGGAAAGCACAAAGGGTTCGGTCACGAGGATGGTGTTGATGCCGCGCGCTTTGAGGTCGGCCATCATCTTTTCTGGTTCGGGGAAGGCCTCCTTGTCCCAGGCCAGGTTGCCCATATGGCCTTTGATATCCGGGCCAAACCAGTAGAGGTCCAACACCAGGGCATCCAGGGGGAAGTCTTCCTCGGCAAACTTGTCCACAGTTGCGCGCACTTCGGCCTCGCTGTGATAGCCAAAGCGGGAGGCAAAGTTGCCCAGGGCCCAACGGGGTGGCAAGGGCTGTTTGCCGGTGGTGGACACATAATTTTCCAGCAACTGTGGATAAGTCTCACCGGCCACCACGATATAAGCGGTCCGCCCGGCCACCGCTTCAAATTGCAGGACATCTTCTTCGTTGGCGCCCAGGTCCAGAGTGCCGGTGGCGGAGTTGTCGAACAGCAGGATGTACTTATTGCTGGAAAGTACTGCCGGCAGGGAGAAGTACATCTGGTTGGATTCGGTGGTGTAGCCGTAGTGGGCGCGATTGTACAGTGGTAGGCGCTGGCCGCGACGGTCCATGCCCAGTACCCGTTCGCCGCCACCCAAGAGCTTTTCTTCTGGCGACAGTGCAAAGCGGAAGCCGCGCAGTGTTTCAGTGGAAAAGAAGCCGCTCTCTTCACTCAGGATTTGCTCTTCACCGCGCAGGTATTCAATACGGAAGGGGGACTTGTGGATGACCGCAGTGAGCGAGCCAGTACGGTAAGCGAGCTTGTCGCCTTGCTGCTCCAGTGTCGCCTTGGGCCGGATGGCGGGGTTGGGAGTCAGTGCAAATGAGGGCAGTTGCTTCAGCCCCTTGCGACGGTAGTGTACCGATAGTGCCGAGGGGCCAACCGGGGTGAGGGTGACCTCGCCTTCGCTCGTCTGTACAGTAAGTGAGTCTTCGCTCATCTTGTGATCGCGATATATGCGCTGTTCAGAGGCCGAGGACTGTGTGCTAAGGCAGAGCGCAGCGGCGAGGCAGAGCAGGCGCAGGAGAAAGAGTTTTAGGATCATTGCGCGGAACTTCAGTTGCTTGATTGGGATTCACTGTTTTGTGCTGGCCCGGCATATACGCATGGGCTTGAGTTTATCCTAAAGCGCAGAATCTGGCCCGCATCCTCCCCTCAGGGGGAGGATGGACTCTCAGATCGCGCATGTGAGAATGAAAAAATAAGCATAACTAGCAATGCGGTGACCTCTATGACCCAAACAGCAAGCAGCGCCGTTGCGCCGCAAGCCCAGCAACCGCGCTTGCCCTTTTGGCAGGTGTGGAATGTCAGTCTCGGTTTTCTCGGCGTGCAGTTCGGCTTTTCCCTGCAGAATGCCAATGCCAGCCGAATATTGTCAGACCTGGGTGCAGACCTTCACTCCCTGTCCCTGTTCTGGATAGTGGCGCCGCTGATGGGTCTGATTGTACAGCCCATTGTGGGCTCGGCTTCGGATCGAACCTGGAGCCGCTTTGGCCGTCGCAATCCCTTCATCTTGTTTGGCGCCATCGCTGCAGCCCTGGGGATGGCGTTTATGCCCAATGCCGGGATTGTCGTGGCTATAGTGGCTCCCATTATCTTTGGCGGTGTGATGCTGGCACTGATGGACGCGGCCTTTAATGTCACCATGCAGCCTTTCCGCGCGCTGGTCTCAGATATGGTGCCGTCAGAGCAGCGCACCCTGGGTTACTCGATCCAGTCTCTGTTAATTAATATCGGCGCCATCTTTGGTTCCATGTTGCCGTTTATCCTCACCAATGTAATCGGCCTGGAAAATACCGCGCGAGCGGGTGAGGTGGCGCCTTCGGTGATTTGGGCTTTCTATATCGGCGCTACGGTGCTGTTGGGCAGCGTGCTGTGGACTGTGATGCGTACCAAGGAGTACCCGCCGGAGCAATACAATGCTTATAAAGGCCTTGATTCCGCGCAGCTGGAACAGGAACGTCAGCAGAAAGCCCCACTGTTACAGCGTTTGGCGGGTTTTTTCCAACTGCTGGTAAGAATGCCACGCACGATGCGCCAGCTGGCTCTGGTGCAATTTTTTTCCTGGTTTGCGCTGTTTATTATGTGGGTCTACACCACCCCGGCGATCACCCAACATGTTTGGGGCGTAGAGGCCAAGTGGTTTGATCCCGCTTACCTGGAAACCGTCGGCGAAATTCCCGCACATATTGCCGCCGCCAAGGGCGCCGCTGGTGATTGGGTGGGGATAATTTTTGCCGCCTACTCATTATTCGCTGCGATTTTTTCCATCGTGCTGGCGCGCCTGGCGCAGGTGCTGGGGCGCAGGTTGGTCTACGCCCTGTCGCTAGCGCTGGGTGGTTTGGGTTATATCAGCTTTCTGTTTTTCCAGGGGGGCGAGCCCACCCAGGTAAATCTATTGATTACTGAAGTCTCCGTGCCAAGCGGGGCCCTGGGGTTACTGCTGCCGATGGTGGGAGTGGGTATTGCCTGGGCCGCAATCCTGGCGTTGCCCTATGCGATCCTTTCCGATTCACTGCCGGCAGACAAGACCGGTGTCTATATGGGGATCTTTAATTTCACCATCGCCGCACCGCAGATTGTTTCCGCTCTGGTGGCGGGGCTTATTTTGAAGACGGTTTTTGATAATCAGGCGATTTATATCCTGGTTCTGGCAGGGGGAAGTATGTTGCTCGGGGCCATATCGGTGGTCCTTGTGAGGGAAAACCCAGAGCCCGAGCCCGATTTAAAGGCAACGACTACTGCCTGATCAAAAAGGGTTAAAGGTCTTTAGCAAAGCCCCACTTAGGGGCTTTTTTATTGCTCGAATCCCCAGTTTTACTGGAATCCCCGACTCTATGGATCATGGGTTTTTAGGGCTGTATTTTGACAGTTTGGTGTGAGCGTACCTAGACTGGGCGGATCTCACTGGAAATGAATTAAATTATGTCGCTATTCCATATGATTGATCAGACATTACAGGCCTTTGCCAAATTTGTCTGGGGTCCTCCCTTACTCGTACTGCTGGTTGGCGGAGGCTTGGCGCTATTGATTTATTCCCGTGGACGTCCTTATCGCCATCTTGGGCACAGTGTTGGGTTATTAAGTGGTCGATACGATGACCCCAATGATCCTGGGCAGGTAAATCATAGCCAAGCGCTTTCCACTGCGCTGTCGGGAACTCTGGGGCTGGGTAATATTGCCGGTGTTGCCATCGCAATTACCGTCGGTGGTCCCGGAGCTATTTTCTGGATGTGGGTGACTGCTCTGGTGGGGGTGGCGACTAAATTCTATACGGCGACTCTGGCAGTGATGTTTCGCGGTCGTGATGCGACAGGGGAACTGCAAGGCGGCCCCATGTACGTTATCCGCGAGGGGTTGGGCAAACGCTGGATGCCAATGGCAGTGTTGTTCGCTGTGGCAGGGTTGTGCGGTATGTTACCGGTGTTTCAATCCAATCAAACTACGCAATTATTGCGTGAGTCTTTTGCCGAGCCCCTGGGCTGGGTCGCCCCCGGTGGGTCATTCGCATTTGATTTTGCCATCGGTTCATTGATTGCTATCGCTTCCGCTTACGTGATTGCCGGTCGAATCCAGCGTATTGGCAAATTTTCTGCGCGCGTGGTGCCGGGTATGGTGGTGTTTTATTTGGGAATGACCCTTGTTGTGATTGCCATCTTTTGGGAACAGGTGCCGGAGGCATTTGCTCTGATTTTCTCCGATGCCTTAAGCGGCCAGGCTATTGCAGGGGGCACGCTAGGGACGGTGATTTCTGTTGGCGTCAGTCAGGGGGCATTCTCCAATGAGGCCGGTATAGGCACAGAGTCTTTGGCTCATGGTGCGGCAAAAACCCGTGAGCCTGTGCGTGAGGGTGTGGTTGCCATGCTGGGGCCCATTGTAGACACCCTGGCTATCTGTACTTGTACAGCTCTGGTGATCCTGCTGACGGGCGCTTGGCAGCAGGGTGAGGATGTGGCGGGAGTCACTTTAACGGCACAGGCATTTTCTCAGGTATTTGGCCAATTCGGTCCGATATTGTTACTGATAATGGTGCTCCCATTGGCCTTCAGTACCATTGTTACCTGCTGGTATTACGGTATGAAATGTTATGTATTTCTATTCCGTGGCCGTTGGCAAGGGCTTTATACGGGACTTTATATGTTGCTGATTATAGTGGGTGCGGTAGCTTCTTTAAGTACAGTAAACAGTATTATTATTGGTATGTATGCGGTAATGGCGATACCGACAATGGTGTCTACTTTATTGCTGGCTAAGCACGTCAATCGGGCTGCTCACGATTATTTTTCCCGTATGGGTTTAACCGAGAAGGAGAAAGCAGCAGAGATTTCTCAATAACAAAAAAGGCGGACTAAGCAGTCCACCTTTTTTGTAGTACTAGACAGGTATTACTAACAAAGGTATTCAGGTATTCGTCATTTAAGGTACAACGGACACCTTAGTGCCAACCCTGGCGTGGCGGTAGAAAACCTTCGCCATATGCCAGGGAATACGAATACAACCGTGTGAGGCGGGGTATCCGGGAACGTGGCCGGCATGCATGGTAACAGGGCCATTAATCCGCATCATGTAATCCATAGAGGCCCCGCGGAATCGAGACCCCGAAGGTTTGCGGTGGCGGCGCACATCCACATTGCTGCGCGTTACATAGCCGCGGGGGCTGATATAGTGACCGTACAGGTTTGAGCGGTGGCTGTATTTCTTTTGTGAAATACGGAAGTTACCCGTAGGAGTGCGGTGACCCGCTTTACCCGTAGAGACCGGGGACATCCCGGCCAGGCGCCCACCTTTATAGAAGTAGGCCATCTGGTCACTGAGGTCGATCACGATACGCGGTGTTCCCTGCACATGGGCTTTAAACCACATATGCCGACTATGTCGTGGTTGTGCCCTCTGATTCCTGCCGTACCTGGAATGTGCCCTTTGATTTCTATTGTATCTATAATCCCTGCTGTATCTGGAATGGTTCCCACCATGTCCCTGTTGAGCGCTATATCTTGAGCCGTAGCGGGAGTTGGAATAATCTACGGCGTAAGTCAGTGGGGCAAGAATTGCGGTTCCCACAATCATTATCGCAGCGGCAAATGATGCTTTTTTGCGTACAGATCCCTGGCTTTTTTGTGGGGATGTTTTCGATTGTGCGGACATGGATTGATGGTTTTGCAGCGAAGATCGGCTATGCATTACACACCTCTCTATTGCCATTGGGCCGTGGTAAAACCTTGAATTTTGAGCCTAACCGTAGCTCGTCAAGGGTTGGGTGAGCTCGACCCCATACAGGGACAAGGTGATGGTTGGTAGTTTCCCCAAAGCAGATAGCCGTATACTCGGCCTCAGCTGCGGGCTGGATCTGCGGTGGTTTACGCCACAACAGGTCTGGGGATGGTAAGGTCGGGCTTATAGGCTGGTGACAACAAAAAGAAATAAGCTGAAGTTTTTTTAGTGGTTGATATCTAGGGAGCCCCTGAATAATCTCGTCATATCTTTGCGGGTCTTGAAGGCGGTAAATGTTAGGCGCAGCTTGCCGCGAGTGGCCTTAGTCCTTTGTAAGAGCTGCAACGCAGCAACGGGCCTTCAAAGCCCGCCCAGCGGGGCTCTCAAAGCGATTCACCCTCCGCGTTGTGACTTCTTGAGAGATCTAGACATTCCTGCGATACCGCGCCTTGATTGCGAACCACTCTGAATGCCAGAGGCATCAGGGAATTATTTAGAGGCTCCTAGTCGAAAATTATCTGCGCCCAGGCCCGGTAGGCGTACTACCCGCAGCAATAATGGGCTGAAGAATTTGTCGAATAGATTCTAAAACTAGAAAATTAAATTAGGGCTGAGGGAATCAGTAACCATACATTGAGCGGATATTAATTATGGAAAATCTATTTTCTTACGGCACATTGCAACAGGAAAGCGTGCAATTAGAAACATTTGGCCGAAAACTTCAGGGTACTAAAGACACTTTGGTAGGGTATCAATTAGCCACCGTAAAAATCAGCGACCCCGAAGTAGTGCGGGCCAGTGGAAAAGAGTATCACCCGATTTTGCAGTACACTGGCAATAGTTCTGACGAAGTGGGCGGAACCGTATTTGAGTTGACTTTCGTGGAAATTCAACAGTCAGACGGTTATGAAGTTGATGAATATAAAAGGGTTTCAGCCCAGTTAAAATCTGGCTTGTCAGCTTGGATTTACACCGCGGCGGGATAGATCAGTTATCTTTGTTATGAGTGATTTTTGCCAAAATTTTCGGTCTGCTTTTTTGGGGTTTTCCAGAGAGCTGAATTCAATATGAATATGGTTTACTTGTCTAAGAGTTGACTGAAGGCGAACACCTATTGGGAAAATATTCTTATTAAATAGAGGCTTCAGTCATTTTTTTTGATTCGCACTAAAAATACTGCGCCAAGATAGCAGCCTTGTAAACCGATCTTTGAGTTTCTCGTTGGATAGTTGGAAGTTCAGATTTACAGTCCAAATATAACGACCGCTAAGCTTGTCGAAAATAGTTCGATGTGACTTGGGGCTGTGAGTAACTTCCTTGACTTACACCAATTTTGGAGCAAACCATGATGAGGCAATCCTCGTTAGCAGTTTTCTTTCTGATATCAATTGCAATTTTGTACGGATATTCAGGAACCAGTGCGGCCCAATCAAATCAAATTGATGGAGCCATTGAGTTGATACTCACAGCGCACCCAGAAAATAGTTTGATGGTCAATGCGAAAGTAGTCACGGAGTCTGAAACACGGGTAGCAATTCGTATTAATTCGGCCTCCACAGATCGACGTGTTACCCAGTACACACCCTGGGATACAGAGCACGACATTACTTTGGTGGGCCTTAGGGCAGATACCACTTATCGGTTTACCGCACTGCTAACTCTGGAATCGGGGGAAACAGCTCAGAGTTCAAGGGTGGCGTTTAAGACAGGCTCTCTACCTGATGGCACACCTCCTGTTGAGGTCGTAACACATAATGAACTGAGTGAGGGGGGGGTCACCATTTTCGCTGCGTCCGGTGATACAGATAATACCTTCTGGGGCTTCGATGAACAGGGAGTCGTGGTCTGGTACCTTCATGGGAATGTCCCATTAACGGGTAGCCCGGTAATGCGTAACTTACATGATGGTCGATTAATGTTGTTATTGGAGCGTGAGGTAAGAATAATTTCCTTGGCGGGTGACTTATTAGAATCATTTGAATTGCCTGCATATCATCACGATGCTCTACTTTTGGATAATGGAAACTTACTGGTATTAACAAATTCAACAGAAACGATCGACGGCCAATTGCTGCAGGGCGATGTCATTCTTGAGATCGATAGCCAGGGTAATACAGTATGGGAGTGGTCGGCCTTTGATCACTTGGATACTCAGCGTTTTCCGGGTGAACTAGCCCGTCGGGTCTTGACAGGCGGCGCATTGGATTGGACCCATTCCAATGCGCTAAATTATAGTTCTGCTGATAACACCATTTTATTGTCAAGCAGGTCTCAGAGTTGGGTGGTCAATATTGATCATCAAAGTGGCGATGTGCAATGGGTGATGGGGAGAGATTCAGGCGTCTCGGAGCGATTTTCGGAAAAATTATTTTCGTTGCAAAATGGCTCATGGATGGCATCTCAGCATGCAGCCATGCTAACCAGCGGTGGAGAAATTTTAATTTATGACAATAGGAACGAAGCTGAGTTGAGCGGGGAGATCTACAACAGTCGAGCGGTTAAGTATTTACTTGATACAGAAGAGATGACAGCACAGCAAACCTGGGAGTTTATTGCACCTAAATATACACAGTCCTTAGGCGATGTTGATGAACTGGCGGGTGGAAATATATTGTTATGTGCCGGTGGACCCTCCAGTGCTGCTAGTGGAATTGATAGGAATGCGCATATTGTAGAGGTCACGGTCGGAGGAGAAGCTGAAACTGCCTGGGAACTAATAGTCAGTGATACTACGGTTTACCGTGCTGAAAGAGTCACCTGGAGTGAGCTATCAGGCATTAATTTTTAAGTATTCCAATTTTTATCCGAGTGAAAAATATGTGCCAGTAGTTGCTATAAGCTGCTGGTGTATTGTGTGAAGAATAAGGTGATATCTGCTAGAATCGATAGACCTATAGCATTAAATCCTAAATTTTTTATCGTTTATATTGTTTGGCTGGACAGTTTTTTTTGTATCTGCCTCAGTCCATCACTGCCAAATAGCTTTTGAAGGTCGGGGGATAGTCGTTCGATACTTTTCTTTATTCCATCATCCCAGTGAATATTTCCACTAAATCTAAGCGCTTCTTTGGCGGATATTAAGGGAGGGAATAATCTTGCTTGGTTCGTAAAAAACTGCTTTCTTATTAGCTCGTTTTCCTGTGAATACTGTTTCAAAAAAGTTTCCCTTTCTTCTTGTGATATCCAAAGTGATGGTATCTTGGGGATTAAGTTTTTAATAATATTCTGTGTGTAGGGGGATTTGAGCCATTTTAGTAGCTGGTTGTTTTGCTCTTTTGAGCATACTTGATGATTTAACGCCCGCTTCAGAGCCACTTCTTGATTGGTCAAGCTAACTCTTATAGCTCCCTCTGAATTTGGAAGGCCAGAAATTCCGAGTGCCCGAAAAAAGTTGACCGGTAAATCGCCATTACGTAATTGTTCATAAATGAGTATTTGTACATTTGGGAAGAATTTCTTAAATGCTAATATATTTTCGTGAAATCTCAGGTTCCTTTTTTGGGCTTCTAACGTGAATTCCTTAAAATCCATCTTGGCCGCTGGTGTCAATCCTTTCATTACGTTTTCTTTATATAACGACTGAACAAAATCATCCTGTCTGCGTAAGGTCAATATGATCCTGATTTGCTCAATGGGCAAGATACTCGCCAGGCGCTCTAAATAGTCATATCGAGCTTTAATCCAAGTGGAGTCGTTGGCCTTGTATGTGTGTCTGCAGAAGGGTTCTGCGCTAAGAAGTAAGTTGAGGCCTCTTCTTCTTGCTTTGGTGGTCCAGCTGTATATTAATTTTTTAGCATCTGAAATAGGCGGGCTGATTTTTTGACTAGAGAATGTGTGCGCAAAATGGTGGTGTGCTTTATCCGCTCTGAAAATCGATCGATAAATGAGGGGGTATAGAATACCTTTTTCGCTTAATATTTTTCTATATTTATAGGCATAATTTTGTATGGCTGTGGTTCCAGTTTTATGCAGGCCGGCGTGTATATATATAATCATTTTCTGGATCTATATTCGTGTATGATCAACTTTAGAGGCTGCGCGTGAAGTGCGGCTAAAATCTGATCGATTGGTTTTCGCAGGAGGCCCGCTCCCAGGTGCTAATGATTAGAGTTCGTGTATCCTATAGTCAAGGGCAAGCGCCTTTCCCCTTAAGATTTAGATAGTTGGTACTCGATTTTTAGGCCACTTTTTAATGCCGCCGCTATTTGCTGTGCAGATTTGGCGTAAAAATGTCTTTCTATAAGTTTGTTCTTGGTTAAATATAGCCTATTTCTTGAAGTATTTTATCCTTCATAAGGCACATACACTGGATGGATTAGAGGGCGAAATTGCATGAACAACCTGTTTCAAGGCTTACCAGAAGATAATTCGATTGAGCACTTTGATAAATTGATAGAAACGCAAAGCTGCAGGGTGGAGAGAATCGTTTCTTATGGCCAAGCTTCACCAGAAGTCGGCTGGTATGATCAAAGTGAGCAAGAATGGGTGTTAGTTTTATCTGGTTATGGGATTGTTGAAATGGAGACTGGCGAGCGAGTCAGATTGAAAGCTGGTGACCACCTTTTGATTAAAGCACACCAAAGACATAGGGTTGTACAAACTTCGAGCGATGAACCCACTATCTGGTTGGCAGTTTTTTATCCGTGAAGTGGTTCACCTTATTTGAGAAATTCCAGTGCCTAATAACCGATATTTCTGGTCAGTTTAGGCGCAAGTAGTAATGTTGTCAGATCGCAATATCTGCCAAAATTGGTGCATTTTACGCTTTAATTTTTTGGGGGCAGAGCACCAGAATGGAGATCTATCAGGACTGAGCAAGCTTAGAAAAGGTGCCTTATACTTTCACCGGCCTGCCGGTCAACGTGCAGGCAACTCTATATGTCGATATGTAAAATTTGTGCCTTGCTCGGCTTTAGTCGGATTGTGTATGTTGAGCGTGGTCTGATTATTTGGCATCAAGTCAAATCCTTCTTTGCCAGTCAATATTTGTTGACTGGTTTTTTCTTTTTAAATCATCTTGTGGTATTGCCACCAAAATAAATAATGTCCATTTTTTGATTTTGTCCGTTATCAATAACGATATGGGCAGTAGTCTATCTAGGGGAAATGATTTCAAATCAGGTATGCTTGCAGTTTTAGCCTTTCATTATTGGCTTGGGGAGAAGTAGATGAAAGCTCAGTTTTTGAAAGCAACGCTATACATGGCAATTGCTACATCAATTTATGGGTGTGGCGGCGGATCAAGTGGGGGGGAATCGCCTGAAGAGCCGACGGATGTAACGCCCCCTACGATAAGCCTTACACCGACCAGCGGTAGCACCATTGGTCTGGATGATGCGGTATTGTTGGAATTTAGCGAGCCCATGCAGCTTGACGATGTTTCTCTATCTGGCTCTATGAGCCAACTTGGAGAGCTTACTCAGGTAGATGAGGATTCATTTAGGTTCGAAGCTGATGAGAGTTGGACTGAGGGCTTGGAGTTATCTTTAGTCGTTAATGCGAAAGATGAATTCGGTAATGAGATGACGGAGGTCTCAGTCAGTTATCAAATTAACGAACAGGCAGCCACTGTAGTTAGCCTCCTACCAGAAGGGATTCGGTTGGAAAAAAATGAGGCTATTACAGTACATTTTTCTGAATCCATGAATATTGAAAGCCTTCAGTTAAGCGGTATTCTGCTAGAGGACGAGTTTGAGGCATCCTGGTCTGAAACAACCGTAGAAAATGATACCCTTAATATCACTCCGAAGGTGCAATGGGTATCTGGGCAAGAGCGTACCGTTAGTATCGATATCGAAGCTTTGTCGGGTTTAACAATTTCCCAAGCAGTGCACAGCTTTACGATCCCTTTATACTTTGAAAATTTTGATGCTGCTCAAATAGTGATCGGTCAAGAAGACTTTTCGAGTACAGATACAGGGCTGAGTGCAAACAGCATTGCCGAGCATCCCTTTGGCTCGGTGGCTGCCAGTGATGAAGGCAGCTTGTTTCTGCCTGATTATGGTAATAATCGCGTAGTGGTTTTCAATTCAATTCCAGCATCCAATGGTGCCCCTGCGGATAGGGTTATCGGCAAGGATAGCTTGGATAGTCCAGATTTGTCAGACCCTGAAAAAGCGCTTAGTGGTCCATTAAGCGTGAGCTTTGATCATGGTAAGCTTGCTATTAACCAATCTATCGGAACTTTGGGGCAAAGCGTTTTCATCTACGATGATATTCCTGCGAATGGGAGCGCTATCCCATCGGTCACCCTGAGTATGGATTCTTGTCAAAATGTGGGGGCCATTTATTCGGCTGTCACAATTGCCAATGGAAATATCTTTGCCGCTAGTCATTCCATGGCTCGAGTTGTCGTGTGGGATGATGTACCCACAACAGCAGATATGCCCCCCAGTTTACTCATTGGGCAGTCAACCTTCGAAAATTGCCTGGCAAATGATATTAATCAGGATGGATCTCTATCCCAGGCTGCGGCCAATACGCTGGCAGGGCCGACCGACATATGGAGCGATGGCGAAAAATTAGCCATTATTGATACGGGCAATAATCGTATTTTGCTCTGGAATGAACTACCAACGGGTAATTTCGATACTGCAGATATTGTTTTGGGACAGGAAAGTTTTTCCGATAGTTATCCAAATGCTGATTCTGCCACAGATCTTGATTGGCCTGTGAACAGTCAAACCCTGAATGCCCCAGATGCCGGAATTTGGTCGAATGGTATTCAGCTTTTTATCACAGATGCCGGGAACAACCGTGTATTGATCTGGAATCAGTGGCCGGAAACTAATTTTGCCCCTGCAGATTTTGTCTTAGGCCAGAGTGATTTTGTAAGCGCTACTATAAATGATGCCAACCAAAATGATATTGAGGACGACGGGGAGTTGCCGAGTGCATCCACGTTAAATGTACCTGGTGGAATTACTGGGTATAAAGATAACTTGATTGTTACCGATTCAGGTAATAACAGAATTCTCATTTTTAAGTCCAGATGATCTTTATTTTATCATAAATTGATAATGGAATAGAAAAGGCATCATCGTTTTAGTGATTCCGCTGGCTATGGCTGGCGGAATTGCATATCCTGTTTGATCTTGATTTTTACCTAAATACGTCGATATTGGATATTCTGGTTTATTTCTGATTAGTTGTTATCAGTAATAGCGGTTATCGCCTTTGTTCAAGTAAAAGGAAGCCTCCTTGCAGTGAATAAACTGGTGAGAGCTTGACCTTACCGAATTACCAGCCTTGCTAAGTCACACTTAGCTGTATATAAATATAGTTATCTCGTTGATCTGCAAGGGAATACGCCATGGCTCGCAACAAGGTACAGTTCCAGAAGGGTATTCGTTTGACCTAATTCCTTAAAATGTACGGCACCGAGGAACAGTGCT
>NZ_JALBWM010000079.1 GCF_023895975.1 Microbulbifer okhotskensis
TATACGGCTGCTGCAGCAGCCTAAAGGGTGATGCACTTCAGAGTTGAATGCAGGTACTTTTAAAAAGATGCCTGCATTCAGCTATGAAACTAACCTCCTTTTTCAGTTTGCTAAACTTCGTTGTCTGTTAGCACTCTTTGTCATATGGACATCCTGGTTTTAGCGGGTAGTGGGTGGGTTCATAAACTTCTCCGCCGTCTTCCCATTGCGCATTTATATACGGAAGGGGGTTCTTAACAATTTCCTTCCAGGTAGTTTCCGGGAATACGGTTAAAACCAAGTGGTCGCAATCCCACGCCCCATACATTTTTTCATTGGGGAGCCATAGAAGAAGATACTCTGGAGCGTAATGATCATTCTTGCTGGTAAGATCAACTGCGGGGATTTCATAGTAACCATCATCTGATTCAGGATAAATCCATACAACACCGGGCTTTAGTTCATCGAGATGGTACAGTCCAATTTGCCCAGGTTCAGCGCAACTAATGTCATACTCCAATTGATTTCCTTTCGAGAGAAACTCCCTTAAGTCATTTTCCAATTCCATATTTCCCCTTAATATTTATACAGTGGTCACAAAGCTGTGATTCATATAGTTGCAATACCAGATACAAATCCAGGTACGCATGCCATCGTCCTAAACTCACTTGGCACTATTGAGCCAGTTGGAGCGTTATCACGTTGACCACTATCCACAATTTCCACTGTGCTTTCAATCCAACCGGTTGATTTAAAAGTACTTGTTGTAAATTTTGACAAGTCAAGGAAACGGCAGCCAGGGTGATCATAAAGTTGCTTCTGATTTGTCAGTTTTTGGGGCTGTTTTTTTGCGTGGCTTGGATATCAAAAGGGCACACTCGAAACGTGACCCTGTGATCCCGGCCAGTGCCTGTTTTACCGCTAATTGCACACAAATTTAGCGCACGTAACCATTGCCAGCCGCGTTGGAGCAACAGTCCGTGGGCTGTAAGACGATCAATAGATGACTCATATTGGCCATAGTATGCTGATCTCACAACGGAGGATAATGGAATGCTAGATATGAAAGATTCATGGGGAGCTATAAAAGAGAAGCTTTTTCAACTTGGTTGTAATAAAAAAATAGACTTGAATCCGGGCTGCTCTGAAGCTGAAATAGACGCGCTGGAGCAGCATGTAGGTGTTGCTTTGCCAGCTGATTTAAAGGAATTTTTATCAGTACATAATGGTCAGTTTTTTCGGGGGTTAGGTCTTTTCTTTGAGTCGCAATTTTTATCAACCTCTGACATCGCGCAGCGTTGGGATAGTTGGCGAGAGTTGGATGAGGAGTATATGAATGAGGACTGTGCGGATTATATGCAGTCCAATCCTGACGGCTATATAAAGCCTCTATATACCAACAAGTCTTGGATTCCATTAACTTTTGATTGGGCTGGTAATCATATGGGTATTGATTTTGACCCAGATACAAAAGGGGTTCCTGGTCAAATAATCGCATTTGGACGAGATGAAGATACAAAGCTTCTTATTGCGGAGAATTTCTCTGACTATATTTCAAAATTTATTTTGGCTCTGGATACGGCCAGCTGGCGGGGCGACAGATTTCGGGGGGAGTTTAATACGTTGAGCAGTTTTTAGTATTGACAACAGTTTTCTGAAGGGATGGTGGGGAAAATAGTATTGGAGTACGGGCAGCTCTAAGCGTCCAATAATTGGACGGGGCAGCCTTAAAATCATGCCATCCACACCAAGCTCTCAGCTCGGGGTCATAATCCGGTTGGGCGGGGAGGCCCTTGATTATTTTTCCTTTTCCACAGATACAGGCAGAAAAAATTTAGGCTGTTTTACAGGGGCAGTTATGCGAATCCGTTGCCACAGGCACGGCTATTGATGTGAACACCAGTCACTCCAGCTACCGGGATAGAGTAGGGAGTCGCGGCGGCCAGCCAGGTACTGGGCGTAAAAATTAACGCAGGCAGTAACCCCGGAGCCACAGTAATTGAGCAGTGGTCTACCCTCGGCCAGATTGTCGAATTGCACTTTTAATTCGGCAATAGATTTCAGTTTATCACTGTTTTTATCAGTGATATCTTGCCAGGGCCGATTGATCGCTGAGGGGATATGTCCGGCAATGGGATCTATTGGCTCCTGAAGGCCCTCGAAGCGCTGGCTATCCCTGGCATCGAGCAGTTGCCATTGGGCTTTGCTGAGTCCAGCCTTCACGGCTTCGTAGTGCAACAGTAGATTTTCTTTGGGCTGGGCACTGAAATTTCCCCCTAGCGGCAGTGCGGCCTCTTTGGTATCGAGCGTTTCTCCGGCATTGCGCCAGGCCTTAAGGCCGCCATTCAATACACTGACCTGCTTGTGGCCAAAAAAGAAAAACAAGAACCAGGCCCGTGCGGCAAAGCCGAGACGGTTCTCGTCGTAGACGATAACGGCGGTATCGGAGTTGATCCCTAGATTGCGGGCAAATTGCTGGAATTGCGCGGTGCTGGGCATGGGGTGACGTCCGCCATAGCGTTGCAAGGGAGCGGATAAATCCCGGTGCAGACTGGCGTAATAAGCGCCGGGAATATGGCCGTTGCGATATTCCCGCTTGCCGCTGTCAGGGTCTGCGAGATTGTAACGGCAGTCCAATATTACGGGTGTCGCAGTGCTCTTTAGCGCCAATAAGTCTGCGACTTCTAACAGGGCGCGGTCGCTACTCTCATCCATTTGCGTTTACTCGGTTCCTTGGTGAATCACGTTGCTACAACGGTGGTTACCGTACGAGCTATTGGCCGCTTTCTGGAGCGGGCACCTCTGCCGCCTGTGACTCTGTGGGTTCTTGATCCGATTCCTGCTGAGTTGACAATTGGTCGGCCAGCTCCGCCTTGCGGCAGGTCATTGTGGTTTCCGTTTGATCTTCTTTGGGGTTATCGAGAAAGCGCGCAACGGCACGTTCTGCGCAATTACTTGCAGAAATAATATCGTGAGCCAGGTTGGGGAACAGCAGCCATTGATGATTGGGAAGCTCCTTGCGCGCGGTATCTACATCGTTTGCGGCAAGTACTGGGTCTAAGCCGCCGTGCAGAACTATCACCGGGGCGGGCGTGGCGATGGCTTGAGATTCAGTAAGTGGTGCTGATGGGATGGCCCAAATACGGCATTGGATTTGTAATAGATTCAAATCTGAGCGCACGGCACCGCCAAGGATACCTGTTTCTGCGGCACTCGCTTTGGCTTTATCAAAGTTGACAAAGGGGGCTTCTTCGTAGCAAAAGTGGCTGACGCCGGCGGCATCGCCAAAATAGGGGTCGAGTACGATTTCCATAAAGTGTGCGATGGCTTCCTGGGCAGGCTGCAGGCCCTCATCATTATTGCTCTCCAAGCCCTCGATCATCTTTGGCAATTCATTGTAAAAGTTCTCATTGTACAGCGCCTGGAACAACACTCTTAGCAGCCGTTGGCCTGTGAGAACAAAGGGGTAGCGCTGTTTGGAATAACGATGCTTGATTGAAATCGTGCGTGGTTTTTCGTCTAGGGTTTGCACTAGGTTTTCCAATCGGCGGCGCAAGTCCGGGTAGAGGCTGTTGCACTTTTCATCATCAATACAGTGTTTCAATCCTCGCTCGTAGGCGGCCAGTGAATCTTGGGGCAACTGTTGGGTGTAAACGATATTGGGGAATACGGCACTGTTGAGTACCAGGGCGCGGACTGATTCCGGGTAATCGCGGGCCACGGTGAGGGCGTAGCGGGAGGAGTAGGAGACGCCATAGAGGTCAAACTTGTCCAGCTTGAACAGTTTTCTCAGTTCGTCCACGTCTCGGGCAATGACGGAACTATTGTATTGGGCGAGATCAGAGCCCTTACTTAGGCGGCTGTAACAGCGTTCCATACTAAAGGAAAAGACGCGCGCCTCCTCTTCTGGGGAGAGGTTACGTTGGAATGCAGTATCGGCATCTTCGATAAACTCGCTACAGGTCAGGCGCGGTTGGGCCATGCCAGTACCTCTGGGGTCAATCACGAATAGATCCCGGCCATCCTCTACCGTCATGGCGGCGTAATTAAGCCACAGCCAATCACTGGCGTTTTCGGGTTCCAAGCCCATGCTCGCCCCCGGACCTCCGGCGCCCAGATGGAGCAGGGGAATTTTACTGGGGTCGGGATTGGTGGCACGAAAGCGTACTACCGGAAAGCGAATTTTGCGTTTCTCGGGATGCCGATAATCTTCGGGGACCTCCATCATAAAACACTGTGTGAAGGGCCAGGTATCATCCGTCTTGAACCAGCAGGGTTTCGCTATCAGGCGGGCATATTGCTTCTGCTGTACCTCCCCACTCTGGTTGGTTTGGGTGGGGCGCTCGCAAGCTCCAATCAGCAAGGTGAGGAGAAGGGTAAAGGCGGTGAGCAGTCGAGCTTTTCGCACAGAGAGGATTCCTGTTACAGCAAATGTAAGGTTTCAAGTTCAAGGCCATCGAACAGTTCAATCTTGTCCGAAGCGGGCGACCGGGGCGGAGAGATTCCAGCGCAGCGCGGCCAGGCGGATCGCAAGAGTCACAAAAACAGCAATGGCGACCACCAATTCACGTGGCAGTTGGCCGCTGGCATCCAGTGCCACCAGAACCGCAGCGCCGGTCAGTGCTGCCGTGGCGTAGATCTCCCGTCTAAGGAGTAGAGGGATATCGCCAGAGAGTACATCTCTAATGACGCCACCAAAGGTTCCGGTCATCACTCCCATGACGATAGCAATTGTTGCGGAATAGCCCATTTCGAGTACTTTCTGGGTCCCAATCACGACAAACACGGCAAGTCCGATGGCGTCTGCGACCATAAGCAGGCGCATAGGGACCCTTAGATAGCGTATCAGGTAAAAGCTCACCACACCGGTAATTGCGGCGATCCACAAATAATAGGTGTGCTCCAGCCAGAAAACGGGAATATTGAGGATGATGTCCCTGACGGTGCCGCCACCTGTGGCAGTAACGCAGGCGAGGACTACGGCACCGAATAAATCCATTTGTTTGTGTCCTGCTGCGAGGACACCACTGAAGGCAAAAACCGCAATACCGATCAAGTCGAACCAATGCAGCAGCTCTTCCATATCATCGTTACATCCAGAGATTGGCGGGCAGGGGAGAATAGCATTTCTACTTACTTGAAGGTAATTGAGCCGCAGACCTGTGGTGAGAAGTGTGAGTTGGCGCAATTGGTGAATCTTGAGCGCCTGTGTTGGGTCTGACGGTGTATCTCTTAAGCCAGTTGAGTGTGGGGTTTGCTGCTACTATTTTTTGTCTATCGGCTTATTTGCGCCCGAAGTTTGTCGTTAAAGAGCATTTAGCAGATTTTCCTCCGATTCTACTGACCGCAGTGCGGTTCACTTAAAAATAAGGGACGAGGCCCAAATCGGTGGGGAGTGCGATAAGTTGAGATTAAATTGGCTCAATACCCAATATGCCCATTTCTAACCTTCTAAAGGCCCTAATCTGCGCACTGTTAATTGGGATGGTTTACCCCATTGCTAAAGTAGCAATGGTTGATATCCCCCCCTTGATGCTGACAGCTATGAGGTTTGCTTTAATCTCAGTGCCTTTTGTTTGGTTTTTTCCCTTCCCTAAAACCTCTGTGTTAAATGTGTTTCTAGTGGGGTTTTTTCTGCAACTCCTTTCTGCGGTACTTGTGAATCTTGCAATGCGCGAAGATGCACAGGCAGGAATTGCGTCTTTGATGGTCCAGTCTCAAGTGATTTTCACCTTGATATTCAGCAGTATCATTTTCTCCGAAAAGGTGAGTCGGCAACAATTGATCGGCTTATTAATCGCGATCGTTGGATTTGCAATTTTCTTTGTTCATATAGATAGGGGGGGATCAACAACAATAACAGGCTTTGCGCTCTTGATCGGGTCCGGTATGTCTTGGGCAGTAGCAAACTTGATATTAAAACAAATGAAAGATGTGAACATTCTGCACGTGATGATTTGGGCATCGTTAGTGCCGCCGATACCCCTATTTATTTTGTCCTACTTTTTGGAAGCCCGAAGGCCGGTTGCGGTATTGCTGGGGGCATCAATGGAGACATGGGGTGCCATTTTGTATCTGAGCTTTTGTGTCGGGTTGCTCGCATTTATTTGGTGGGGGGATTTGATCAGGCGTTACTCATCCTCTTATGTAGTGCCCTTTGGGCTGCTGGTCCCGGTATTTGGGTTGATGGGTTCCTGGCTGCTTTTGGGGGAGTCAATTGATGCGCTGGAGTGGGTGGCATCTCTGTTGGTTTTTTTAGGTATTGGCCTGTGTGCAATCCAGGTGAAGGCCTTCGAAACAGGCGGGAATGAGTAGCCAGCAATGGAGCTAAATAGGGTAATGAAGGGATACTTTCCGGGAGGCTACTAAGCGGCGCAGAGGGACACAAATCGAGCAATTAACGGCTGGATTTGTCATGGCGGGTCTGCGGATATGCTCGCAAACCCGACTGAAAAAGCTGAAGAGAGCCTTTTCAGCGAGAGCAAAAGCAGGCGCATCCACGGGCAAATGCCGCAGGTGCGCCTTTGGGCTGGTTACACGAAAGCCTGCAAGCCGGTTTGGGCGCGCCCCAAGATCAGTGCATGAACGTCGTGGGTACCTTCATAGGTATTGACTGCTTCTAGGTTCATCACGTGGCGAATCACATGGAATTCATCGGAGATACCGTTGCCGCCGTGCATGTCACGGGCGATACGGGCGATGTCCAACGCTTTACCACAGTTGTTGCGCTTCACCAGGGAGATCATGGTGGGATCGAACTGTTTGTTCTCATCCATGATGCGGCCTACGCGCAGAGAGGCTTGTAGGCCCAGAGTGATTTCAGTCTGCATATCGGCCAGTTTCTTCTGGAAGAGCTGGGTTTGTGCCAATGGGCGGTTGAACTGGGTGCGATCCAGACCATACTGGCGTGCGGCGTGCCAGCAGAATTCTCCGGCACCCATGGCGCCCCAGGAGATGCCATAGCGGGCGCGGTTCAGGCAGCCGAAGGGGCCGCGCAAGCCACCGATATCGGGAAATTTGTTTTCTTCCGGTACGAAGACATTGTCCATGACAATTTCGCCGGTGATGGAGGCGCGCAATGAAAATTTGCCCTCGATTTTCGGTGCGGACAAACCTTCCATACCTTTGTCCAGCACGAAGCCGCGAATGATACCTTCATCATCTTTGGCCCAGATCACAAAAACATCGGCGATAGGACTATTGGTGATCCACATCTTAGAGCCGCTGATGCGGTAACCGCCATCCACTTTTTTGGCGCGGGTCTTCATACCGCCGGGGTCGGAGCCTGCATCGGGTTCAGTCAGGCCAAAGCAGCCAACCCACTCGCCGGTAGCCAGCTTCGGCAAGTACTTTTGCTTCTGTTCTTCGCTGCCGTAAGCGTAAATGGGGTGCATAACCAGGCTGGATTGCACGCTCATGGCAGAGCGATAGCCGGAGTCGACACGCTCCACTTCACGCGCCACCAAGCCGTAGGAAACGTAGTTGAGACCTGCGCAACCATAGCCTTCGATTGTGGAACCAAGCAGGCCTAATTCGCCCATCTCGGTCATAATTTCGCGATCAAAGATTTCGTGGCGATTGCCCTCCAACACTCTGGGCATCAGTTTACTTTGGCAGTATTCACGTGCCGTGTCGCGCACCATACGCTCTTCGTCAGTCAGCTGTTGGTCCAGCAGCAAAATATCGTCCCAATGGGCGAGGGGCTGATGTTTACTCATGGTTTGTCTCTTCTACTTCTTCCGTTATTAATTCCACCGGAATGTACAACGGGTCCGGTTTAAGACGGCCGGCTACCCGTGAACCCAGGGGAGACTTTGTGGATAAGCTCCGCGTCAAACCCCGGTGACTATTCAGTTTAGTGTGCCGCATCATACCGAAGTCGCCGCTGTGGAGCACTCCTACAGACAGCAATTCTCCTTTGGATTTTTCAAGTTGTGTGTAAACAAGAGTAAAACGTATTGCGGGTCGTTTTGGGGGGCGGATAATGCGCGCAATAAATCTCTATTTTTTTGAATTAAACGTTTAATTTCGGTGATATTTCTTGTGCTTTTACCGCATTTTGGCAATTTGTGTTCCGCTGTTTGTCAGCTGTAGCTCCCAGTCAATTCAGACAAACCAGCCCTCGGATAATTTGGGTCTGCCGGAATCTTTTCGGGCATCCGGTACCTTCACATCGAGTTTGCGTTGGTGGCGGGATCTCGAAGACCCGCAACTGGACCATTTGGTGCAGTTGGCACTGCAAGACAATCCCGGTTTACAGGCCACTTACTGGCGCCTGGAGCAAGCCGCAGCGATTGCGCGAGGCACTCGGTCGGGGCTCTGGCCCAGCCTGATCGCCAGCATTGAAAATACCGAGCAACGCTACTCTTCGGGCGAGTTCACAGATTCCTCCAGTGAAGGTAATAGCTGGAGCACCCGTATTGCCGCCAGTTATGAAGTGGATCTGTGGGGGCGGGTGCGCGCCGGGGCCAGTGCGGCAGAGGCGGGTTATCTGGCCCAGGAGCAGAACCTTCAGGTTGCGGCCCTGTCCCTGGCGAGCGAAGTGGCGGCCACTTGGCTTGAGTTGCGGGAGCAGTGGGGACAGCGGCAGTTACTGCGGCAACAGTTGGAAACCAACCGCAAAAGCTTAAAGGTATTGGAACTGCGTTTTGGCCGCGGCGTCTCAGTTGCTGCCGATGTTTTACAGCAACGCCAGTTGGTTCAGCAATCTGAGCAGGAGCTGGATGAATCTGCTGCGGATATCGACACCCTGAAGGTGCAATTATCGACACTGCTGGGTATCAATGTGGCACAACTCGACGCCAGCATCCGTGAGATGGCCGGGGTGCCCCGTTTGCCGGCATTGCCGCAGACTGGTGTGCCATCACAATTGCTTTTGCGCCGACCGGATGTTGTGGCGGCGCAGAGAAGCCTTCTGCAGGGCTATCACCTGGCCGATGAGGCCTGGGCGGATCGCCTGCCGATATTTAGCCTGTCAGCGGTCGCCAGCAACGGTACCAGCTTGATCAGTGATGTTACCGAAAACTGGCTTCTGGCCATCGCGGCCTCTATCGAAGGGGTGATCTTCGATGGCGGTGCATTGGCATCTGCCAAGGATCAGCAGGATGCCGTTTTGCAGGAACGCTGGGGACTCTACCGCGACACTGTCAACGGGGCGCTCTCCGAAGTAGAGCAGGCATTGATTCAAGAGCGGCTGATTGAACAGCGACTCCTCCACCTGCGTGAACGCGAACGCCTTGCAGACCTGCTGGTGCTGCGCCAGGGCCGATCTTATGCCCGAGGAACCATCGACTTCCTTAATTTGCTGACGGCAACAGACGAACAACAGAGCCTGGCGCGACAAATACTGTCCGCCGAACGGGAACTGATTGAAAACCGAGTAACACTTTATCGTGCGCTTTCCGGTGGGATTCCCCAGGAAAACCTTCCCGCTCCCGATCCAGTGGACTTGGAGCTGTACTTTGAGGGAAATAACTGATGTTGCAGAAATTTAACTGGCGTTTGCTGACACCTATAATTCTGGTGGTTGTGGCGTTTCTGATTGCCAGCTGGATGATGCGGGAGAAACCCTCGGTTAATCGCGGAGAGCGTAAGGCTCCGCCGCCCGCGGTGGATGTCGCGATTGCTGAGCAGGGCCGCTTCCCCGTGACCTTGAGCGCCTTGGGTAAGGTGACTGCCCGTGAACAGGCGGAACTGGAGCCTCAAGTCGAGGGGCAGGTGGAGTGGCTCGATTATGACTTGGGCCCCGGTGCCTTGCTGCCAAAAGGACAGATTCTTCTGCGTGTCGACCAAGAGCCCTACCAGCTGGCACTGCGCACTGCCCAGAGCACCCTGTCCGAACGCCGTGCTGAATTACAGCAGGAACAAGGGCATCAGCAAGTGGCCGAGGAGGAGTATGAACTCCTAGGCAGTACTCTGTCCGATGCCGACCGCGCGCTGGTGCTACGCGAGCCGCAGCGGGCAGCTGCTGAGGCGGTGGTACAGTCGGCGGAGGCGAGTGTGGCGTTGGCCCGGCGCGATCTTCGTCTTACCGAGGTACGTGCGCCTTTTGATGCGCTGGTAGTGGCGCGTGATGTCGACGTGGGCGATCGCATTTCTCCGGGAGATACACTCTATAGCCTCGCCAGTGTCGATCGCTTTCAAATTGCCGTAGAGGTGCCCGCATCGCAGTTACACCGGCTGGGGCGCGGTGATATCGAAGTACGTATTTACGGCAGCCAGTGGCCTCGGGATATATATCGGCGCGGAGAATTTGTTCGGGTAATTCCGGTGCTGGAAGAGCAGGGTCGCCTCGCCCGTGTTTTGGTGGAGTTGCAGGATCCGTTGTCGGTTCAGGCCCCCAACCAGCCGCAGCTTCTACTGAATGATCTGGCGCGAGTTGAGATTGTCTCTCAGACTGGTGGTGAGCGTGTCCGCATACCACTCACTGCTTTGCAGGATGGAAATAAGGTATGGGTGGTTCGCGACAATCGCACCGTCGTCCTGCCTGTGGAAATCGCTTATATGAGTGATGATTTCGCCGTATTGGCGCAGGGGCTAAGTGGGGGTGAAACCCTGGTTACCACTCGCCTGATCACTGTCACAGAAGGCATGCCAGTGCGAATTGCGGGTGAAATAAATCGACAAGGGCCGCCGCCTGCGATAGATGCCGCCGCTTCCGCGGAGCACTCACCTAAAAAAGGGTCGCACGGTCGTAATGGTGGGGGTTCGGATGACTGAGCAGGATAAATTGAATGCGGAGGTCGATACCCGCTCTGGCGCTATTGCGTGGATGGCGCGCAACCATGTCACGGCAAATCTGCTGATGCTGGTTTTTCTGGTTGGTGGACTGATTTTTTCACTGATTGTCAAAAAAGAAGTCTTTCCGGAATTCAGTCTGGACACAGTCAGTGTCTCCATTTCTTACCCCGGTGCGAGCCCGGAGGAAGTGGAACGCGGTGTATTAGTTGCCGCAGAGCAGGCTGTGCAGGGGGTGGTCGGCATTAAGGAAATGACAGCCAGAGCCAAGGAAGGCAGTGCCTCTCTCACCTTAGAGCTGGAGGGGGATGCCGATGCCAATTTGGTCTACCAAAATATTCAGCAAGCGATCGACTCAGTAACCACTTTCCCTTCGGATATTGAGCAACCCCAGGTAAGTCTGGCCGAGCGCAAACGCGATGTATTGGACTTGGTGTTGCACGGTAACCTGGACGAGAAAAACCTCCGCGGTTTGGCCATGCAGGTTTATGACAAGCTCGAAGCGCACACTGGCATCACTCAGCTGGAAGCGATGGGGTTGCGCGATTTAGAGGTGGCCATTGAAATTCGCCGAGATGATTTACGTCGCTATGGCCTGACTCTGCCAGCGGTGGCCAATGTCGTAAAGAACGCTGCCGTGGATATTCCCACAGGCAGTGTTAAATCCAATGCTGGTGAGATTCTGGTCAGGGTAACCGAGCGCCGCGACTGGGCGCGGGAGTTCGGCAATATCGTGGTGACTCAAGGCACCGGTGGCGGCGCGGTGTATTTACAGGATATTGCCAATATCAGCGATGCGCTCGAAGAAGAAGCTCGCAACATGGTGTTTAACGGCGAGCCGGCTATCAGCATTAAAATCTATCGAGTGGGTGATCAGACACCGATGAGCGTGAGTATTGCCAGTCGTGAAGTTGTCGATGAGGTTCGGAGTAGCCTTCCGCCGGGTGTATCACTCACTATTCGTGACGATGATTCAGAAGTATTTAAAGAGCGCCTGTCACTGTTGTTAAAAAACGGCTTTATCGGTCTCTTGCTGGTCTTTATTGTACTCGGAGCTTTCCTCGAACTGCGTCTGGCCTTTTGGGTAACCCTGGGTATTCCTACCAGTTTTCTGGGGGCTCTGCTTTTTTTACCCGGTCTCGATATATCGATTAGCATGGTGAGTATGTTCGCTTTTATCATCGCCCTGGGTATTGTGGTGGATGATGCAATTATTGCCGGCGAAAATATTCACGAGTGGCGTCAAAAGGGCTATAGCAATTTACAAGCAGCCGTCGCCGGTGCGCGACAGGTGTCTGTACCTTTAACTTTTGCAATCCTGACTAACATCGTAGCCTTTATTCCGCTGATGGCGCTGCCCGGATTTATGGGTAAGATTTTCGGTGTGATTCCTTTTGTGGTGGGCTCGGTATTTGTTATTTCCTGGGTGGAAGCCCTGTTTATTTTGCCCGGACACCTGGCGCATTCTCGGCGTGGTTATAAAAGCCGCAGAGCACGCCGCTTTGCGGCACGGCAAAAAATACTCGCCCGCAGCCTTGATCGCTTTGTACAGCAGCGATTCAGACCGTTTCTGGATTTGTGTATTAAGCATCGCTACACCACGATCGCGGTGGCCATTTCGGCTCTGCTAGTTGTGGGTGGTTATGCCGCTAGTGGTCGTATGGGATTCACTCTGATGCCGCGAGTGGAACGTGACTCAGGTCGCTTCGCGGTGACTTTCCCCACCGGTACCGCTCAGTTCCAGTTGGAAAAAGCCCGTTCACAAATTATCTCCGCTGCTGATAAGGTACTTGAGCAGTACGATCGCGATAAGGTATTTCTCGGAATCCGTGGCCTGATGGGGGGGGACTCGATACAGGTGGATGCATTTTTTGTCGCTGCAGACCAGAGACCATTCTCCACCGGTGAGTTTGTCCGCGCTTGGCGCCGTGAAGTGGGCGTAATTGCTGGGTCCCTCAGCGCAACAACCGCATCGGATAGAGGCGGTCCCGGTGCCGGTTCCTCCCTGACTGTAGAGCTGCGCCACACCAATACAGAGACTCTGGAGAAGGCGGCCATACGCCTGGGTGACGAGCTGGAAAAGTTTCCCAATGTCAGTGATATCGATGCGGGGATCTCCCTCGGCAAAACCCAACTGGATTTAACGCTCACCGAAACAGCCAAAAGCCTCGGTATGTCTGCGGAAGATATCGGACGTCAGCTGCGTGCAGCACTCTACGGTGCTGAGGCACTGCGTCAACAACGCGGCCGGGACCAGGTCAAAGTGATGGTGCGTTTGCCAGAGAGTGAGCGGGTCACGATGAACGATGTGAATGACATTATGATCCAGGCCAGTAATGGCCTCTGGCTGCCTTTGCCAGATTTGGTTGAAATCGACAAGGGGCGTGCATACGCCACAATTAATCGACGTGCCGGTCGCAGGGTAACCACGGTTTCAGCTAATGTGGAACCCAGTGACCAGGCAACCTTGGTGATAAATGAGCTGGAGCAGAGCGTAGTCCCTCAACTCAAGGCAGAATTTCCTGGGCTCAGTATTTCCTACGAGGGGCGTCAGGCGGAGGAGCGCGAGGGTTTGGCAAGCCTGGGTATGACATTTGCCTTGGCGATGGCGGTATTGTATCTGTTGCTGGCGATCCCACTAAAGAGCTACGTCCAGCCACTGATCGTAATGGTGGCAATTCCCTTCGGTGTTATTGGCGCTCTGCTCGGTCATTTGGGAATGGGCTTCGGCCTGAGTATGGTCAGCCTGCTGGGCATGGTGGCGCTGGCCGGGGTAGTGATTAACGATACCCTGGTAATGATTGAGTACAGTAACCGTCTGCGCAATGAGGGCGCCGATCTAGAGAGTGCCATTAAAGGCGCGGCAGCACGCCGATTCCGGCCGATTGTGCTGACGACTGTCACGACTTTCTGCGGATTAATGCCGATGATTTTTGAAAGCTCGGTCCAGGCGCGTTTTATGATTCCAATGGCGATCTCTTTGGGCTATGGAATACTTGCCGCAACGGCCATTTCACTATTGTTGGTGCCCTGCCTCTACTTGATGCTGGGCAAAGATATACCACAGGGTTTTGTTTGGTTGAAAAACAGTATCTCTCGTTTGGGGGCTGCGGGTGTGGCTGAGCAAAAGTGAATTTTTAATTGCAGCGAGTCATTTATTTCGCTCGCTGTGATTTCTCCCCTGGAATTTTTATTTTGTGACTGATATTCCTTCCCTGGTATCCAGTTCTAATTAATGGTTATGGCGGACATTGTCCGACTGGCAGTTAAAAGACAAAGCGATCAAATACTCACTACCAGGCTTGATGATCCGCCCCTGAAGGCCTCCCCAACCTTTCGTGTCTACCTCCCAAGCAGGCACTCGTTGCTCTGCAATTCCCTTGAATACCCTGAACCAGTGATGGAGAAATAGCTGTTCCTGTTCAACATTGTGAAATTATTTCCCGCCAAAATCAAAAAAAATGTGTTTAAGTTTTGAAAAATTCAAACCGATAGGAAATTTTGACCGAATTTGAAAGACTGCGAATTGAGTTCAACGATAGTTTGCAGATTTTCAATAAGTATAAAAGGTGTATTCAGTGAGCAGTTCAATAAACAAACCTCAAGCTCAGTCCCGAGACGTGGTGTCGGTAGAATCGGACGCTGTATCAACAGGGGGTACAGTCTGTGATTTGATCGAAATACAAAAACTCAAAAATCCGGATCAAATAGTTATTGTCGATGGCAATCAGGAAATAAACTTCACTCGACTGATGCAGCGGGTAAATGTTATTGCTGGCGAGCTTCAGAGCTGTGGAGTGTTACCCGGCTCCCTGGTTGGGGTGTGCATGAATCGATCCTGGGAGCTGATTGCCGCTCTGCTCGGGGTAATGCGCGCAGGCTGTGCATATGTGCCTTTAGATCCAGCCTACCCGCAGGAACGGGTGCGATATATGCTCGAACACTCTCGTGCACAGGCAGCCATTGTTGATACTGACCATGCCGCAAATCTATGCCTTGGGGTAAGTGAATTGCTATGGATTGACGAGTTGCCAGAGCCTGCGGCCAACTCGCTAACTGGAATAGCGGGGCCGAGTGCGAATGACTTGGCTTATGTTATCTACACTTCTGGTTCAACGGGAATACCAAAAGGCGTTGCTGTAGAGCACTCTAGTCTTGTGGCCTTGAGCCAGTCCATGAGTGAGTTGTTAAGTATTGAAGAGCTTGACGGTGTACTTGCTGCAACCTCTGTCTGTTTTGATCCCTCGGTGATGGAAATAATTGGGACTCTATCTCTGGGGGGGACCGTAATATTGGCAAAGAATATTCTCGCAATGCCAGGGATTCCGTCCTTGGAGAAAGTGCGAACTTGTATCACTGTCCCGTCTGCAATCCAGGCGCTGCTTTCGGTTGAAAAACTGCCTGAAGGGATTCGCTGTTTTATTTTTGGAGGTGAGGTACTTAAGCCGTCACTGGTTGATCAGATTTATGCGTGCGAGGTGAAACCACGGATAATCAATGTATATGGCCCCACAGAGGATACTGTCTATTCAACATACATTGAGATTACCCCCGAGCGCCATGAAATTACTATTGGTAGATCGGTATCTTACTCGCGATCCTATATTTTAGATAATGCAATGCAGCCGGTCGCTCCTGGTGAAGCGGGAGAGTTGTATTTAGCCGGTAATAAACTGGCACGTGGCTATTTACATGATGATGCCTTAACCAGAGCGCGGTTTATTGAGCCAGCAGCTAGCGGCTTGATCACGGATCGTCGACTGTATAAAACGGGAGATCTGTGCCGCTGGACGGATAGCGGAGACATTGAATACCTGGGGCGAGTTGATCAGCAAGTGAAAATCAGGGGTTTTCGCATTGAGCTTGAGGAAATCGAGTCGATACTTGAGTCGATGCCCGGTATTGATGTTGCAGCCACTACAGTGATCGATAGCGCAGTCGGGCAAAAAATGCTGGTTGCTTATATAGTCAGCGGGGATAAAACAGTAACAGAGGCTGCGGTAAAACAATTCCTTGGCCAGCGGCTGCCAAATTATATGATTCCCCAATTTGTACGGCACCTGCAAGCGTTGCCTTTATTACCTAATCGCAAGCTTGATCGTAACAATCTTCAGCGCTTGGGGGAGGGCCACTTTAATTCGCAGGTTGACAATGCTGCGACCAATGACGGAGTTGGCAGATCTGGTGACGAGCTAATTGAGAGCCTCATCGGATCACCAACTTGTGAGGTGGGGATGATTTCAATTATCCAGGGAGCAGTAGCCTCGCTCCTTAATCATCTTGATCCGCAAACAGTTCTACCTGAGCTGCCACTTGATGAGCAGGGACTGGATTCGTTAACAACCCTAGAATTGGCCAGTCGATTGAGCCATTACTTGAAGCGAACCCTATCACCACAAGCGATTATCGATTACCCCACGCCAAAACTACTGGCGAGCTATATCCTCACTATGATGAGTAATAAGGTTGCTAGCGCGACATCTGATCAGATAGCCAGTGCGGCCAAAGATTCACTTGCCAGTTTTCAATCTCAACTTCAAGCAAGCCATCCAACCTTTCAGGCTGCGAACGCTCCTGCCTGGTCCGCTTCAGATAAGAGCAAGCTGGTGCAGGTAGTGATATCCATGGTCAATGAACAGCGCAGGAATCCATATAGCAAGGTATTGAGTACCGGCAGCGGTACTCGTGGAACGGTGACCGACGTGTATAACGATGATGCGCAAGAGGCGATTATTTGGACAACCAACCTGTATCTTGGCTTGAATCGGGATGCGGAAGTTATCGAGCAGGCGTCAACGGCCGTAAAGCGCTTTGGTACTGGAATGGGCACCTCTGCGGCGGCATCGGGGTTAACAGATCTACACCTTCAATTCGAAACAGAATTTGCCGATTTGGTTGGGAAGTCAGGGGCCTGTTTGTTCCCGACAGGGTATACGGCCAATGTCGGCGTGGTTGCGGGGCTTCTGGGCAAAGATGACGTAGTGGTAATAGACCAGCTGTGCCATGCCTCTATTGTCGATGGAGCCCGCTTGTGTGGTGCAAAGATCAGGACATTCAAACATAACAGTGCCAGCGACCTGGGGACTGTGTTGGAGTCTGAGGTATCTCCCTACCGCACCACCCTAGTGGTGCTTGAAGGCGTTTACAGTATGGGTGAGGGTGCAGCCCCGGTTGCTGAAATAGTGCGCACAGCCAAGAAATACAACGCACTGGTTTTGGTGGATGAAGCGCATTCGTTTGGCTTTTATGGTGAGGGCGGTGCGGGGATTTGTGCGGCCCAGGGCATTACCGATCAGGTAGATTTTATAATGACAACGCTCAGCAAGGCACTCGGCAGCCTCGGCGGTGTGGTTGCCGCGAAGCGAGAATATGTCAATCTGCTGAAATCATCAGCAAGGGCATACATTTTTCAAGCTTCGGTTAGTCCCGCAGATATTGCTGCTGCACTTACCGCCTTGCGTAGGCTCCGATTTGATGATGGGTTGCGGGAGCGACTTTGGGATACCACCCGATATATGCGCCAGAAATTTGAACAGGCTGGATATGATCTGGGGAGCGGGGATGGACCTATCGTTACTCCGCATTTTGGCGATAAAGATACGCTATTTGCCATAGTGCAGGCATTGTACAAACGCGGTATTCAAACGTCGGCGGTCACTTACCCCATAGTGGAGAGCGGGCGGGGTCGTCTCAGGTTCATCTGCTCGGCTGCTCATACAAAGGAGGATGTTGATAGGACCCTGCAAGCCCTGATTGAGGCAGAGCGACAAGTCGATTCCCAGCAGCCGGTGGTTAAAGATGAGCCCTTGGATATAGATCAGGCGATCACCCAAGTGGAGAGCTGGGCAAGTGCTTTTTCTCAATACCTTAGAAAATACCTGGCCAGGGTATCAATAGAAAGGCCCAACTTAGCTTTGTCCGTCAGTATTTCCGGGCAAGATGAGCCAATCAGGATTTTGTCCTATGACGGAAACGTCACATTGAGTGATCATACGATCTCTGGTGTGCCAGGGTGTTCTATGGTTTTCACAAACAAGGAGTCAGTTTCCGCCTTGCGTCTATCCGATGCACAGGGATTGTTGCAGAGTGTTTGCACGGGCAGCTGTGTGTTAAATGGCCAGATCGAACCGTTTATTTGGTTTATTGCTCGAATGGTTGATTGGCAGAAGGATTCAAAAATACCTACGGATTCTGAGCGTCGCCAAGAGCAGGCTATTTGTTTGTAATATTGAATAAGTCATTTAGGAATATGGCCCCTCAGAAGTTTATGAGGGGGCGTATTCCACTTTGTAGAGGCCTTATTCTATGAAGCTTGAGTTATCCCGTCTTCGTGGAGAGCTTGCGCCAACCCAACTGGATTAAAACTAGGACCCATATGGCCCCAAATGCGGATCGAAGTCCTCAGCGGGCAGAACTATTCAGCCCGAGCCATTACGCAACAACTCAGTCGTTCCAACAAAACCATTTCCCGCGAGCTAAACCGCTGTGGCCCTTACAGTGCGGAGAGCGTTCACCGACAGATGCTACAACGGCGGCACGGATCGCGTAAGTACACTAAGTTTGATTTCGCCATGAAAGTGCAAATCGACCACCAGGTAAAAAACGCAAGTCCCGAACAAATTGACGGACGCACGCGGCTTGAGAAGTGTGACAAAGCAGTCTGTTGTTCAACCGCTAATCGGTAGGTTAGAGGGTTCAACTGGCGGCCACACCTGCCGCGAAAAGGTAATCTTTACCGCAAGCGCCCTGAGGCTGGAGTGAAGCTAATTCCAGGATGTATCTGTATTGACGAACGTCCGGCGATTGCTGATGACAGCATAGAGCTCGGGCACTGGGGGCGACATAGTTTATGGTCAAGGTGGCTATCTGGTGACCTTGGTTGAGCGAGTCCCCAAATTGTTATTCACGCGCAGAGCATCAGATAAGAGTAAGAAGATACTGAGCCGTGCCATCAAGCAGATGTTGAAGTCTTATCAGGCTGTGTGTAAAACCATAACCTTCGACAACGGCGGCGAATTCGTGGGCCACCAGTCGATCGCGCGGAAACTAGGCTGCAATATCTATGTTGCCAAGCCGTATCATTCATGGGAGCGCGGGTTGAACGAAAATACCAATGGTTTGCTGAGGCGTTTCTTCCCAAAAGGGATGGAAATTGGCAAGCTGCCGAAAAACCAGATTGACGATGCGGTATTTCGTATTAATGCCCGGCCAAGAAAAATGTTCAATTATTGGAGCCTGCTAGAATTTCTGGTGGGGAAGCGTGTGTCGCATATGCTGGTAATCTAGGTTTTTGATTAGTAATAGCTTGGGCGGAGCTCTTGTTAACAAGACTCTCCCCATATCCAACGTCCACACGTTACGATGATAGAAAAGGTGTGGTGACCATGGTCAATTTGGCAGGGTTACTAAAGTCAAAAAATAATTCCATTCTCGTATTTTACAATTTCATTTGCCTTCCAGTTTTTCATAAGAAAACCTTCGTTAAAGCGTTTTTGTAGGGTGGTTTGCTATTGCTGGTTGTGATTAAATTGATCTTGGTTTAAAGGTGTGTAATCTATAATCCGTGGGGGATGCGGCTGGTGGATTTTTAATGTATGGCAGAATAGTGGGCGCGCCTTATATATAAATAGTAGAGATTTATAGTGCTTTTTGATGGAGGTGATTCTCAAGCACATGAATGGACGACCTATTGCCAGTCGGATGAAAAGGGGATGGGTAGATATGTAGTGGTCATTCGAGATTGGGCTTGGAGTTGATATTATGTATGAGATGGTAGTAGGTCTTGATGTGGGTAATGATAATATCTACCAAGCATATCGTGACGCTATGATGCCTATCTTGAAGTCATATGGCGGCTCATTTGGATATGATTTTAAGGTGTCAGAAGTATTAAGGTCTGAAACCGTTTCCAAAATAAATCGTATATTTACGATTAGGTTTTTATCCAAAGAGGTAATGAGTAGATTTTTCTCTGACTCTGAGTATCTCAATACTTCGGACAGTTTTAGGGGGCGAAATAGGTAGGAACCACGGCCAGA